>UQZS01000095.1 GCA_900545625.1 uncultured Oscillospiraceae bacterium | reverse complement strand
GGAGAAAATTCCACGCCTGCTCAAGAAATATATAGAATTCGAACCACCTGCGGCTATCCCGAAAACTTGATGTTTTATGCCATAGGGGCAGGGCTGCGTTCAGATTTCAGAAGTTAGAAGCAAGAGGTCAGAAGCGGTGCAGGTAGGTTTTTACAAAGCCGCGGCTACACTAAAAACGGCATGTTTTATCTTGTAGGGGCGGGTTTCTTTCCTGCACAGCCGCGGCTTTGCGGAAAAGCACCCATATCGCCTCTGACATCTAAATTCCGACTTCTGCAAGCTTGCCCATCCCACGTCTAACATCCAGAATCTAAAATCTACCATCTAAAACCGAGGTGATTTTATGTCCACGATAGCCGCGATCTCCACCGGCCAGGCGGCGGGCGGGATCGGCATTGTCCGCATTTCGGGCGAAGATGCCCTGGCGGTCGCCGACCGCATTTTCCGCCCCGTCTCAAAAAAGCCCTTATCTTCCCTACCGGGCTACCATGCCGCGTTCGGCACGGTGCTTTGCGGCGGCACGGCTTTGGATGAGGCGGTCGCCCTTGTGTTCCGTGCGCCGAAAAGCTATACGGGTGAGGACGTGGTGGAGATCTCCTGCCACGGCGGGCTGTATGTGACGCGGCAGGTCTTGCGCGCCGCCCTCCAGAACGGCGCGCGCGCCGCCGAGGCGGGCGAATTTACGCGCCGCGCGTTTCTGAACGGCAAAATGGACCTGACCCGCGCCGAGGGCGTGATGCAGATCATCGCCGCCCAAGGCAAACAGGCGGCACAGGCGGCGTTCGGCGCGCTGGAAGGGAAGCTTTCACACGAGATCGACGCCATATCCGGCCGCCTGAAAGCGACCTCTGCCGCGCTCGCGGCGTGGGTGGACTACCCCGACGAGGACATCGACGACGTATCGGACGATGCGCTGCTGCAAGTTGTCGACGGCGCGCGGGATGCGCTTTCGGCGCTTGTTGCCCGCTTTGATTCGGGACGCGCCGTGCGCGAGGGGGTGGATACGGTCATCGTCGGCCGGCCGAACGTCGGCAAATCGACGTTGATGAACCTCCTTTCGGGCTCGGAACGCTCGATCGTCACCGACGTAGCCGGTACAACGCGCGATGTGGTGGAGGAAACGGTCACGCTCGGCGGGCTGGTGCTGCATCTTTCCGATACGGCAGGTCTGCACGACACGGACGACGCCGTAGAGCGCATCGGTGTGGAACGCGCCCGCACGGCATTGGAGCGCGCGACGCTCGTTTTGGCGGTATTTGACAGCGCCGAGCCACTGACGAAGGAAGACAAGCGGCTGTTCGCGCTGTGCAAAGGGAAAAAAGCCATTGCCGTTATTAACAAGACCGATCTGCCGCAGCAGTTGGACAGCGAAATATTAGACACAGTGTTTAATAAAGTTGTGCCGGTCAGTGCCAAAACACAAACGGGGCTTGCCGATTTGGAACAGGCGGTCGGCGAGGTTTTGGGGACAGCCGATTTTGACACCGCCGCTCCGACTTTGATGAACGAGCGGCAGAACGCCTGCTGCCGTTCGGCGCTCGAACACCTGAACGAAGCGCACGACGCGCTCACCGCAGGGATTACACGCGACGCGGTGCAGGTGTGTATGGATGCGGCGATCGAGGAGCTCGACACACTTACGGGCAAACGTGCTACGGAATCCGTTGTGGACGCGGTCTTTGCGCAGTTCTGCGTCGGCAAGTGAAAATCAGACGTCAGAAGTTAGAAAACAGAAATCAGATGCGGTGCAGGCGTTTTTACGCATTGCCGCGGTTATAACCCAAATAGAAAACCTGTACAAACCGCGTAGTGGCGGTGATTCCCCTGTTAGGGGAAATCACCCGCCCTGCGGTCTCTCCCTCCGAGGCGGCGGCTTGCCGCCGCCCCACCTCCCTCCTCAGAGGGAGGAAAGGATTTCTGCAAATGTTCGGTTGGGCGTTTCCCCCTCTGACGAGGGGGATGGCGAGCATCAGCGAGACAGGGGGAGAGAAAAAGCCTACTGTGCACAAATTGGTAAAAGCCCAAGCGAGGAACCTTTTATCTTGAATCTATTTTCTGACCACGGATCTCTGATTCTCTGCGTACGGGCGGGCGTGGAATTTTCTCT
>UQZS01000094.1 GCA_900545625.1 uncultured Oscillospiraceae bacterium | reverse complement strand
ATCCCTATTACGAAATGAGCCTGCGCGAGCGCAACGGCACCGATCCGGAGGTGCGCGATTATGTGTTCCGCGGCGGTACGGCGGATGTGCATGCGTCTATGTATACGGATTATGTGTATGCGGATGTCTCGCGTGTAACGGGACTTACGACCCTTGCGGGCACGCCGTTTTATTTGAATGCGAACCATACGCCTTTCAGCGGCATTCTCAAGCTCGACGGGCGCAACGTCCGTTTCAACGCTTACGGTGCCAAGGCTTCACGGATGGGGATCGATGTATCCCAGTGGAACGGCAATATTGACTGGGATAAGGTCAAGGCCTCTGGCGTGGATTATGCGATCATCCGCGTGGGCTTTCGCGGCTACGGCACGTCCGACCCCGTCAAGCCCGTGATGCAGGATAAAAACGTTGAGCAGAATATCCGCGGCGCGCTTGCGGCGGGGCTTGACGTCGGCTTATATTTTTTCAGTCAGGCAATCAACGTGGACGAGGCGCTCGAAGAAGCGGGCGCGTGCGTCAATATGGCGCGGGAATACAACATCACCTATCCGATTTATTTTGATACGGAGTTCGCTACGAGCAGCCACACAGGGCGTGCCGATACCTTGAGCCGTTCCAAGCGTACCGACCTTGCCGTCGCGTTCTGCGAAGCGGTGGAAAACGCAGGCTATACGGCGGGCGTGTATGCGTCCAAGACCTTTTTCTATGATGAGCTGCAATTCAGCCGCCTGCAAAATTACGCGATCTGGGTGGCGCATTACACCTCCAAAGAGACGGATTTCAAATACAGCTACGGCGCATGGCAGTATTCCGACAGCGGCAAGATCGACGGCATTTCGGGCTATACGGATCTGAATATCGGGCTTTACGACTACGCCGCGAAAACGGATATGCAGTCCGTTGGCAGTAAAACGGTTTTGACCGACAGCACGGGGCTTCGTGCGTATCTTGCGGCGGAGCAGAACCTTGCGCGTTACATCGCCGAACCGAGCGAGGCGTTGTATGATACAGCTTCCTCCGGCATCGCGTCTCTGCCCTCTGCCGGGGCGCGTGCGGCGCTGCAAAAGGCGCTGGATGATGCCCGCGCGCAAAGCACGGAACCGGCTGCGACCGCACCCGCGCAAACACAGGCGCAGGCATTGGCTTTCCGCACCCACGCATAACGGTGTGCAAGCTCTCTTTTGCAGAATCTATTGCGAATGATACCGCAGACGGCATTTGCCGTCTGCGGTTTAATTTTCCGGCGGACTTGCAAGCGGCAAATCAAGATTTCATATAGTGAAGCAAAGGGTAAAAGGGAGAGATCGCACCGTGTTTTTAGAACTGCTGTCCGCCATCAGCGCCAATATGCTGTATCTGATCTTACATATCGAGGGGGCGAGCTCTTTCCCGAAGCCGCTGTCCGCAAAAGCGGAGCGCGAGGCGCTCGAACAGTTTTGGGCAGGTGACAATGCGGCGCGGGATCGGCTTATTGAGCATAACCTGCGCCTGGTCGCACACATCATCAAAAAATATTATGCCTCGTATTCCGATCAGGATGACCTGATCTCCATCGGCACCATAGGGCTGATCAAAGCCATCCAGTCCTTCGACGGCAAAAAAGGTACGCGCCTTGCCACGTACGCCGCGCGCTGCATCGAAAATGAGATCCTCATGTATTTTCGCTCCCGCCGCAAAAGCGCGCAGGACGTCTCCATGAGCGACCCCATCGATACCGATCCCGAGGGCAACCCGCTGACGCTTTCCGAGATCCTCTATACGGATGATACCATCGCCGACGACCTCGACCGCAAGGTCAAGACCGAGCAGCTTCGCCGCTATGTCCGCGAGATCCGCAACCCGCGCGAGCGCGAGATCATCATCCGCCGTTACGGCCTATCCGGCAACGCGCCCGAAACCCAGCGCGAGGTCGCCGAACGCCTGCATATTTCCCGCTCGTATGTGTCGCGCATTGAAAAGCGCACCCTTGCCGCGCTGCGCGCACGGTTCGAACAGCACGGAAAGACCCCTAAGGCATAGCTGTGTAAAGCCGCAAGCGGCCTACACGTGAGCATGAATATTCACATACTGTTGTAGGTTTGTCAATGATGTGTTACAGATTTGGGAAAGAAAAAAGAACTTGTTTTGGGGAACGCCAATTGAGAGGACGCATGGGAAAATTGTTGTATTGACGTTGGCGAACAGCGA
>UQZS01000093.1 GCA_900545625.1 uncultured Oscillospiraceae bacterium | reverse complement strand
AACGCGACCAAGCCCGCCACGCTCGAAACCGGGGCGGAGATCAAAGTCCCGCTGTTCATCGACGAGGGCGAAATGATCAACGTCGATACGAGAAGCGGCGAATATATGTCCAGAGCGTAATTGTATTTTAGGAGGTATACGTTATGACCGTTACGGAAAAAGCCGCCTATCTGCGCGGGCTGTTCGAGGGGCTTGACCTCGAAGAAAAGAAGGATGAAACCAGGCTGTTTAAGGCAATGCTCGACGTTATCGATGATCTTGCCATGACCGTTTCCGACCTTGAAGACGAGCTGGCGCTCGTCAGCGAGCAGCTCGACGCTGTGGATGAAGATCTTGACGATCTTGAGCAGTATGTCTATGAAGAGGACGAGTGCGACTGTGACGACGAGGGCGTTTACGAAGTGGACTGCCCCGCCTGCGGCGAGACTGTCTATTTTGACGAAGCCGACATTGACAACGGCTTTGCCGCCTGCCCGGCGTGCGGCGAAAAGCTGGAATTCGACCTTGATGACGAATGCGGCTGCGGCTGTGATGGCTGCGGCGATGACGCGGACGACAAAGACGAATAAGAACGCTGTAACAAACGGCGGCGCTTTTATAAGCGCCGCCGTTTTTGTGTTCCGCAGACGGCAACGAAGCGCACCGCGCCGCACCGCGTCGCGCACCTGTGCGGCGCGACTTGAAAAAGCAGGCAAAATGTGTTATAATCCTTTATATATGTCTTTGGACCTGAAAAACGCTTTGCGTCCTTTCCGCGGCGCGGCATTTGAAAGGAACACCATATGTTTGACCGATTTTACCGCAATATCTATTATTTAGGGCTGAAAAGCGGCTATTTGCTGCGCAACTTCGGGCGCTGGCTCTGGCGGCAGCTCAAAAAGCCGTTCCAGGCGCTTCGGGCGATCTTGACCGCCGTACTCGTTACGGTGGGCGGCTTTTTTATGCGCGCAGCGCGCCGGCTCGTGCGCGAGATCCGTGAGCTGATCAGCGATGTGCGCCGTGTGCACGCACGTGTTTTAGATGTGCTGAAAAACGACCGCAGGGCCGCGCCGACGCTGCTGAAAGCCTATATGCGCAAGGCGTTTCGCCTGCACGGCGCAGTATTCCGCTTTGCCGTCAACGTGGTGCTGCCGTGCGCCGCATTCGTCGTGCTCTGCTTTACGGTCAGTGCCCTTGGCGGCAGGACTTTGGCGCTCGAGGTCAAATACAACGACGCGGTCATCGGTTACGTGGAATCGGAATCGGTCTATCTTGCCGCGCGTGAGCAGGCGGAAGAACGGCTTGCGACCGCAACGGCAGTGGATACGGGCGACACAAAAACGGAAAGCGTCAGCTTTGCGATCAAACCGGTACGTCTAACGGAACTGCGCGATGCAACCGTGCTGTGCGACGCCATTATTGAACGCAGCAATTTGCAGGTGACCAATGCCTGTGGGATTTATATCGACGGTGAGTTCCTGTGCGCGGTGAAGAATGAGACGGACGCCGCCACGGTGTTCGATACGATCTTAGACAACTACAACGTAACCGATGCCAACGCGGTTGTCAGCTTTGTCGAGGAGATCTCGTATGTGCAGGGGCTTTACCCGGACAGCGAAGAGACGATCTGGGATGCACAGCGCCTTTCCCAGCGCTTGGATTCCAAAAAGAGCGCTGCGCAGTATTACACGGTCGAGGAGGGCGACACGGTTTCGGGCATTGCACAGAAATTCGGTTTATCCACAGCGACGCTGTTTGAGCAGAATCCGGGCCTTACCGAAGAGATCCACATCGGGCAGGAGCTTCTCATCACCCGCGAGGTCAATTTCATTCAGGTGCAGGTCACCCGTACCGAAACGCGCACCGAGACGATTCCGTATGAGACGGTTCGGGAAGAAACGTCCAGCCTGTATTCGGGCACGCGGCGCACCAAGACGAAGGGCGTCAACGGCGAACAGGAGGTCACGGAGCTGGTCACTTATGTGGACGGTGTGCGCACCTCGGTCAAAGAGGTCTCACGCGTGACGATCCGGGAGCCCGTCGATGAGGTCATTCAGGTCGGCACGCGGCGGGCATACGGTTCCTCCGGCTCCTATTCCGCGACCAGCTACGGCGGCAGCCTGCTATGGCCTGCAATCGGGGCGTATAACATTTCCTCCGGCTACGGTTCGCGAAGCTCCGGGTATCATCGGGCGATCGACATTACCCGCGCCGGCGGCGGGAGCACGGGACTTGCGGTCGTTGCGGCGGGCAGCGGCAGGGTGACTACGGCAGGATACCATTCCAGCTATGGCTACTATGTGATCATCAACCACGGCAATGGGCTTTCTACATTGTATGCCCATATGCAG
>UQZS01000092.1 GCA_900545625.1 uncultured Oscillospiraceae bacterium | reverse complement strand
CGCGAAAGACCGCCGGGGCCCAAAGCCGACAGACGGCGCTTGTGCGTCAGCTCCGCCAAGGGGTTCGTCTGATCCATGAACTGCGACAGCGGCGAAGAGCCGAAGAATTCCTTGATCGCCGCCATCACGGGGCGGATGTTGATGAGCGCGGCGGGCGTGACCTTGTCAGGCTCCTGCGCCTGCAGGGTCATGCGCTCCTTGACAACGCGTTCCATACGCGAAAAGCCGATGCGGAACTGGTTCTGCAAAAGCTCACCGACGGAACGGATGCGGCGGTTGCCGAGATGGTCGATGTCATCGGTCGTGCCTACGCCGTGCGCAATGCAGTTGAGATAGTTGATGGAGGCAAAAATATCATCCACGGTGATGTGCTTCGGGATGAGGTCATCGCATCTTGCGGAAAGCTCCTCTAAAAGCGCATCCTTGTCATCGCCGCACTTATCAAGCACCTCACGCAGCACATCGAAACGCACCTTTTCGTTGATGCCCGCGTCCTCAAGTTCTTCCGTGGTCAGCTGCGGGACATACTCGGCGATATCCACCATGCCGTTGGAGAACACCTTGACCTCGTCGCCCTCATTGTCGATGACGGCAGTATTGACGCCCTCCTGCTCGATGCGGTAGGCAAGTTCCGGCGTGATGAGATCGCCCTCGTCTGCCAGCACCTCGCCCGTTAAACAGCTGATGATCGGCTCCTTTGCCTTAAAGCCCGTGATGCGTGCGGAAATGCACAGCTTTTTATTGTACTTGTAACGACCCACGCGCGAAAGGTCATAGCGGTGGGAATCAAAGAACAGCCCGTCCAGCTGCGCCTGCGCGGTCTCAAGCGTGGGCGGTTCGCCGGGGCGAAGGCGCTTATAAACTTCGATGAGCGCCTGCTCGGTGTTGATGGTCGTATCCTTTTCGAGCGTTTCCTTGATGCGCTCGTCATAGCCGAAGAACTCCAGGATCTCCTGATTGGTGCTAAGACCCAGCGCACGGATAAAGGTGGTGATGTAGATCTTGCGGTTTTTGTCGATGCGGACATAGAACAGGTCGTTCTGATCCGTCTCATACTCGAGCCACGCACCGCGGTTCGGGATGACGGTGGCGGAGTACAGCTCCTTACCTGTCTTGTCGTGCGTCATGCCGTAGTAGACGCTCGGGGAACGGACCAGCTGCGAGATGATGACGCGCTCGGCGCCGTTGATGACGAAGGTACCGCTGTCGGTCATGAGCGGGAAATCGCCCATATACACTTCGTTCTCTTTGATCTCGCCTGTTTCCTTGTTTAAAAGCCTTGCGGTGACGCGCAGCGGCGCGGCGTAGGTCACGTCGCGTTCCTTGCACTCTTTAACCGTGTACTTGGGGGTGTCGTCCATCCGATACCCGACAAAGCTCAATACGAGATTGCCGGAATAGTCCGTGATGTCGGCGACGTCACGGAACACCTCCTTGAGTCCCTCGTTGAGAAACCACTGGTACGAGTTTTTCTGCACCTCAATGAGGTTGGGCATCTGCATGACCTCGTTGATTTTAGAAAAACTCATTCGTGTGTTTTTCCCGAGCTGTACAGGTTTCACATTCACCATAGGGCCCATCACGCTCCATTTCCTTATTTGTGTTTTGAACGGCAGCCGAAAGGCTGCGCCCGCGGTGGAAAATGGCATTCATAACGCTTGCTTTTCCGGCATATTTGTGCTAAACTACCAATGCCCTAAAATGTGCAAGCAATAGAACACCACTATAATTGCAGTTTATATAGTTTACACCTGTTCTTACAGCCTGTCAAGATGTAATTTTTGAAATACACCGATTCTTTTTCCCGTTTTTCCCGAATACGGCAAAAACCAACATTTTTCCTTAGAGGTGGTCATATGCAACCGTTGCAAAACGTCATGCTGCAGCTGCACGGACTCTCGCTTTTCCGCGCACTGCTCGACGATACGGTATTCAAAGCCTTTTTGACACTCGCAGACGAGCACGCATCCGAAGAAGCGCGTGCCGATTCAACAGCGCGGTTCTGCGCCGCGCTGTTCTCAGTGTGCGACGATTTGGGCGAGTATGTGCGCATGAAAATGCTGGAGGATGAAAACGCAGTCGTGCGCCGCGCCGGATGCGGAGAATTGACGCAAAGCTATTTAGACGCGCTCGACGCAGAGCTGGACGCGCTGCAAGCGTTCGCCACCGTCACGCCTGAGGATGTGCAAAGCTTTACGAAAGACCCTCTGCCCTTCCCGCACTGGCACAACACGCCGGAAAATCTCAAGGCGGTCTACCGCGATCAGCTGCAAAATATCGGCAAGCGCGGCTTTGGAATCTGGGCGAAATACCGTATGTTCGTGCTCAAAGACGGCAAGATCACCCCGGTCAAGCACCCGGACCCCCAGCGGCTTTCCGACTTTTCGGGCTATGCGCGTG
>UQZS01000091.1 GCA_900545625.1 uncultured Oscillospiraceae bacterium | reverse complement strand
GCCCGCAAGGCGCGTGCAGTGGATACGCGATTGCTGCCCTGCGCCCACGCCGATGGTCTGGCCGTCTTTTGCGTAGCAGACGGAGTTTGACTGCGTGTATTTGAGCGCGATGAGCGCGATCACAAGGTCACGCTTGGCGCTGTCGGGCAGGTCTTTGTTTTCCGTAACAATATTCTCAAGCGAGCTTTCGTCGATCTTCAGCGCGTTGCGGCCCTGCTCAAAGGTGATGCCGAACACGTCCTTGTGCTCGATGGGCGCAGGCTCGTAATTTGCATCGATCTCTACAACGTTGTAATTGCCCTTTTTCTTGGATTTGAGGATCTCCAGCGCTTCAGGCTCATAGCCGGGGGCGATGATGCCGTCGGACACTTCATGCTGAATGAGCTTTGCCGTCGGCACGTCGCAAACGTCGGAAAGCGCAATCCAGTCGCCGAACGAGGACATACGATCCGCGCCGCGTGCGCGTGCATAAGCACAGGCGAGGGGTGAAAGCTCGAGAGCATCGTCAACCCAGTAGATTTTCCGAAGCGTGTCCGAAAGCGGCAGACCGACCGCCGCGCCCGCGGGGCTGACATGCTTGAACGAAGCGGCGGCAGGCAGGTTCAGAGCGGCTTTCAGCTCGCGCACCAGCTGCCAGCTGTTGAACGCGTCTAAAAAGTTGATGTAACCGGGCTTGCCGTTTAAAACGGTGATGGGCAGTTCCTCGTCGTTCTGCATAAAGATCTTTGACGGTTTCTGGTTCGGGTTACAGCCGTATTTCAATTCCAATTCTTTCATGTTGCACGCTCCTTACTGGTTCTTGTTCACAATGCGGTCCGTCGCTTTGCCGGTGGCAAGGTCGATGTAGCGCACAAACAGGGAAACCTTATTGTCTGCATTCAGGGCATTCCACATCATATCTGTGAATGCGTTGATGTCGTCCATGGTGGCGATTTTTTCGGGCTCGCCTTCAAACGAGGGCAGCGGATCGCCGTCGCCCATGTAGGTGTGCAGGAAATGCCCTTCGCCGCAAAGCGGCTTCGTATAGCTGAACGTGAAGCGGTGTACGCTGTCGGGGTTGCCGTCGGCGGATTTGAGAATGGAAAGCGCATAATTGCAGCCGCCGTTCTCCAGATGCACAATCCCCGAAATGCGCGGGGTGTAGTTCGGCGCGTCGTCCTCATATTCGCGTGTGCGCAGTGCCTGCTCGAAGGTCTGCTGCTTGTCCATGAGGTCATAGATGGTGTCCGTCTGGTCGCCGTTCGTGACGATCGTCTTGTTGCCCAAAACGCGCACAGGGGAATAGATGATCAAATGCGGGTCTGTCAGCTTCGACTCGTCAAACGCTTTGGTGCGGATACCGTCCGCCGTCGCTTCAAACACACGGTTGCGGGAATTGACACTTCTGCCCATGATGAAATAGGCGATCACAGCATTTTTGCCGTCGGGGCTTACCCCCAGCACGATGCCGCGCCCCGGGTAGGCGTTTTCACGCAAAAGGGTCTGTAGATCCAAGGTCTTCATACGGTTTCCTCCTGTATCCAAGTTTTACCGTCTTTCACGGTGATCTTTCCGTCACAAAACAGCGCGGCGGCTTTGGGCAGCAGTTTCCATTCACACTGCTCCATTACACGGCGCTGCAAAACTTCGGGCGTGTCGTCCTGTAAAACGGGGACGGCGCTTTGCAAAATGATCGGCCCGCCGTCGCACACTTCCGTCACAAAATGTACCGTTGCGCCTGTCAGCTTCACGCCGCGTTTGAGCACTTCTTCGTGCACATGCAGCCCGTAAAAGCCTTTGCCGCAAAACGAGGGGATGAGCGCGGGGTGGACGTTCATCATTTTATTCGGGAATGCCCGCACGACCTGCTCATCGAGAATAGTCATAAAGCCCGCGTAGATCACAAGATCCGCCTGTTCCTCTTTGAGCGCTTTCACCATTGCTGCAGAATAAGCGGCGATGTCCGCATAGTCGCTGCGCGCGAGCACACGCGTTTTAATGCCGTTTTGTTTTGCGCGTTCAAGCGCGTAGGCATCCGCCTTCGAGGAAATGACGCAGGTGATCTGCCCGTTCGGGATCTCCCCGCGATGCTCGGCGTCAATGAGCGCCTGTAGATTCGTACCGCCGCCCGAAACGAGCACCACGATGTTCTTTTTTACACTCATCGGATGATAACGCCCTCTTCGCTTTCTACGATTTCCCCGATGACGTATGCGTCCTCGCCATGCTCGCGTAAGATATGCAGCGCTTTGTCCGCATCTGCGGCGGAGACGACTACGCTCATGCCTACGCCCATGTTGTAGGTGTTGAACATGTCGCGTTCGGGAATATTGCCCGTCTTTTGCAAAAGGGAGAAGATCGGCGGGATGCGAAGCTGCGCACGGTCGATCTTCGCACTCATACCTTTCGGCAGCGAGCGCGGGATATTTTCATAAAAGCCGCCGCCCGTGATGTGCGAGAC
>UQZS01000090.1 GCA_900545625.1 uncultured Oscillospiraceae bacterium | reverse complement strand
TGATATACATACCCGCGTCCCGAAAGCGGGTCGCGGATCGCGCCGCCGATGCAGGTTGCCGCGCCGCCGAACGGCTCGATCTCCGTCGGGTGGTTGTGTGTTTCATTTTTGAAAAGGAACAGCCAATCTTCTTCCTCACCGTCCACATCCACCTTGATCTTGACGGTGCAGGCGTTGATCTCGTCGGATTCATCCAGATTTTTAAGCTGTCCCGTGTGCTTTAAGTAGCGCGCGCCGATGGTCGCGAGATCCATAAGGTTCTGCGGCTTCGTGCGGCCGAGCGCCTTGCGGATGGCAATATACCGGTCATATGCAGCCTGCACGGTCGGGTCGTCGATCTCCACGCCGTCGATGGTCGTGAGAAACGTGGTGTGCCGGCAGTGATCCGACCAGTAGGTGTCGATCATGCGGATCTCGGTGATAGTCGGATCGCGGTGCTCGGATTTGAAATAGTCCTGGCAGAACGCGATGTCGGCGTTGTCCATCGCCAGCGCGTATTTCTGCACAAAATCGGCAAGCTCCTTTTCGGAAAGCGAAGTAAAGCCTGTAAGCGTCTCCACCTCGGTGGGGACGGTATAGGGAATTTGCAAAGTATCCGCGCGGTCTAAGGACGCCTCGCGGCTCTCCACAGGGTTGATGACATATTTTTTCACCGCCGCAAGCTGTGCGGGCGTGATCTTGCCGAACAGCATATAGACCTTTGCGGTGCGCACCGTCGGCTTTTCGCCTTGGGACACGATCTGGATGCACTGCGCGCAGGAATCCGCGCGCTGATCAAATTGCCCGGGCAGAAATTCCACTGCGAACACCGTGCCGTCGCACTGCGGCAGATGGGCATAGGTGTTGTCAAGCTGCGGCTCGGAAAATACGGTCTTTTCGCACGCCTTGAAAAGATCTTCATCGATGTTTTCCACATCATAGCGGTTGAAAAGCCGCAGGTCTGTCACCGTGTCGATCATCAACAGCGTGCGGATGTCGGAAAGCAGCGCGGCGGCTTCGTCGGCAAACTGCTTTTTCTTTTCCACATAAATTCGATAAACCATTTGCTCCTCCTTATTTCCCGAGCGCCTTTAGGGCACGTGCGCCGATGTCCTTGCGGTAAAATGCGCCGTCAAACGAGATTTCCCGAACTGCATCGTAGGCTTTTTCGAGTGCCGCTGTCAGGTCGTCACCGACCGCCGTTACGCCAAGCACCCTGCCGCCCGAGGTGACGAGTTTGCCGTCCTTGAGCGCCGTGCCCGCATGGTAAACGATGACGTCCGGCAGCTCCTCCGACTTCCCAAGGTCGATCTCCAAGCCTTTCGGGTAGGATTTCGGATAGCCGCCCGACGCGATCACCACGCACGCCGCCGCGCCGTTCGCGAATTCCACGGGCACGCTTTCGAGCGTGCCGTCATGCACGGCGCGCATAATCGTAAGTAGATCCGTTTTCAAAAGCGGCAGGACAACCTGCGTTTCAGGATCGCCGAAGCGGCAGTTGTATTCGATAACACGCGGCCCTTTTTCGGTGAGCATCAGCCCGAAGTACAGGCAGCCCTTAAAGGTTCTGTCCTCGGCGTTCATCGCACGTACGGTGGGCAGGAAGATCGTCTCCATGCACTGCGCGGCGACCTCGTCCGTATAATAGGGGTTCGGCGCGACCGTACCCATGCCGCCGGTGTTCAAGCCCCTGTCGCCGTCCAGCGCGCGCTTGTGATCCATCGAAGAGACCATCGGTACGATGGTCTTGCCGTCGGTGAACGAAAGCACCGAGACTTCAGGTCCGGTCAAAAATTCCTCCACGACCACGCGGTTGCCGCTGTCGCCGAACATTTTATCCTCCATAATGGACTTTACGGCATCGGCTGCCTGCTCCATGGATTCCGCAATGATGACGCCCTTGCCGAGTGCGAGCCCGTCCGCCTTGATGACGGTGGGGAACTCGTTTTGCTCGCGGATATAGTCAAGCGCGGCCTTGGGGTCTGAGAAGACCTCGTATTTCGCCGTAGGGATGCCGTATTTCTTCATTAAGTCTTTCGCAAAGACCTTGCTGCCCTCAATGACGGCGGCGTTCTTGTTCGGGCCAAAGCAGGGGATGCCCTTTTCCTCCATCGCGTCCACACAGCCGAGCGCCAGCGGGTCGTCGGGCGCGACAACGCAGAAATCCACAGCTTTTTCCACCGCGAAATCCACAAGCGCGGGGATGTCCGTCGCGCCGATGCCCACGCAGGTTGCGTCTTTGGCTATGCCGCCGTTGCCGGGACAGGCGAAAATTTCCGTGACCTGCGGGTTTTCCCGCAGCTTTTTAATGATGGCGTGCTCGCGGCCGCCGCCGCCGACAACCATAAGTTTCATAAATGTACCTCGAATCTCCCAAATTTCCGAAAATTGCTTAGTGATGGAACAGGCGGATACCTGTGAACG
Organism: uncultured Oscillospiraceae bacterium; assembly: GCA_900545625.1. Taxonomy (GTDB): domain Bacteria; phylum Bacillota; class Clostridia; order Oscillospirales; family Acutalibacteraceae; genus Fimenecus. The sequence continues at coordinate 369 of UQZS01000090.1, read as the reverse complement.
CCATCACAAGTCCGTGCTTGTTGCAGCAGTCAATGACAATGTCGTCGCGGATCGAGCCGCCGGGCTGGACAATGTAGGAAACGCCGCTGCGTCGCGCGCGCTCGATGTTATCATCAAACGGGAAGAACGCGTCCGAACCGAGAGAAACGTCGTGGAACTGCGCAAGCCACGCCTTCTTTTCTTCTGCGGTCAGCGGCTCGGGACGGGTCTTAAAGGTGTTCTGCCAAACGTCGTCACCGATGACGTCCTCATATTCGTCCGAAATGTATACGTCAATGGCGTTGTCGCGGTTGGGACGGGTGACGGTGTCAATGAAATCGAGCCCGAGCACCTTCGGATGCTGGCGCAGATGCCAGATGTCCGCTTTGT
>UQZS01000089.1 GCA_900545625.1 uncultured Oscillospiraceae bacterium | reverse complement strand
CCCGCCGCCTGCCCCCCCCAAGGCGGGTAAAACCTGTTGCGCAGGCTTCTTAAAACCCCTTGCAGCAAATAAAGGCGGTCCCCGAAACGGGAAGCCGCCTTTGCTTCTCTGTATTTTTTTGCGTTATTCGATATCGATCGGGCGCGAGGGGATGACGATCGCGCAGATGATATACAGCATGATGCACGGGAACGCCGCCGTGAACACGGCGACTGCCGCGAACAAAATGCGCACGAGCGTCGAATCGATCCCGAAATATTCCGCAATGCCGCCGAGCACGCCGGAAAGCATTTTATCCGTATTGCTTCTATACAATTTCTTTTGCATGTATTTTACTCCTGTTGAAAAAAGATTCGCCCTGCCGGTAAGCCGTGTTTCGTCAGTCGCCGCCGCGGTCAAGCTCCAGACTGCCGAGCGTAACGTGCACCGTATACTGCGCGCCGCCCGTGTCGCGCTGCAGCGTACCGGCCGCCCCAACGCCATTGCGCTGTATCTCACGAAGCCATGCGGTGGGGATGTCCTCGTCAATGTCTGCCGAGCCCGTTTCCACCGTGTAGGTGAGTGCGAACGGCGCGTTTGCGGGCAGCTCCAAATTGACGTTGCCGCTCCCCGTTTCCGCTGTCAGCGACTGCGAGACCGCTACGCTGTCGTCCACGTCCAGCTCCCCGAGCTCAACGCGCAGCTGCGCAGTGTCCGTCGTCACACGTTCCACCTCTAAGTCGCCGGTGTCCACGTGCGCCGAGAGCGAAGCGGCGGTCACGCCCGTGATCTCCACGTTCCCGAGTGCGGATTCCACCGAAAGCGAAGCGAGCGCATACGGCACATATACCGTCATCGTCGCCGCCGTGCCGTCCAGTTCGTCCGCTGCCGTCAGCACGATGTTCCCGCCCTCTACGGTGAAATCGTACTTGGAGGTCGGGTTCGAACGGCGCGAATATTGCTCGAGCACCACCTCGATCGCATCGCCCGTGGAGGTGCGCACGCGGACGTTGCCCACATCCGTCGTAATCGTCAGCGTGTCGGGCGTGCCCTCCAGCGTAGCGCTGTCGCTTTGGAACATGTATTGGCGGTCCTCTTCGTCCCAGTCCTCATCGTACAGCGAAACGTCGGCGCGGTCCGAAAGGTTCTGCGACCAGCGGTCCACGACCCCGCCGTCACGGAAGAGCGCGCGAAGCCCCTGCGAGCCGAGCGCCGCCCCGAGGCAGAGCGTCGTAATAAAGGAGACGACCAGCAAAACGGTCGTGATGATCATAGCCTTTTTCATAATTGCGCACTCCCTTCTCAAAAGCCTGCGCGGCGGTAGCTGTATTTCAAAAGCCACGTCAGTTCAATGATGCCCTGCAGCCCCGCGACGAACAGAAACACGGAAAGCGAAATGAGGAACGCGACCATGAGCCCCGTCGGCACTGCCGCCACTGCAAAGATCGCAACGATCAGCACAATAAACGGGGAGAGCATCAGCGCCGCAAAGGTCGGATACGCGCCGACGGCGATGAGCACCAGCACAAAGAAGAAGATCCCCCAAAGCGTGCGGTTGAGCCGTGTGTCGTTGCGCTCTTTCGCCTGCTGCACGGGATTTACGGGGTTCGGCTGCACGGGAGAGGCGGGCGGCACGGGATTTGCCGCCTGCGCATTGGCATTCGGCGCGTAATTCGGGGCGCTGCGCAGGTATTGCAGCGCGCAGGTATACGGATTGCCGAGCTCCGCACAGATCTGCTCCTCGGTCTTGCCGGATTCTGCGCCCGCCTGAAAATGCTCTTCAAAATCGGCGAGGATGTCCTCGCGCTCCGCCGCAGGCAAAGGCTGCAAATGCACATTAAGATGCTGTAAAAATTCCTGTTTTGTCATTGCGGCTCACCTCCTAAAATTGTAGAAACGCTTTGCGTGAATTCTTTCCATTCGCTTTCCAGATGCGCCTGCATATCCGCGCCCTTTTGCGTCAATCGATAATACTTACGCGCGGGACCCGACGGCGATTCGCGCAAATAGACTTCGAAATAGCCTTCGCCGCGCAGCCGTTTGAGCAATGGATAGATCGAACCTTCCGAGACGTCGATCTCGCGCCCGATCGTGTCCGCCAGCTCATAGCCGTACTTGTCGCCCTGCTTTAAAAGGGACAGCACGCAAAGCTCCAGCACACCTTTTTTGAATTGTGTGTTCATAACGCGCTCCTTTCCGGCGGCACGCGCCGCCTGTTTTTGAAAGCCGAACCTGCCGTACACGGCTTGCCGCTGTTCTGCACAGGGTCTTGCATTACATGACCTTGCAGCACCGCCGCTTTCCGCAGGGCTTTTGCAGAACGCCGTGCAGGCGGGGAAGGATTCGCGCATGCGCAGATTTTTGCAAGCTGCACGCTGCGCGCGGTTTGCGCAGCAGCCGTGCCGCGCCGCACCGGCAAACGTCCGTGCGCCCGCCACTGCTTTTTTCAAAGATTCGGCATGTCGCCGCTTCTTGGCAGCCGCCCAAAACCCATGTAAAGCGCGCCGCTCCGCCCGCACCTGAAAGCGCTTCTCAGGTAGGCGCTGCCTGCCGCCCGCCGTTCAAGTGCCGCCAAGCATGCGTTCCGCTTTCGGATGGCTAAAGTATAACACCAGCTACCATATAATGCAATATACTTTTTAATGTTTAATATTTTGTTAATAAATTGTAGTAAACTTTTTCCACATATAGCATACGCACCTTCCTTCGGGGCTTTGCCGCGCCGCGTTTCCGATCATAGACCCAACCGCCCGTCGGTTGCGGTGCGCCGACACACACAAGCCCCGTGTCCTGCGTTTATGCCAAAATTTTACAAAGAAACTATGGAGTTTTCACAATGGCAAAATGCACAAGAAAAAATCTTAATTTCTGACTACACTGCGCTCCATACTGTATATTTTGTAAAGAGCAAGCAACAATGCGTAGTTTGCTAAATTTTTCACAAAAATTATAAACATTGTTCAAAACCCCGTTTTTTGCTTTAATCAGCGTCCGATTTAGGCTACTTTTTAACATTTTGAACACGGTTTTGAACATTTTTGCACAAATGAAAAATATACTGTTTGTATAGTTCCGCGCGCACATAAGTTTGTGGATTTTTCCATCTTGACAGATTTCGCGCCGAAAAACCGGCTTGTACGCACCGCTTTTTTCACGCTGCATCCCGCATAATTTCTCTACTGTGCTCCATACTAAAATCCGGGTTCGCCGCAAGCGCACCCAAAAATTTGCATACGGGGGCTCGCAGGTATGGTGAAGGGTGTCAATCGGCAGGTTTTGGAGATTCGGGATCCGGGGTCGCCGTATTTCGAACGTGCGTTTTTCTTTGTAAAGCCGGAATACGCATTTACGGGCGAGCAAACGCTGCGCCGCGCCGCGGAAGAGACGCTCACCGGCACCGATCGGCTGCCGCGTACCAGAC
>UQZS01000088.1 GCA_900545625.1 uncultured Oscillospiraceae bacterium | reverse complement strand
AGTTGGACTCGAACCAACGACACCGCGGTTAACAGCCGCGTGCTCTACCGACTGAGCTATGGAGGAATGTATTTTTGACGCTCAAATATAATAGCAGATTATTTCCTGCGTGTCAATGGTTTTTTTCGCTTTTCCGTATTATTTTATGCATCCGGCGGGAAATGTTGCGCCGCGGCGTTTTTGAAAGCAAAAGCCGCCCGCCGGGCAGGCTGCTTCGGCGGGCGAGGATACACACGATTGGCTGTTCCAGCGGTCGTGCAGTTCAGGCGTTTGCAAGCTCGCGGAAGATCGACCAAGACACGACGTGCACGCCCTTCTGCTTTGCGCGTTCGAGCAGGTCGCCGCTTTGCAGGAGTTCATATTCATACACGCGCTTCTGCCATTCGGAACCGGCGGATTCGAGCGGTTGTGCGGGGTGCAGGAATATTTCCGTCACACCGGGCAGGCAGTGATCCACCGCGTCAAGGTAATACCGGCGCAGTGTTTCATAATTTTGGATGCGCTCCATGTTCCACGGATTCGAGACGACATCATCGGGCATTTGCACGCCGCGCTTCTCCCCGCAGTGCACAAGCATTTGCTGCACCCGCAGGAGCGGCGACGGCAGCTTGCGCCCGATTTGGCGTTCAAGGAAGCCGGGCGTTTTCGGGAAGCGGAACGGCAGGCGGTATTTGGCGCACAGGTCGAATGCATCCAAAAAGAACCGCCGCCCGTTGATACCGTACAGCGTCGCGCAGTGATTGTCCGCATGGTCTACCGTGCAGCCGCGCGCCTGTAAATACAGGAACTGCGTCTCCAGCTCGGTATAGACCTCCCGTCGTTTCGCGTGCAGTGCGAGCGCCGCCCCGTTTGCCCGCAAGCCTTTTGCATCGGAAAGCGAGCGTGCGCCGGTAAGGCTCTGCCAGCGCGTTTCGGCGCTGTCGGAATTGATCGTCCAATGCACGCCGACCGGGTATTTTTGCGTGCCGGCAAGCGTTGCCGCCGCTTCCGCTTCGGGCGCGACCGTCAAAACGGAGGTAGAGGTGATGCACCCCGTTTCCAAAAGTTCTGTGATCGCGGCGTTCTGCTGTGGGTTGTAGCCGAAATCGTCCGCGTTAAGGATCAGGTATTTATCCATCGTTTTCGGCGCTTTCTGTGCTTGCTCCCTCCGCGTGCGCTGCGTCCTCTGTTTCCGGCTCGCGGAAATGCAGGAAGCAGGAGAACACGGCGGCAATGATCATGGCAATGGCCGGGAACACACACAGAAGCATCTTTGCCGCCGCAGCCGGGTTGTCGCCGGGCTCATCGCCGCTGACAAAGCCGTAAACACTCGAAGCCACATAAAACGCAAGCGACGTATACAGCCCGTTTAAGCGGTTCATCACACCCATCAGGCTCGTGATCGTCCCCTCGCGGCGAACGCCGTGACGCGCATAGTCGTCGTCCATGATCTTTGCGCCGATGCAGTCCATCGTAATGAGACACGCCGCAACGCCCACGCCGACAAGGCAGGCAATGGCAACCGCAGCGGCAAAGCTCGTAACGAAATACAGCGGGATAAAGCCCGCCGCCATAACGATAAAGCCTGTGCGCCAGACTTTCATGACCGGAACCTTTTTAATCACAAACGACCAGCACACGATGCCGATGACCGCCGCAAACAGCACAACGCCGAGCATGACGGTCGTCATGGTGCTGCTAAGACCGAGGGTGTATTTCACATAGAAGGAGACCGCCTGCGAGATCAGCGAAAACGCCGCCGAATAGCACGCGCCGGCAATGCCGAAGATCCAGAATTTCGGGTTGCGTACCAAGTCTATGATGCTGCGAATGAGGTGCGGGCGGGGCGCTTTGGTATAGTTTTCGGGGTTTTCATGACAGCCGAACGCGCAGAACAGCACGACGGCCAATGCTACCACGCCGTAGATGATCGAAGTCAGGCTGTACCCGATCGCGGAAGTGATCATGGGCGTGAGCGCGATGCTGATGACCATGGCGAGCAGCTGGAAGGTCTGGCGAATGGCGTTCGTCTTGGCGCGGTCGCGGTCGCTTTTGAAAAGCTCCGGGAACAGCGCGCCGTAGCCTGCGTTCATCACGGAGTCGAGCGTGCCGGTGAGCAGATAGGTGGCGAGCATGTACCAGAACAACCGATTTTCGTCGCTTTGGACGAAGCTCGGCACATTGTAAAACAGAATAAAGAACAGCACCAGAAGCGGCGTACCGATCACGAGCCACGGCCGCCGGCGCCCCCAGCGGGTGCGGGTATTGTCCGACAAAAAGCCGTAAACGGGGTTGTCGATCGCATCCAGAAAGGTGTAAATGAACAGCACAAGCGAATAGTGCTTCATGCTTAAGCCCAGCGTATCCACATAGTAGATGGCGGCGAAGGACTTGAACATATTGACGGGGATGGACGTGCCGAACATCCCGACGCCGTACCGAAACGGCGATGTCGGCTTAACAAGCGGGGATGGGGATCTTGTTTCCTGCATAGCGTACCTCCTACAAAAAATACACGGGATTGCCGACGGCGAGCACGCGCGCCTTTGCGCCGATCCCCCTTTGCACCTTCAGATACATAAAGGTCTCGTTGCGTACCGGCACGGTACAGCGAAGACTTTGTGCGCTCTGCCTTTGCAGCGGTGTTTCGCCTTTGTCGGTCACAAGGATCACGCGCGCGCCGCGAAGGCGCGTCGCTTCGATCTTCAGTTCCGTTTGCGGCTGCCGCACCGCCGTATCCCCCATCCTCGCCGAACCGTACTCCATATACAGCCGCGGGCCGTTTCGCCCGCAGCTTACAAACGCATGCCCCGCCGCAAGGCTCATTACGATATCCTCGGCGCGCGGTGTCGGCGTAAAGACCGCCGTGACGGGATTTCCCAGCCGGATATACGGCGTCTTTTTATGGAAATCGCTGCCGCCGACAATCGGCAGCCGCCTGCCCGTCCGCAAAAGCGCCGTCCACCACGCAAGCCCGCGCCGATTGGTGCCGCGCATGGGACCGTTCCACACCTCGACCATGTCAAACGCCTCGTCGTCCTCCCATAAATACGGACAGATATTGCACTTCGGGTGGTTGACCGAAACGACCGCGCCGCGCGAACGCACCGCTTCGATGAGCGCGCGCATTTCTTCGCCGGAATTGGCGACAAAGGTATTTTCAAACGGCGCAGGCACGCCGAAAAAATTCATATGTCCCTTATAATGCGTCCATTCCACCGCGGGCACAAACGTCAGCCCCGGAATATGCGGCAGATGGAAATTCTCGGCAAAGTTGTTGTGGTTCGCGAGCGCTAAAAAGTCGAGTCCCTTTGCTTTTGCCATTTTGCCGAGCGTCGCCGCATCGTATTTGCCGTCGGAGGCATCGGAATGCACATGCGTGTCGCCGAACAAAAGATGCTCGCGTTTTTCGTCAAATGTGACGGTATAGGTCACCTCCACGCCGTTCCCCAGCACCCGATACGCACCGACGAGGATCTTCCAAGTCCCTGCGCGGACGGGCGTGCAAAGGTAGCCGCGCGTCGAATCAAATTCGCCGACAAAAATCGTGCTGTGCGCGCT
>UQZS01000087.1 GCA_900545625.1 uncultured Oscillospiraceae bacterium | reverse complement strand
GCTTTCGCCCGTGTACGCCGCGCTGTCCGACCTGTGCGCGCCGCCTGCATTCTGAACACGGCGGTCAAAACGATGGTTGCGGCCCTTTTGCTTCTATGGTACAATATGCCTACCAACAAAAGGGAGGAAACCATATGCTTTTGACCACTACACCGACCGTTGAAGGCCATCCGATCCAAAACTATCTGGGGCTCGTCTGCGGTGAGGTCATCTCCGGCGTGGATTTTGTCAAGGATTTTGCAGCCGGGATGCGCAACTTTTTCGGCGGGCGTTCCGCTTCGTATGAAAACGAGCTGACCGACGCGCGTGCACAGGCAATCGAGGAACTTGTGCAGCGTGCCGAGCAGATGGGCGCGAACGCCGTAGTCGGCATCGATGTGGATTACGAGGTGCTCGGGCAGGGCGGCAACATGATGATGGTGACCGTTTCGGGCACGGCAGTCATGCTCTGATCGGCTGCACAGAGCCCACGCGGTGTTCGCACTTTTGTTAAGGAGGTTTTCCATTTGAAGCGGTTTTTCAACGCGCTGTTTTTCGGCAAAGCAGCCGTGCCCGTATTTACACTGCTCGCTGCGATCTCAGCGCTTTTGCTGCACGGCTTCCGCAATACCAACGTTTTTGTAGATACCGTTATATTTTCAGGCTTCTCCTTCGCGCTGTTTATAGCCGCCGTTTTAGATACGGCGCTTCTGTTCTGTCTTTGGAGCACACGTTTGCAAGCCCCCGACCGCACAAAGGGCAGGGCTTACCGCATCCTCGCAGTACTCGGCGGCATACTTGCCATCGTGCTTGCCGTTATAGCGTTCGGGTTTTCGTTTGGCAACCTGTTCATCGGCGGCTCGGAAAGCCTGCTTGTGGGGCTTCGTCTGTGCAAGGCAGCTCTGCCGATGTGGCTCGGCGCGCTGGCACTGGCAGCTGCGGCGCTGCTTCTGCCATACATACATAAAGACCGCCTCAAGCGAATTTTTTCAGGCATCCTTTGCGTTTGCCTTCTGATTGCCGTTTATGCTGCGTTTTTCCCGCTGACGCCGTTCCGTTTTACAGCACTGCCTGTTGTATTCGACACGGGCAGTGCATACAGCGTGGTGTTTGCAACAAACGATATCGGCACGGCATATATAGAATATGAGATTTCCGGTGAGACCGTCCGCCGCTATGACGCATCCGGCGGGCGCAAAAACGGGGACAGCTGTATCCACACCATTTGCGTACCGTATGAGGAATTGACAAACAACACCTACAAAGTCGGTGCAACACGTGTGCTGGATGAGCTCAGCTACGGCGGGCGCAGCGGCAAAACGATCGAAAGCGAATCCATTGCTTTCGGGGGTACATTTTCCGATGAAGTAAAGCTGCTCACGCTTTCGGATTGGCATATGCAAAACCGGCTTGCGCTGGATACGGCGCAGCAGCTCGGAAGCTTTGACGCGCTGATCATGCTGGGTGACAGTGCCACAGGGCTCATGCTGCCTGAGGAAGTCGCCGCGTATATTCTCGACTTCGGCGCAACACTTACAGGCGGGCAAAAGCCGGTTCTTTTTGCCCGCGGCAACCATGAGACGCGCGGCAAAGAGGCTTCTAATTTGCCTGCATATTTGGGATTGGACAGTCTATATTATACGGCGCAGTTCGGGCAATATCATTTCATTATACTCGACAGCGGTGAGGATAAGGCGGATGATCATCCCGAATACGGCGGAATGACGGATTATGAGCAAAGCCGCCGAGATATGGTAACGTGGCTTCAGTCTCTTGAAAATCCAAACGGTGAAAAAACGATTGCACTTTCACATTCCGAAGAGATCTGTATAGAAGAGGATCTTTCCGCCGCCGCGCATGAAAAGCTGGACAGCTTAGGCGTCAGCCTTTTGGTCAGCGGGCACTGGCATACAACGGAGTTTAAAACGGAGCACAGCTATCCTACGCTTATTGACGGCGGCTGGAATGCAAACGGTGCAAACAGCTATGTCGCGTCCATGCTCACCTTGACGCCCGAGGGCGTTGGGATCCTGTCTGTAGACAACAGCGGGCAGACCACCGTGCAGGAAACGGTCGCCTGGAGATAAGCAGCCGAGCGCCGAACTCCACATGCTGAAATCGTGCAGGAATACCGGTATATTTTCAGTTTTTTAACACAGAACGCGGAAACGGGCAAGCGCATGCGCTTGCCCGTTTCCGGTTTTACTCTGACAAGTCCTGTTTTATGTTGCCGCTTCGGCGGTTTGCAGCGCGCTTTTTTTCATCAGCGGCAGAACCTCCTCGAGATTAAGCCCCAGCACCTGCGCAAATTCCTGATACAATAGATTCTCCGCTTCGTCCAGCGCGCGTTCATCCGCCTGGTGGAAGCGTTTCCCTGCCGCCAGACGATCCCTGCGCCGAATGTGCAGGCTTTTGATCATGCGCATCAGTTCGCGGTGGTCGCCGTCGTGCAGCACCTTAGTCTGCGCCTCTTTGCGCTGTGCGTCGTTTTCGATCCACTCCGTCTGCACGTTCGGCATCTCGCGGATGAGCGCCTGCACTTCTTCTTTCTCAAGCAAACGGCGCATGGGTGTGTGCGCGTTTTGAACCGGGCAATATATGGTCGTATCCTCCCCGTACATCGGGTGCAGAACATAATATTCCACGGCGGTCTTGCCGAATTTTTTCGTGCAGATGTCCGTGATCCTGCAAACGCCCGACTGCCCGTACATTACCTTATCATTGACGGCATACACAAAAATTCCTCCCGATCTTCATCTAAGAAAAAACAACACACAATTTGCGAAACCCAACCGGACTTGCGTTTGGCTTTCGCAAATTGCGTGTTGTATTTGTTTCTATTCATATTATAACGCAATTTTTCGCGAAATGTAATAGGCTTTTTCCACAAAAAAGGAGGCTGCCAAAGCGGCGTACAGCGGTATTTTTTGCCCGACACAGGCTTTTCTGTATAAATCTGCCGTTTCCCCATACACTATGACCGAAACGGAGGTGAACCGCATGACCAACAAGGAGCTTTTGTATGTAGAGGACGCGCTCGGGCACGAGCAGTATTTTCAGACGCGCTGCAATGAAGTCGCAAACCAGCTGCAGGATGCGGAACTGAAGATGTGCGTGCAGCAGATGGCGCAGAAGCATCAGCAGCTTTTCCAGAGCTTTTACGGGCTGCTGTAAATGAGGAGGAACAAAATGGATGACAAAAACTTAATGGAGGGCATGCTGCTTTTGGAAAAAGGTGTGTGCGACCTGTATATGCACGGCACCATGGAAGCGCCCACCGACAACGTGCGAAGCGCATTTTCCGCCGCGCTCAACGAATCGCTTTGCATGCAGGACACCCTGTACAGCAAAATGGAACAGAAGGGCTGGTACCCGACCGAGCAAGCCGACCAGACGCAGATGAATACTGTGAAGCAAAAATATTCTGCAGCACAGTGAAACAAAAGAGCACGGGCGCGAAATGCATCCGTGCTCTTTTGCTTTTATTCTTTCTCGCCGTTCTCTGCTTTCGGCGTGCCGTCGGGCGGCTCGTCCGCACGGGTCAGCGGTACGACGCCGCTTTGCGGAAAGCCCTGCCCTACCGTTGGGAACAAATTGACCGTATCGACGGTCGGCTGGATCTCATACGTCCCGTAT
>UQZS01000086.1 GCA_900545625.1 uncultured Oscillospiraceae bacterium | reverse complement strand
AAGCGTCAAAAAAAGCGTTAGCCCCTGAAAGGAACATTTCAGGGGCTTCTGTACCCTCTGTAAGCACCGCGCCTTTGCCGATCTCGAATTCATAATTCTCATCAAACACGCGCGGCACGGCAAGCCTGCCGAAACGCATATACACGGGACCCTCGTGCGCTGCCGCCGCGAAAACGCAGGCGCGCGCTTCGACATCATCTGCGGGATTGAGCACAACCATACCGGGTATGGAACGCATCAAGGCAATATCCTCACAGCACTGGTGGCTCGCGCCGTCCTCGCCGACGGAAATGCCCGCGTGCGTTGCGCCGATCTTGACGTTCAAGTGCGTGTATCCGATGGAATTGCGCACCTGCTCGAACGCTCTGCCCGCTGCAAACATGGCAAAGGAACTTGCAAACACGATGTGCCCCGTAGCGGCAAGTCCCGCCGCAACGCCCATCAGGTTGCTTTCGGCAATGCCGACGTCGATAAAGCGCTCGGGAAACGCTTTCTTAAACATGCCCGTCTTGGTCGCCGCTGCAAGGTCGGCATCAAGCACCAAGACTTTATCGTTTTGCTCGCCCAGTTCCACGAGCGCCTTGCCATAGGCTTCTCTTGTTGCACATTTAATCGTTTCCTGCATGATTACGCCTCCAATTCCGCCAAAGCGGCGTTCAGTTGGGCCATTGCCTGTTCATACTGCTCGGTATTCGGTGCGCTGCCGTGCCAGCCGACAGCATTTTCCATAAACGAAACGCCCTTGCCCTTGACCGTTTTCATCACGATAGCGGTCGGCTTATCTTTGCACGCATCGGCAGCGGCAAATGCGCTTTCCAGTGCGTCGAAATCATGCCCGTCGATCTCCACCGTGTTCCAATTAAATGCACGGAATTTTTCGGCGATCGGGTACGGGGCATTGACCTCGTCCATCGTTCCGTCGATCTGCAGGTTATTGTTGTCGATGATCGCGGTAAGGTTGGAAAGCCCGTGGTTGCCGGCGAACATCGCCGCCTCCCAGACCTGCCCCTCCTGCAATTCGCCGTCGCCGAGGATGGCATACACATGGTAGTCCGCTTTGTCAAGCTTTGCGCCGAGCGCCATGCCCACTGCGGCGGAAATGCCCTGCCCCAAAGAACCGGTGCTCATATCCACGCCGGGGACCTTGTCCATATTCGGGTGGCCCTGCAGGTAGCTGTCGGACTTGCGCAGCGTTTTGAGATCTTCCACCGGGAAAAATCCCTTGAGCGCAAGTGCGGCGTACAAAGCGGGGGCTGCATGCCCTTTTGATAATACAAGGCGGTCACGGTCCGGCATTTTCGGATCTTTCGGCTCCACATGCATGCGGACATTATACAGGTAGCTGAGCACATCGCAAATGGAAAGCGAACCGCCCGGGTGCCCCGCCTTCGCGTGATACACGCCGTCAAGCACACCCATGCGCGCCTTGGTCGCAAAAATCTGCAGTGCTTGTTTCGTAGCCTGCTCCATGGTTAGTCCTCCTTATATTCGTACATGATATATTCCAGCAGATCCGCCACAGCGCCACGGTTGCAGTGGCACGCGTGGAACTTGGCGATCTCGTGCATTTTACGCGGCGCCTGCGCGCATACGGCGGGCAGACCCACGGTTTGCAGCATCTCATAATCGTTGAAGTAATCGCCGATGGCGGCGGTGTGGCTGCGGTCGATGCCGTACATCTCCGCAATATCCATGACCCCGACGCCCTTATGGATGCCTTTTTCAAGCATCTCAAACGAAGAAACGGACGAGGACATAAAATTTACATTGGGGTCTTTGATGGAAAGCAGATATTGTTTGACCGCAGAAATAAGCGGCGGCATCCCCAGGAAAATGACCTTACCCCAGTTTTCCGGAGGTACTTCGTCTATACGCTTGAACTTGCGGTGCGGCAGATTGTCCGCGCACAGCATGATGTTCGCAAAAATGTGCGCATTGATAGTATATGCACTGTCGTTCGTTAAAATCTCGACTTCCACCGCAGGAAATTTTTTTGTCACCGCCCGCACGAGCTCATAACCTGCGGGATTGATGGGGTGAAAGCGCAGCATTTTTTCGTGCTCGTAGTCATAAATGCCCGCGCCGTTAAGCAACACAGCAGGGGTAGAAGCGATCGGAAGACTTTGGAACGGCTTACGCATGGAGCTGATATTTCTGCCCGAAGCAAGGGTAAAATGGCCTTTTTTCTCGAGCACGAATTCACAGATGCGTTCGTAATTGCGCTTTGGCAATCTGCGCAGCTTATTGTTCAGCGTACCGTCTATGTCCGAAGCGACCAGCCAGTCTGAAAAGTCGGTTTTCTCCCTTGTTTCAACCTTCACGCGTCAAACTCCTTTGAAATTTTGTAAAATAGGCAGGCAGTTCGCTGTCAAAAGCGACAAACTCCCCCGTTCGCGGATGTGTAAAGCCCAACTGCTTTGCGTGCAGGCACTGCCCGCAGAGCGCCTTTTCTGCCGGTTTTGGATGCCCATACACCGCATCACCCGCCAGCGGATGGCCGAGATACGCCATATGCACACGGATCTGGTGCGTCCTGCCCGTTTCGAGCCGGCAGCGAATGTATGCGTACCCGACGTATTTTTCCAAGGTCTCGTAATGCGTTACCGCAGGCTTTGCGTTTTTATCGGTGACCGCCATTTTTTTGCGATCCTTCGGGCTTCTGCCAATAGGCGCGTTGACCGTACCGCTGTCTTCCCGCAAATGCCCCGCAACGATGGCGCGGTATTCGCGCAAAAATGTATGCGCGGCGATCTGCTCCGCAAGCGCGCGGTGGGCGAAATCATTTTTTGCTACGACTAAAAGCCCGCTTGTATCCTTATCGATGCGGTGGACGATCCCGGGGCGCAGCACACCGTTGATACCGGAAAGCGAATCCCCGCAGTGCCACAAAAGCGCATTGACCAAGGTGCCGTCGGGATTGCCCGGCGCAGGGTGCACAACCATCCCCTTTGGCTTATTGATGACAAGCAGATCGTCATCCTCATACACGACGTCAAGCGGGATATCCTGTGCCTCTACGCAAAGCGGCTTGACCTCCGGCAGCTCGAACACCAATCGGTCACCTGCGCGCAGGCGGTAATTTTTAGAAGCCGCTCGGTCATTGATGCGTGCCGCTCCCGCTGTGAGCGCCTTTTGCAGTGAGGAGCGCGAAAGCTCCGGCAACAATCGAGAGAGGAATACGTCCAGCCTCTCCCCCGCCGACGCGGCATCCACGACGCACTCAAGCGGGTTCATTTTGCTTCTCCTGCGCCGCTTTGCGGCGTTCGCGCACAAGATCTAAAATCAAATACAAAATCAGAAGCCCTGCGCCGACGCACACGAGCATATCGGCGAAGTTAAACACGGCGAAGTCTACAAACAGCGGTTCGATATAATCCACCACAAAACCGCGCATCACACGGTCGATGAGGTTCCCGGCGCCGCCTGCCAAAATTAACACAGCCGCCGCGCGTGCAAGATTGTCGCGCAGCCACCCTGAAAGCAGAAGCGCAAGTCCCACAACTACGACGATCGCCGTAAACACGGATAAAAGCGTGGTATGCTCGCTAAACATGCCAAAGGCGGCTCCCGTGTTTTCGACGTAAGAAAGTTGTAATACACCGTCGAGCACAGGAAAGCTGCCTATGGGTTGTAGGTATTCGATTGCAAGAAATTTCAAGCCCTGATCGACCGCGATCAGCGCCGCGATTATCAGAACGGCAATCCAACGAAACATCCGTTCCACCTCAAACAGAGGGCATAAAGCCCCCTCAGACTGTCAAAGAAGTCCTTTTTCCTCCCTCTGACGAGGGAGGTGGCACGCGCTTCGCGCGTGACGGAGGGAG
>UQZS01000085.1 GCA_900545625.1 uncultured Oscillospiraceae bacterium | reverse complement strand
AAGCAATACCGAATGCGGGCAGCGGCCCTAAAACGGCTGCGGCAAACATATTGGCAAGATTGGAAAATCCGGGCTTCGCGCCCGGCGGCAGAAAGGCGGCGGTCGGCAGCAGGCTTTCGAGATACGAAAGCGCCACGGCACACGCGCCCAAAAGCCCCGTCAGGGCGATTCGATAGGTCTTTGCTTTCATGGCTCTCCTAATAGACGATCACATCTACGTCGCGCGGTTCGCCGCCGACGACGGTGACAACGGTACGGTTCGGCACGCAGACGGCGGATTCCCCGACCTTTTGCAGCGCGCCCGTTTCCACACAGATGCTGTCGGGGCAATCCGACGCGGCAAAACGGACGGTATGGTTTTCGGCAACGAGCCGCACGCCGTTTTCGAGCGTATAGCTTTGCGCATCCACAGCAGCTTGCAGGTCGATCTGCAAAACCGTCTCCCCATCCACGGTCACCGTAGCCACAGTACCCGGCTGTGCGGCGAATGCGCGCAAAATCAGGAAACCCGCCGCGCAAAGCACCAAGATGCCGAGCACGATGCCATCGGTTTTCGAGATCCATTTGCGTTCTTTCATACGGTTACCGCCATGTATATGCGTCGTTTACGAGCTCTACGCTGCCGCGCAGCGACGCGGTCGCCGAAACGGTCCGATCATTATAGACAAACACCGCCTGCGCATTGTAAAGCTCCAGAACTTCACGGCTGTTCTCCTCGCCGAGCAGGAAGCACAGCGTGGAGAGCGCGTCGCTCTGAAGACCTGTTTCTGCGACGATCGTCACGGACACAAGCTGTGTTTCGGCGGGATAGCCCGTGGTCAAATCTAAAATATGGTGATAGGTTTTTCCGTTTTCGGTAAATTGCTTTTCGTAGCTGCCGGAGGTGGAAAGGAACCTTTCCCCGACCGTGAGCGTGGCAAAATATTCGTTCGCCGTGCCGAACGGGTCACGGATGCCGACACGCCAAGAAGCACCCTCGCCGTCCGAAGACCCGACTGCGGCAATGCTGCCGCCGACGGAAACAACGCCGCCCGTGATCGTGCCGGCGTCCACCGCTTCGCGCAGGATTTGTGCCGCGCGGTCACAGCCGAGCCCCTTGCCCGTCGAACCGAGATTCAACTCCTGACCGGGTGCGAAAGAGACCGTGTTATTTTCCGCATCCAGCTGTACGGTGTCATCGCTGCAAAGCGCGCGGGCAGCGTCAATCTCTTCTTGTGTCGGCACGCGGAATTCATCCGTATCCATGCCCCAAAGCGAAGTAAGCGCCCCGCAGCCCAGTGCCGCCTTGCCGCCGGAATGCGCATAGATCGCCTTGGTTTCGGCGAGCGCGTCGAACAGTTCGCTGCTCACGGCAACAGGGAGTTCGGCTTCATCCGTATGGTTCAGGCGGTACAGCTCCGACGAAGAAGCCGTTTTGGACAGGACGCGCGTATCCAGCGCCTGCACGGCGTCGCACGCCGCGACGCTGACGGACTGCGCCGCATCGCTCGACCCGCCGTAAACATTTACGCTGATGCTCGAGCCCATCGCGATGTCCTGCGCGTGACCGGACGGCGTTTGCGTACCGCCGCGCGAACAGGCGCAAAGAAAACCCGCAAGCAGGAGCACCGCAGCGCCCAACGCCCGTATTTTTACCGCCAAACGCACACCCTTCGCCCTTTCCGATCCTGCCTTGATATATAGCATCAATATACTATATTTTCGGGATTTCTTCAAGAATTGTTTAGAAAATATCAATATATCCGCTTATATTTTGTCGAAAAAACGACTCCGACATATCCAAACTTGCTTTCCGATGCAAGATCGTGGTAAAATAACTCAACGGAACTCGCAAAACAGCTTTCGGGAGCTTAAAATTTATTGGAATGGGTGAAATATATGGACTTTCAATTTTTTATGCCCGCGCAGGTGCTCGGCGGGTATGCGGCGGTCGAGCACAATGCGGAAATTTTTTCCCGCCTCGGCAAGACCTGCATGCTCGTGACCAGCGGCACGGCGGCACATAAAAGCGGCGCCTTGCAGGATGTAACGGACGCGCTCACCGCACAAGGCGTTACGCATGTGCATTTTTCCGAAGTCAAGCCCAATCCCACCGCCGAAAGCTGCCACCGCGCGGGGAAGCTCGCACGCGATTACGGGGTCGAATATATCGTCGGCATCGGGGGCGGCTCCGCATTAGACGCGGCGAAGGCGATCGCCGTATATGCTGCGAACAAAACGCTCACCGCAGAAGGCATTTATGACGGCGGTTATATGTTTGAGCCGCTGCCGACCGTGCTCATCGGCACAACGGCAGGGACGGGCAGCGAGGTCACGGGTGTTTCCGTGCTCACCCGCGAAAACGGGCGCAAGCAGAGCGTCAGCGGTCGGGATTTCTATGCGAGGTACGCGCTGGCCGACCCCAAATACACCTATTCCGTCCCCTACCCCGTTACGGTGAGCACTGCGCTCGATGCCTTTGCCCACGCGGCGGAGGGGTGGTTCTCCAATCGGTTTGACGATATGGCACGGCTGTTCGGCGAAAAGGCGATCCCCGTACTTTGGAAGTATTTGAAAGCCTTTTACGACAGCGCCGAGCCCCCGCGCCCGGAGCAGCGCGACGAACTGTATTATGCCTCGCTGTATGCCGGGATGGAACTGAACATCTGCGGCGCGGGGTTCCCGCACGGGATGGGCTACGCACTGACTGAGGATTTCGCACTGCCGCACGGCAGGGCGTGCACGGCATTTTTACCCGCTTATGTCGCGCGCGGTATGGAATTTCAGGATGCGCGCGCACGGGATTTCTTTTCGATGCTCCAAACGAATTTCCCCGAATTCGAGCGCATCATCCTTTCTCTTACGGATCTTAGCGGCATTTCGATGACGGAAGAACAGATCGAAGCCTACTGCGCACGCTGGCAGAACCTCAAGAACTTCAAAAACTCCCCCGGCGGCTATGATACGGTCAAAGCCCGCGAGCTGCTGCGCAAGCTGTTTTTAAAATAGAAAACACTTTTTAAAGGAGTTTAACCATGTATAAAAAACCTGCAAAAACGCCGCCGCTCGGCTGGAACAGCTGGGACTGCTTCGGCGCGGCAGTCACGGAGGAACAGCTCAAAACCAACGCCGACTACATGGCGAAATACCTAAAGCCCTACGGGTGGGAATATATCGTCTGCGACATCCAATGGTATGAACCGACCGCGGGCAGCAACGACTACCACCCCTTCGCGCCGCTTTGTATGGACAAATATGGGCGGCTTCTGCCCGCAGAAAACCGTTTTCCGAGTGCGGCGGGCGGCAAGGGCTTTGCGCCGATCGCCGAATACTGCCACCGTTTAGGGCTCAAATTCGGTATCCACATTTTGCGCGGCGTCCCGCGCGAGGCGGTGCATAAGGCATTGCCCGTAAAGGGGACAGGCTTTACCTGCCGCGACATTGCGCACCCGTACTCGATCTGCTCGTGGAACACGGACATGTACGGTCTTCAAGACACCCCCGCCGCGCAGAGCTACTACGATTCCCTGTTTGAATTGTATGCGTCATGGGGCGTGGACTTCATCAAATGCGATGACATTTGCGTGACCGAATTTCGGCAGTTCGACGCGCCCTATTCTGCGGCACACGAAATCGAGATGATCCGCCGTGCCATAGACCGCTGCGGGCGGAAAATGGTGTTGTCGCTCTCGCCCGGCCCCGCAAGGCTCCAAGACGAGCCGCACCTGCGTGCGCACGCAGACATGTGGCGGCTGACCGGGGACTTTTGGGATGACTGGAAATATCTGCACGGTATGTTCGAGGTCTGCCGCCGCTGGCAAGGGAAGCAGGGGCGCGGGTGCTGGCCCGACTGCGATATGCTTCCCTTAGGGCGGCTTTCCAAAAACGCGCCCTGCCACGGTGAGGCGAACCGATACACCAACTTCACAAAACCCGAGCAGGTCACGATGCTCACGCTGTGGGGCGTTTTCAAAAGCCCGTTGATGATCGGCGGCAACCTGCCCGAAAACGACGATTGGACGCGCGCGCTTTTGACGAACCGCGCCTACCTCGATATGCACCAAAATGCCTACGGGGCGCGCGAGGTCCTTTGCGACGAGAAAAACGGCAAGGGCACGATCCTATGGGAAAGCTGCGGAAAAGGCTGCAAATATCTTGCCGTATTCAACACCAAGGACGCAGAGAGCACGGTCACGGTCGATCTGCGCACCGTTTTGATGCCCGACGTACCATACACGGTCACGGAGATCTGGAGCGGCGCCGTTTTGCCGGATGTGAAAAACCGCCTGCGCACAATCGTCGATCCACACGGTGCAAAGCTGTTTTGCTTTACAGAATAAAATAAACCGAACAACATAAAAACCGCGCGGACGCAAATGCGTCCGCGCGGTTTCAGACTGTCAAAGAAGTCCTTTTTCCTCCCTCTGACGAGGGAGGTGGCACGCGC
>UQZS01000084.1 GCA_900545625.1 uncultured Oscillospiraceae bacterium | reverse complement strand
GGGCTTCTCCTGACAAACGGCGGCTGGCAGCAGGCACTGGAGGCGCTTTTGGCGGCAGGGCTTTTCCTGGCGACACCTGCGCGGGTCTTGCATGCCGCGCAGCGGGTCGTTTCCGAGACTGTCGGCTCTGCACAGGACAACCCCCAAAGGCGGGAGATCCTGTCGCGGCTTTCGGGTGCGGTACATGCGGTAGACGAGATGGCGCAATCCGTGAAATCCGTATCCGCCATGCTGGAAGTCCCCGTCACCGGGCAGAGCGGCGTGGTAACGGCGCGCGTGCACGAAGAAGTCTGCACCGCCTGCGGGCGGCATGCGCTTTGCTGGGAGCACCATCGGGATGAGACGCTGCGGGACTTTGGCGCCGTGTATCAAATGCTCGCAAGCGGCGAGACGCTGTCTGCGCAGCGGCTGCCTGCCGCACTGCTTAGCAAGTGCATTCGCCAGACCAGCCTTTGCGAGAGCTTTGCAAGACAATATATCCGCGCCACGGAGCGGGGCGCTGCACAGGTGAAGATCAATGAGGTGCGGCAGGTTACCGCCGAGCAGTTCGACAGCCTGTGCGATATGCTGCGGGACTTCTCCGCTGAGCTTTCCACAGAGCTTTGCTTTGATGAGACGGCGGCACAGCGCGCAAAGGACTGCTTGCGCACGCAGTTCGGCATCACCCCGCAGGACATTGACTGCATTTGCAGCGAATCGGATCGTTTGCGGCTGCGCATCACCTTTGCGGACGCCGTCAAAACGCCGCCGCAAAACGAGCTTCGCGAAGCGCTGGAGGAAGCGATCGGCCGTCCGCTGGAACCGCCCTGTTTACAGGCGGGCGAACAGGAACTGCAGGTCACGTTCTGTGAGCGGACGGAGTTCTGCGTGGAGGCGGGCGCAGCGCGGCGCGCGGCGGACAGCGAGCACCGCTGCGGCGACAGCTACGAAAGCTTTTACGATGGGCGCGGCGGCTATGTCGCCGTGCTCAGCGACGGCATGGGGCAGGGCACGCGCGCGGCCGTAGACAGTACGCTTGCGGTAGCGCTGTTTACAAAGCTGTGCAAGGCGGGCGTGCAGTTCCACAGCGCCCTGCGGCTGGTCAACGCCGCGCTGATGCTGAAATCCGCCGAGGAATCCTTAGCGACACTCGATGTGCTGCGTATAGACCTGTATTCCGGGAAAGCAGAGTTCTATAAGGCGGGCGCGGCGAAATCCCTGCTCCTGCGCGGGAACGCCTGCCGCGAGATCAAGCGTGCGTCGCTGCCCGCGGGCATATTAAAGGAAGCACGGTTCGCCGTTGCCGAGGGAAAGCTCTTGGATAGTGACATTGCGGTGCTTGCCTCCGACGGCGCGTTCGACGCGGACGAGGGCGCGCTGCGCCGCGCACTGCCTGCGCTTCGGGAAAAGCCCTGCGACAAGATCGCCGAGCGGCTCTTGGAGATCGCATCGCAGAAAAAAACGCCGCACCGCGACGATATAACGGTACTGGTGCTGCGCATCCGCAAAAATCCGCGGGGCAGTTAAAGTTCGCAGGGACAGCCCTTGCCGGAAGTCTGTTTTCTCACGGCTGACATCTGAAAATCCCCCGCCATGCGGGGGATTTTCGCCGTATTTGCGTAAAAATTTCGGTTGAGAAGTGCGCGCATTTATGCTATACTGAATATACTTATAACTATGCCCGCCGGCAAAAGCTTTAGGGCATAACGGGGAGAGCAGGATTTTGGCGATTCTAAAGGATGTCAAGCGGCTGGTCGTCAAGGTGGGCACCTCTACCTTGACCTATGAGACCGGCAAAACGAATATCCGCCGCATGCACAAGCTCGTGTCGGTGCTGTCCGATATTGTGAATTCCGGCGTGCAGGTGACACTGGTCACTTCAGGGGCGATCGGCGTGGGCGTCGGGAAACTGGGGCTTGCCGCACGCCCTGAGGACACGCCGGGCAGGCAGGCCGCCGCGGCGGTCGGGCAGTGCGAGCTGATGTTTATGTACGACAAGCTGTTCGGCGAATACGGGCACACGGTCGCCCAGCTTTTGATGACGAAAAGCGATGTGGAAAACGCGGAACGGCGCGAAAACCTGTCCAACGCGTTTGAAAAGCTGCTGGAGTACGGGGCTGTGCCCGTCGTTAACGAAAACGACTCGGTCGCCGTCGAAGAGATCGTCTACGGCGACAACGACAGCCTTTCCGCGATCGTGGCAAAGCTCATTCGCGCGGATGCGCTGATCATCCTGACCGATACCGACGGGCTTTATGACGCAGATCCTACGGAGAACGAGGATGCGCGGCTGATTCCCGAAGTGCGCGAGATCACAGACGAGCTTTTTCGCGTCGCGGGCGGGCGCGGTTCGCGCTTCTCAACGGGCGGCATGGTGACGAAGCTGCACGCCGCCGCCATTGCGACTGCTGCGGGCATAGACGTGATCGTGATGAACGGGGCTTCTCCCGAGGCGATCTATAAGGCGCTCGACGGCAAGCAGGTCGGGACATTTTTCGTTGGGAAAAAGGAATCTTGAGAAACAGGTGAACGATATGACGAAGCTCGAGGCGCTCGGCGCACGCGCAAAACAAGCGGCACGCACGCTGATGACCGCGACTACGGAAACGAAAAACGCCGCGCTCGAAGCGGCGGCTGCGGCGATCGAGGCGCAGACGGCGGAAATCCTTGCGGCAAACGAAAAGGATCTCATAAAGGCTCGGGAAGACGGCATGGCGAGCGCCATGCTCGACCGTCTGGCACTTTCCGAAGAACGATTGAAAGGCATCGCCGACGGCGTGCGTGAGGTCGCAGAACTTCCCGATCCCGTGGGGGCGGTGCTGTCCGAAACGGTACGGCCCAACGGTCTGAAGATCCAAAAGGTATCCGTCCCGCTCGGGGTCATCGCAGTCATTTTTGAGGCGCGCCCCAACGTCTCGGCGGATGCGGCGGCGCTGTGCTTAAAGTCGGGCAACGCCGTGCTGCTGCGCGGCGGCAAAGAGGCGATCCGCTCGAACACCGCCATCGTTTCCGCCATGCGCAGCGCGCTGGAAGCGGCGGGGCTGCCCGCCGACTGCATCTGCCTTGTCGAAGATACCTCCCGCGAGAGCGCGCGGGAACTGATGCGCTTAAACGGCTACGTCGATGTGCTTATCCCGCGCGGCGGGGCGGGGCTTATCCGTTCGGTCGTCGAAAATGCGACCGTCCCCGTCATTGAAACGGGCGTGGGCAACTGCCATATTTATGTGGACAAAGACGCCGACATCCCCATGGCGGCGGAGATCGTTTTTAACGCCAAGACCTCGCGCGTGTCGGTGTGCAATGCGGCGGAAAGCCTGCTCGTGCACAGCGCCGTCGCTGAAAAAGCCCTGCCTGCGATCTATGCGCGGCTTGCTGAGAAACAGGTGACGCTGTACGGCGACGAACGTGCCTGCGCGATCCTGCCGGGGATCGAAAGGGCGACCGAGGACGACTGGGGCAGGGAATACCTCGACTATAAAATGTCCGTCAAGGTCGTCGGTTCGCTCGACGAGGCGATCGCGCACATCGCACGGTATTCCTCCGGGCACAGCGACTGCATCGTGACCGAAAACGCTTCGGCGGCGGAACGCTTCTTAAACGAGGTGGATTCCGCAGCGGTTTATTGGAACGCGAGCACGCGCTTTACGGACGGCGGCTGCTTCGGCTTCGGCGCGGAGATCGGCATTTCCACGCAAAAGCTGCATGCGCGCGGCCCCCTTGGGCTGCCGCAGCTGACGAGCTTTAAATATAAAGTATACGGCGACGGGCAGATCCGCTGACCGCGCCGGCGCGAAACAGGGTTCGGTGATGATGATGGCCAAAACCAATACAAAGCATAAAAAAGGCGCGCGCCGCTGGGCATTCCCCTTGGGGCTTGCCATTGCGGTGCTCGCCGTGATCGGCGCAGTCACGGTGATCGTTGCGGGCGTGACCGCCATTCGCCAGGCGGTCGAAAACAGCCGCAACTACGACGAATACAACACGCTGCTCACGCCTGTGGTGATGAACGACCCGGACGCGTTCGACGACCTGACGCAGGCGGATCCCGAGCAGCTCATTGACATCACAATCTGGTCGATCCTCCGAAGCGACCTTTCGCCCGACCAATACACCTACGACGACAGCGGCATGGTCATCCCCGAAGCGGACGTGACCGCCGAATTCCAGCGGCTGTTCGGCACGGAGGTGCAGCCGCAGCACGCCACGGTCGAAGGGTACGGCTACACCTTTGCCTATGATGCGACCAGGCAGACCTATTCCATCCCCCTGACGGGCGTTGTGCCGACGTACACGCCGCGCGTTGTGGATGCCGAAGAACGCGGCGATACGATCATTTTAACGGTCGGCTATATTGGTGGCGACCAGTGGGCGCAGGACGACGAGGGCAACATGGTCACGCCAGAACCCGATAAATACATGCGCGTGACCCTGCGCGTGCGCGACGAAGGCTATTACATCAGCGCGCTGCAAAACACCTCTGCGCCCGAAACGGCGACCACTGCCGCCGCACCGCAGACTACAGCCGCCGAGACCACGACCGCCGTGGTGACGACCGTTCCCGCGACCCAAGCGGCGACCGCCGCGCCCGAAACGACCGTCGCCGCGCAGTAAAGGAGAACGCCATGAACCGCATTTCACCGTCTATCTTATCCGCCGACTACGGCCACCTTGCCGCCGCGCTCGAGCTTTTGACCGCATCGGGCGCGGACATGGTGCACATCGACGTTATGGACGGGCATTTTGTGCCGAATATCACGATCGGGGCGCCGGTGGTGCGCTGTTTGCGGAAATCTACCGCCCTTCCCTTTGACGTGCACCTGATGATCGACGAGCCGCTGCGCTACGTCGCGGATTTTGCCGCCGCGGGCGCGGACCGCATCACCTTCCATACCGAGGCCGAAAGCGATGTCGGAAAAACGATCGACGCGATCCTTGCAGCCGGGAAGGAAGCGGGGCTTGCCGTCAAGCCGGGCACGGACATTACAGAAGTCTACCCATATCTTGACCGCCTTTCCATGGTGCTTGTGATGACCGTCGAGCCGGGCTTCGGCGGGCAGAGCTTCCGTGCGGACATGCTGCCGAAGATCCGCGCCCTGCGTGAGGAATGCGTGCGGCGCGGGCTCCCCGAGCTGGACATTCAGGTGGACGGCGGCATCTCGGCGCAGACCATCGGCGAGGCAGCCGCGGCGGGCGCCAACGTATTCGTCTCGGGCAGCGCCCTGTTCGGGAGCGCCGACATGGCGGGGGAGATCCGCCGGTTTAAGACGCTGGCGGCTGCTGCGCAGGCGTAAAATCAATGACGCGGGCGTGTTCGTTGAGGTGCTGCGCGACCCTGCCGCGTGCGGGGCAGACCGACCCGTATTCCGAAAGCAGCCGCGCGCCGCGCTCGGCGCTTTGTGCGCCGTCGAATGAAAACAACGCGGCAAAGCC
>UQZS01000083.1 GCA_900545625.1 uncultured Oscillospiraceae bacterium | reverse complement strand
GCCATGCTACGAGCAAGATCCGCGAAGCGGACGACCTCGACGCGATTCTGACCCTCGGCTTCCGCGGCGAGGCGCTGCCCTCCATTGCGGCGGTCTCGCGCGTGGAGATGATGACCCGCGAGATGTCCGAGTTTGTCGGCACGCGCATCGTGCTGGAGGGCGGCGAACAAATTTCGTTTGACGACGCGGGCTGCCCCGTGGGTACCACGCTTATTGTGCGTGACCTGTTTTTTAACACGCCCGCGCGCATGAAGTTCTTAAAATCCGACCGCGCCGAAGGGCTTGCCGTCGCGTCTGTGGCAGACCATATCGCGCTGTCGCATCCCGATATATCCCTGCGCTTTATCAAAGACGGCCGCGAGCAGATGTGCACACCCGGGAACGGCGACCTGCTTTCGTGTATCCACGCCGTGTATGGGCGCGATTTCGCTGAAACGCTGCTGCCCGCCGAAAGCGAGCAGAACGGCGTTTCTGTGCGCGGGTTCGTTTCCAAGCCCTATTGCTCGCGGGGTTCAAGCGCCATGCAGCACTTTTTCGTCAACAACCGCTATATCAAATCCCGTTCGGGCGCTGCGGCGCTCGCGGAAGCGTACAAAAACAGCGTCATGGTCGGCAAATATCCGGCGTGTGTATTGTTTTTGACCGTCAACCCCGCCGCCGTGGATGTCAACGTCCACCCTGCGAAGATCGAGGTACGCTTCTCGAACGAAAAAAGTGTATTTGATGTGGTGTATCGTGCGGCGAAATCCGCGCTTGCAGCGGACACCTCCCGCCCCGAAGCAAAGCTCACACCGCCGTCTGCGGATCATTCGGTGCTGCGTCCTAAGAGTTTGGAGGGCGAACAGCTTGCCATGCCGCGTACTGCTGCGCCGACCGACCCGCAGGCCGTAACGCCGGGGCGGGTGCAGCCCAAACCCGTGGCACCCGCCGAGACCCCGCAGCAGATCTCCGCATACAACGCGCTGCTGCGCGACATCGAAACGGCTTTTACGGATGAGGATGATTTGCCGGACTTGAGCGTGCCCACCGCCGTGCAGACAAAAACGGCAGCACCGGCAGGGACGGGATCCGCGCCGCCTGCCGAAACATCCACGGTGCAAAGCACAAAAACCGCACCTGTGGCGGAGCCCGCCGAGGATTTCCGCATTTTGGGTGAGGCGTTCCGGACGTATATTTTTGCCGAGCAGGGCGACCGGCTTTTGATCATCGACAAACACGCCGCCCACGAGCGGATGCTGTATAACGAGTTGCAAAAGGACAACGGCATGACGGGCAGCCAGATGCTGCTCGTTCCTGTTTCCGTCACCTTGAGCAAAGAGGAATATGCCGCCGTGCTTGCGCACATGGAGGTGCTCACAAAAGCGGGCTTTGCGGCGGAGGATTTCGGCGGCGGCACAGTTTTGGTGCGCGCCTGCCCGCTCAATTTGGAGCGCGAGGACATTACCGCGCTTGTGACCGAATTTGCGGGGCATTTGCTCAAATACCACCGCGAGGTGCTTTCGGAAAAGCTCGACTGGCTGTATCACTCCGTGGCGTGCCGCGCCGCGGTCAAGGCGGGCGACCACACGACGGATTATGAGCTTTACGACTTCACAAAACGCCTGCTTGCCGATTCCGATGTGCGCTATTGCCCGCACGGCAGGCCTGTGCTCATCACGCTTTCGCGCAGTGAACTCGAAAAGCAGTTCGGGAGGGTGCAGTGATGGCGCGCATCCCCGTGCTCGCCGTGGTGGGGCCGACCGCCTCGGGCAAAACGGCGCTTGCCGTCGAGCTTGCGCTGCGCTTGAACGGCGAGGTCGTATCGGCGGATTCCATGCAGATTTACCGTGGCATGGATATTGCGTCCGCAAAGCCCACAACGGCGGAAATGCGCGGCGTGCCGCATCATATGCTAAGCATTCTTTCCCCCGAAACGCCTTATAGCGTCGCGTCTTATGTGCGTGACGCAGCCGCCTGTATCCGGGATATCCATTCGCGCGGCAAAACCGTCATTTTGGCGGGCGGCACGGGGCTGTATGTGGATAACCTGCTTTCGGGCACGGCGTTCGTCGAAGTTCCTGTTGACCCGAGGCTTCGAGAAACACTCGAAGCGCAGTATGACGAAATGGGCGGCGAAGCGATGCTGCAAAAACTTGCCGAATCGGATGAACAGACCGCGCGGCGGCTGCACGCAAACGATAAAAAACGTATTGTGCGCGCATTGGAGGTCCTCATGCAGACCGGCGAACAGCCCTCGCGGCTGGACGCAGCTTCACACAATATGCCCTCACCGTATGCGGCAACCTATATCGGTTTGAATTTCCGTGACCGCGCCGTACTGTATGACCGTATCGACCGCCGCGTGGATGACATGCTCGCTGCAGGGCTGTTGGCCGAGGCGCGCGCATTTTTTACCGCGAACGCCGCGACCGCTGCGCAGGCGATCGGCTACAAGGAATTGAAACCTTTTTTAGACGGCGAATTGCCGCCGGAAACAGCGGTCGAAAACCTCAAACGCGCCACGCGCCGCTACGCAAAGCGGCAGATCACGTGGTTCAAACGAAACAAAGCCATCCATTGGCTGTACCCGGATGCCTGTCCGAGCAATGAATTGCTCGAACAGGCGCTGGATATTGCAAAGGCGGTGACCGAATGCCCAACCGAATAGAAAAACAGGATGGCGGCAAGGTAGTGCCGCTGCATCCGAAGCGCAAAAAAAGCACGAATATTTTGTACGCGTTGCTTGCCGTTTTGGTGGTCGGCGTGAGTGTGTACCAGATCTTCCGCATCAATTATTCACCCGTTGAAACCGAGATCGCGCTGGAAACCACTGTGGACAACGCCGTGACGGTGGAGGGCTTTGTGGTACGCGATGAAAGCTACATCCGTGCCGATGCGGCGGGCACGCTTGTGCCGCTTGTGACGGACGGGCACCGCGTGGCAAGCGGCGATGCGGTAGCGGTGGTATTCGGTTCCGAAGAAGCTGCGCGCAATTATACCGAATTGCAGCAGGTCGAGGAGGACATCGCCTACTTCGAATCGCTGCAAAACAAGATCGGTGCGAGCACGGCGGATGTGGATGTGCTTGAAGAGCAGATCTACAGCGCGGCACAAAGCTATGTGCTCGCGATGCGCAGCGGGAATATGGATGAATACGAAAGCTATGAGGACGCAATATGCGAGGCAATCACCTCACGCCAGCTTTCCACGGGCACGGTCATAGACCCGACCGAAAAGCTCACCGCGCTGCGCGCGCGGCTTTCCGAGCTGCAAAGCGCGTCGGGCGGCTATACCACGGTGACAGCGGACAATCCCGGCTATTATATCAGCCACGTGGACGGCTATGAAAATGTGATCGCCTATGACGATGTGCTGTCCGCGACGGGTCCGGAGCTTGCCGCAGCGCTCTCCGCCGAAGCAACCTCGCAAAGCGAGCTGCAAAACTGTATGGGCAAGCTCGTAGATGCGTTTAATTGGTATCTTGTCTGCGTATTGGATACGCAGACGGCGGCGGGCGTCGTTTCGGGCGATACCCTGACCGCCGAATTCCCCTTGACCTCTGCCGAGAGCGTCCGTGCGACGGTCGTATCGGTGCTTCCCGCAGAGGACGGGCAAACGGTGCTGGTGCTGCAAAGCAATTTGATGAACCAGCAATACGCTTCGCTTCGCAAGGAACAGGTGCGGCTTGTGTTTGACGAGATCACGGGATTCCGCGTCGACAACCGCGCTATTCGCGAAGTGGACGGCGTACAGGGCGTGTACGTGGTCAGCGGCAATCTTGTAGAGTTCAAAAAGGTGGAGATCGCCTATTCCGACAGCGAATATTCCGTGTGCGTCACGCCGACGGACGACAACGGCAACCCGCAAAGCGGATATGTCGAATTATATGATGAGATCATTATAGAAGGGACAGACCTGTATGACGGAAAAATCCTGGGATGAGCAGCGCTTTAGGGACATAGAATATAACCTGAAGGCCATTCGCGAGGAGATCGCCCGCGCTGCCGAGGACTCGGGCAGAACCGAAGCGGACATCGACTTTATGGCGGTCACCAAAACGGTGGAGGAGCGTTTCATCAACCACGCCATCGACTGCGGCATTACCCTCATTGGGGAAAACCGCGTGCAGGAGCTGCTGCGCAAAAAGCCGAATCTGCACCTTGAAGGCGTGCGCAAAAACCTGATCGGGCATTTACAGACCAACAAGGTCGCGCAGATCGTCGGCGAGGTGGATATGATCGAATCGGTCGATTCGCTGAAAGTCGCGCGTGAGATCGGCAAGCAGTCTGTGAAAAAAGGGCTTGTGACCGACGTGCTCATAGAGGTCAACATCGGGCGCGAAGAGAGCAAGACAGGCTTTATGCCCGAAG
Organism: uncultured Oscillospiraceae bacterium; assembly: GCA_900545625.1. Lineage (GTDB taxonomy): Bacteria > Bacillota > Clostridia > Oscillospirales > Acutalibacteraceae > Fimenecus. The sequence continues at coordinate 1,856 of UQZS01000083.1, read as the reverse complement.
AAACGTCCGAACGCATCGCGGAAATGGCGGAGATCGAGGGCATGCACATCTGCGGGTTGATGACCATTCCGCCCATTTGCGACAGGGCGGCAGAACTTTGTAAATATTTTGAAAATATATACAATATGTATGTTGACATCGGCGCAAAAAAAATAGATAATGTATCTATGAATATTCTATCCATGGGTATGTCCGGCGACTATGCCGAGGCGATCCGCGCGGGTTCGAACCATATTCGGGTCGGCTCTAAGATTTTCGGCCCGCGCATTTACTGATCCTACAGGAGGGACAAATTATGAGCTTCTTGGATAAGGTCAAAAACATGGTCAACGTTTCGGAGGACGATTATTACGACGAGCTGGAATCCGACGATTTCCGTTCGGATGCGGGCGAAGAGGAGCCCGAAGAGCCGCGCCGTCCCGCGCGCCGCGCGCGTGAACGTGAGCGGGATGCCGGGGACAATGTCGTCAATATCCACACCACGGCGCGTCTGCAAGTTGTGCTTGCCAAGCCCGAGAGCTTTGAGGAAGCGCGTGCTGTAGCAGACAATCTCAACGAAAAACGCACGGTGGTGCTCAATTTGGAATCTGCCAACCGTGAGGTTGCACGGCGGCTTGTGGACTTTTTGAGCGGTGTTGCCTATGCCAACGGCGGGCAGTTCAAACGCGTGGCGAACAGCACGTTCATCATCACGCCCTACAATGTGGATGTTATGGGCGACCTTTTGGACGAGCTCGAAAACAACGGTGTATTCTTTTAATCAATAATTTGTGATGGGTGGAATCAGAAGTATGCTTACTCCGGAAACTCTGAAGGCTAAGTCCTTCCAGGCAACGGGGCGCGGGGCTTACCGCGCCGACGATGTGGACAGCTTTTTTGCCGAGGTCACGTCCTCCTATGAACAGATGTTCAAGGAAAACGGCGAGTTGATCAAAAAGATCAGCCTGCTTGCCAATAAGGTCGAGCAGTATAAGGAGGAAGAGGACAGCCTCAGAAAGGCGCTCATCTCCGCGCAGACGCTTGCTGACAAGATCGTCCGCGACGCAAAGGAAAGCGTTGCAGGCACGCTTGAGCAGGCGCAGAAGGATGCCGACCAGAAGCGCGCTGAAGCAGAAGCGCAGGCGCATGAGATCATTGCGAACGCAAAAGCGGAAGCGGACGCGGTCGTGCTGCAAAGCAAAAAGGATGCCGACGAAATTTTGGGCGCAGTTAACCGCAAGGTGATGAAGGAAAGCCTGGAATTTGAAATGCTGCAAAAGAAGGCCGGCGAATTCCGCGCAAACCTGCTTTCGCTTTACAAAGAGCATTTGAATCTGATCAATTCGATCCCTGAATATGTCGAGCAGGAAATGCCGGCAGAGGAAAAGCCGGCGCCGCAGGCCGAGAATGCGGAAGCGGAAACGGCGTCCGAACCGGCGGCTGCCGAAGCGGAGAACTCGGCGGAAGCATCTGCCGCGCCCGAAGCAGCAGACGAACCCGAGAGCGTGCAAGAATCCTTTGAGGATATTTCCTCCGGTGACGCGGATGAAGAAGAACCGCAGGAGGAAACTGCGGAAGCAGCTGCCCCCGCCGAATCCGAAGACGCTGCGGACACAGATGACGGCTTTACGCTGGATTTCTCTGCGTTTGCAGATGAGGAAGAGGACACCGAGTCCGCAGGGCATACATACGCAACGATCGAAGAATCTGCGGACGAGGCAGAGGCGGACGACAAGGATGATGATTCCGCTGTCTCCTTCAAGAGCTTCTTCAAGAAAAAATAACGGCAGGGGGCTTTATGCCCTCTGAGCGTGTCAAAAAATGTCTTTTGCTCCCCTTGTCAGGGGTGATTCCCCGCAGTGCGGGGAAATGTCGCG
>UQZS01000082.1 GCA_900545625.1 uncultured Oscillospiraceae bacterium | reverse complement strand
GCCGTACAGGTATACGGGAAACGGCCCGTCGGGTATTTTCCGGAGACATATTTTAACAGCGGACGGGCAAAATCCCCAACTGCCCAGGCGTAGGTTTCTTTGATGTTGCGGGTATAGTGCTGCAGCCAGTAGTCATAGTCCTCCGCACCGAACGAACGGTATTCACAAAGCGGGCTGTCGTTTTGGCGCAAAACTTCTTTCCCATTACAGGTCAGGCTTTCGATGCCGCCGAGTTCGTTGAGCGTAAGCTGCCATTTGCCGCAGACAAGCGGCGCGTGCGCTTGCAGCGAGGCTGCGTCCGTCATCTCTTCGGGCTGCTCGGGACGAAGCGCAGCGAGCGCAGACAACGCCTCTTTTTTGTGTGCGGGCGAAAGGGCATCCAACGCCTTTTGCACATAGGCGCGCTGCTCCGCCCAGCTTTGCTCCATGGTGCTGTACGAGCAGGGCTTTTTTTCACGCGCAAGCCTTCCTATCACCACCAGAAAATTCTGCGGGAAGTCGCGGAACGGATGGTGCACATGCACACAGTCTTTTTTCCGCGCGGCTTCGAAATCCGGCTTTAAGTAGTGCTCATAGTCGGAAAAATATTTTTTCATATCCATGCCGCAGGTATGCTCCGCAATACACAACAGCGCGTCGCTAAACCCGGCATATTCTGCACTTTCCCGCGTCATGGAGCCGTCGGTAAGCCACTTTCTTTTGCGTGCCATAAGTTCGCGCAGAGCGGCGGATTTGTATGGATCGGCGGCACTGCCGTGGATCCAGGTATCGCCGATCTCCTCGGTGACAACGGGCAGGTCGTGCCGCTTTTCCCAAAGCACTTCCGCTATTTCGTCCATCGTACCCGCTTCGACCGTATAGCCGGGGAACTGTTGTTCGATCGCTTTCAGCTTTTTGAGGATATGGTCCGCGCTCGGCGTACCGTGATTGTCGAGCGTATGGTCAAAATACAAAACCTCTTCGACGCGCGGGTCTTGAAATGCGCCGCCGTAGTCGCCAGAATAGATCACGACCACTTCGGCGCCGCCGCATTTCCACAAAAAACACGGCGGGACTTTGGCGAGCGCGGACGCGCCGTTGACGCCGAGGTGCAAAAGCTTGATGCCGTGCCGGGCGAGCAACGGCACGAGCGCTTTCGTGTGCCCGGGCACATCGGTCATTTTGGCGGCGATGGTCTTCTTTCCACGCAGCTTATCCAGTTTTTCCACGATGGACAAACCGTATTCAAGCGTATCCGCATCCAAAAGCTCGGTGTGCGTGGTAAACGGCAGAGCATGCGGCACGATGTCCCCGCGCTGAAGCGCGGCGGCCAACGCCTCTTTTTGCTTTTTCGTCCCGTTTTGCAGCGTGTCCTGTAAAATCCAGGAACCCGTTGTCCAAATAAACCGCTTACGCTGCGGCGTGTTGAGTTCCCGTGCAAGAGAAATCGCGTTTGGAATATAGGTGTTGCGATACGTTTCACAAACCACAGAGGCGAAATCCGTAAACCCAAGATCCAAATGGGTCTTGGAAACAACGATGACCTTTTTCATGCGGATGCTCCTTTTGGCGGCGCTTGCACAATAGCCGCACATAACTTTATGTTCAGTATAAAAGTATACGTCTGCTTTGTCAATTTGAAAATCGAAAAGGAAATATGCGAAATCCACCTGTGCGCAGCTTTCCCGAAGCCGAAAAGCACAAAAATACGGAAAATTGTAAAAATCCTCTTGCAAATTTCTGAATCTTGTGCTACTATATTCGAGCAGTTTGCCGATGCCTTCGGCAAATGCAGTATATCCGGGTGTGGCGCAGCTGGTAGCGCGCTTGACTGGGGGTCAAGAGGCCGTGAGTTCAAGTCTCGCCACTCGGACCAAATCGAATGACGCGCGCGTTTTGCCGCGTCATTCGCATATGCGGCTGTAGTTCATCGGTAGAATGCAAGCTTCCCAAGCTTGACAGGTGGGTTCGACTCCCATCAGCCGCTCCAAAGAAGCAATACCCCGTCGGAAGATGACGGGGTATTCTTTTTTAGTCTGCGGATGCCGGAAAGGAATTCAGCAGCGCGATGCATACAAAGCATTCAGTTAAAATAAGAGCCGGCAAAACCAAATTATAGCTTTGTATTTTGCGGAACAAACAGGCTTGAAATAATCAGAGGTAAAGCCATAACAAATTTTTGAATAATCCGCCAAAAATACGCTTTGCGGGAACCCGTATTTTACGCTTTGAATACCCTTGACTTCCAGCGATATGGGCGCTATGATGGGATTGGAAATTTTTAACCCGTTCTGTAAGGGAGCATAAACAGGGTATTATGAAAAAGAGTTTCGCTTTATGCATTGGCTTTGCTTTTCTGCTGTCGCTTGCGGGATGCGGCAATCAGCCGGAAACGGCTGTAACCACACCTGCTTCGCCCGGCACTACGGTCTCGGCCGTGCCGTCAGAAATGCAACCGCAGACAACCGCCTCTGCTGCACAGACAACAAAGCCCCAGACGTCTACGCCGAACCGGGAAGCAGGCATTCCGTATGCCTATTCGGTACAGGAGCTTTGGTGCAAAAACGGGGAAAACGATATTTACGGCAAGCTGTATTTGCCGAAAGGCGCGCCCACGCCTTTGCCTGTCGTCCTATTATCGCACAGCTTCTCACTGACGCATGCATCGATGAACGCCTATTGCATCGACCTTGCACAAAACGGCTATGCTGCATATTGCTTCGATTTCTGCGGCGGAAGCACAAACAGCAAAAGTGACGGCGAAACGACCGATATGACCGTATTCACGGAGGTTTCGGATTTGGAAGCCGTACTACGCCGTTTTGAAGTGATGGACGGCATCGACAAAGACAATATCTTCCTGCTGGGTACAAGCCAGGGCGGACTCGTTTCCGCTTTGACCGCGGCACGACATCCGACGGAAGTCCGAGGTCTGATCCTCATGTATCCGGGTTTCAGCATGGCGGAACAGATTACAAATTTTTTCCGGAACCCCGATCAGATCTCAGACCTGCAGCTTAGCGCTTTTGCCATGTCGGGGATGCCTGTCGGGCGGGAATATGTGCGCGCGCTGCATGGGTTCGACGTATATGAAAATATCCGCGGCTATACCCGCGATGTTCTGATTTTACACGGCTCGGCAGACCCGGTAGTTCCGCTTTCGTATTCGCAGCGCGCGGCGGATACATATGCGCACGCCGAGCTGCACGTGATCGAGGGTGCGGGACACGGCTTCAACCGTGAAAATATGAGTATCTTCGGCGAATACGACGAGGAAGTTCTGCCGCTGATTCACGCGTATTTACAGGCACATACGGTTTGACCGCACCGCACAATGCATTGTCACAAAACAACGCCTTACACTTAATAAAGTGTAAGGCGTTGTTCGTAATGAATCCGAAACATCTAAACACAAATGCCGCGTTTTTCCTTTTCGTTCCGGAACCGCTCCAGCAGTTCCGCTTCCGTCAGGGAGGCACCCAAACACCCGACGGCACTCACGCATTTGCCGCCCGTGATATTGCCCAAAAGCAGGCAGTCCGCAAAAGCATATCCGTGGAAAAGCCCATACGAAAGCCCTGCCGAAAACGCATCCCCCGCGCCCGTAGCATCCACGGCTTTACCGAAAGAAACGGGCGGCACGGTAAACATTTCGCCGTTTTCATACCCTAAGCAGCCGTCGCGGTCGAGTTTTATAAGCACACGGTCGAAATACTGTGTAAGCACTTTTAAGGCTGCCTGCGGGGTGCTTGTGTTCGTCAATTTGCACGCTTCTTTTTGGTTCGGCGTGTAATAATCGGCAAGTTCCAAATAGGGGCGGTACTTTTCGAGAGAAAGATCCTCGCTCCAGCCGCAGTCGAAGATCAACATCGTCCCCTGCGCCTTGAGCTTTTCATAGACGGACAGGAAACCGCCCGGCTGCATGAGCATCACCTTTGCGCCCTGAGAAGCCTCCAGTGCTGCCGCCTGTGCCGCCTCGTCCGCACGCGGGTTTCCGGGGCCGTAAGACACAAAGCTGCGGTCTTGTGCCGTAACAAGGCAGGACGATATATTCAGCGGCATACCGCCGCCTGTGTACAGGTTGACAGGCTCTGCGCCATTGGCGGCAAACCGGGCACGGGCGAACTGTGAAAACAGGTCATCGCCCAGCTCCGTTATGATTTTTACGGGTACGCCGAGCTTAGAGAGCAGCAGCAGCGTAGCGGGCGCGCCGCCGCCGAGCTGCAGAGAAAAGCCGTCGGCATAGACCTCCTCACCCTCGGCGGGAAGGTTTTTCAGCCCCGTATACAATAAATCTATATTCGTGCTGCCGATGCCTGCGGCAAACGCTTTATTTCCAGCCATCGCAATAGTCCTTGTTGTGTTCCATATATTCTGCCGTCAACGCTTTCCCCAGCGAATACGAATTGACCAGCGGATGCAAGGTGAGCGCCTGCACCGCCGCCGCACGGCTTTTGGTGCGCAGTGCCAAAGACGCGAGCCGCTCATAGTTTTTGACACGGCGGATCAGCTCCAAATTCTGCTCGTCCACCCTGCCCATCTTGTGCGGTGTGCAGCTGTCCGCCGTGACCGTGCAGGTGATCTCGACTACGTCGCTGTCCAACAGTCCGTCGATAGCACCTTCGTTCGGCACACATAGGATCATGCTGTCGGGCTTACCGCTTTGTGCGATACGGATAAAGGAGAGCGCCACGCCCGCGTAGCCGCCCTCGTCGGGCGTGTAAATATCGAACGACCACGGCGTTTTACGGCGGATACCCGTTTCCTCCGCCATATAATTATTTTCGCGTTCTCCGTACCAATGGTTAAAAATACGCAAACATTCGTCGAAATCCGTTTCCGGGTCTAATGCGGAAAGCTCGGCAGTCATATGGCGGTTGATCTCGGCGATCTGCTCGCCGCGCGTCTGCTTAGCGTGCAGGATATTCTGCACCGCCTGCTCGCGGTAATAGAAATAGTACAGGTATTCATTTAAGATACAGCCGCGGTCGCGCAGCAGATCCTTTTCAAAATAGCGCAGATCCGTTTTTTCATAAGCTTCTTCGTTTTCGATCAGCTCCGAGAGAATCTCCCGTCCGGCAAGCGTGATGCTTTTGAAATAGGAAAGGTGGTTGAGCCCATAGACCTCACCGCGGATCTTGGCAGGATCGGCACCGTAAAGCAGTGCAAACGAACGCAGCATCCCCGAGGGCGCGTCACAGATGCCGTAAGTAAAATCATAGCCCATGTCGCGCAGCGTCTGCGACACCACGCCCGCAGGGTTTGTGAAATTGAACACTTTCACGCCGGGCTTTGCGTATTTGCGGATGAGTTCGCAATACGTTGCAAGCGCGGGCACGCTGCGCATGGCAAACGAAAAGCCCGCCGCGCCTGTGGTCTCCTGCCCGAGAATACCGTGACCGAGTGCAATGCGTTCATCACGCACACGCATATCGTCGCCGCCCACACGGATGGTGGTGATGACATAATCCGCGTCACGAACGGCTTCTTCGGCGTTTGCCGTCAAGGTAAAGTCGAGCGTTGGACAAAGGCGCGCCGCCACCTGCTTTGCCATGCCGCCGTAAATGCGCAGCTTTTGGGGATCGTTATCCATAAAGCAGAGATGATCAATATGCAGTGTTTCCGCCTTTTGCGCAATGCTTTTTGCTAAGAACATAGAGCGCACGCCGCCTCCGCCGATCACTGTAAGTTTCATAACTGCTTCCTCCCTGCATAAATAATGTATACGAATAAATACAATATACGAGATTCCGCCCAGCGTGTCAAGGGGCGAAAAAAGCCCCGCAGCGCCGAAACGCTGCGGGGTGTGCACACAGAAACCGCAAGATTGGTTACTTTCTGCCGTTGAAGATGTCCAGCACATCGATGTACCCATCGTTCGGGTCAAAGCCCGTGCTGGTGCTGGAAATATCGTCCAAAGGCTTGTCCGTTTCAAAGCCGAACGCATCGGTCGGCTTTTTGGGCATACCATTCGCATCGCTGCCGAAGCCCGTCGCAATGACGGTGATGGTCATGGTATCCTCCAGCTCCGGCTTGAGGTCGACGCCGAAGATGATGTTCGCGTCGTCGTCGGCAGCCGCACGGACGATGCCTGCCGCCGTATCGATGTCCTCAAGACCGATATCCTCGGAAGCGGAAATACTGATGATGATACCCTTTGCGCCGTCGATGGTGGATTCGAGCAGCGGACTGGAGATTGCCGCCTGCGCAGCCTGCTCTGCCTTGTCC
>UQZS01000081.1 GCA_900545625.1 uncultured Oscillospiraceae bacterium | reverse complement strand
GCAGCAGGCGGTGTGCGCACGGGGCTCGTGTCCGTGCCGCTTCGCTATATGCACACGGGCGTGGAGGTCGTGAGCGCGGCGGATGTGGAAAATTCCGCACGGCTGCTCTCTGAATTTATTTTGCGGGAGGCGACGGAACTATGCTGAAAACGCTTTGCGAATTAAACGCAGCCTCCGGGCGCGAGGACGCGGTGCGCGACTTCGTGCTGAAAAACCTCCCCGCAGACGCAACGTATACCGTTGACGCGCTCGGCAATATCATCGCGGAGAAAAAAGGCGAACGACGCGCGAAACACAAGGTCGCGCTGTTTGCGCACATGGACGAGGTCGCCCTGCTTATCACCCACATCACCGAAGACGGCTTCCTGCGCTTTGAGACGGTCGGCGGCATCGACGCACGCGTGCTGTTCGGGAAAGCGGTGCGCTTGGAAAGCGGTGCAGTCGGCGTGATCGGCGGCAAGGCGGTGCACCATCTCTCGAAAGACGAGCGCGAAAAGCTCCCCGATGTGCATGCGCTTTGCATCGACATCGGCGCCGCTTCGCGCGAAGAAGCGGAAAAGTACGCGGCGCTCGGCGACAACGCCTATTTTTGCTCGGACTATACCGAATTCGGCGACGGCTTCGTAAAAGCCAAGGCGCTCGACGACCGCGTGGGTGTCGCCATCCTGCTTGAGATGCTGCAAAAGCCCCAGCCGTATGACCTGACCTGCTGTTTCACCGTACAGGAGGAGATCGGCACGCGCGGCGCGGGTGCGGCGGCGTACACGGTGCGCCCCGATTACGCGGTCGTGCTCGAATGCACCACGGCGGCAGACCTTGCGGACGTTGCGGGGCACAAGCGCGTCTGCGCGCTCGGCAAAGGCGCGGTGGTCGGCTTTATGGATCGGGGCACAGTGTATGACCGCGAGCTTTACCGGCTGGCGTTTGAAACCGCAGAGAAAAACAACATCCCCTGCCAGACCAAAACGCTTGTCGCGGGCGGCAACGACGCGGCGGCGATCCATAAGGCGGCGGGCGGGATAAAGACCGTCGCGGTCAGCGTGCCGTGCCGGTATATCCACTCCCCGTCGTGCGTCGCAAAGCAGGCGGACATCGAAAGCACGGCAATGCTCGTACAGTGCCTTGCCGAAGCACTTTGTAATGCTTAAACGGCTGGAGCGCATCGCGAACGATACGGCGGGACGGCTCGCGGGGCTGTTCCCGAGCGATCTTCCCGCCGCGCTTGCCGCCGCCGGGTGCGACCCGGTCGAGACCGAAAGCGTCTGGGTACAGGAAAATGAAAGCGGCGCAAAAACGGCGTTCTGCGTTTTGCAGAAAAACGGGCGGGCGTCTCTTGCGGCTCAAGCAGGTGCCGATACGGAAGAACTGCGCGCCTTTCTTTGCGCTTCGGGCGCATGCGAGGTGCAGGGCGAAGCCGGGCTTTTGGCGGAACTTAGCATACCGATACAAACGCGCCGGGAGCTGATGCGCCTTGAAATGCCGATCCCGCCCGAAGCGGAAACGGCGATTGTTACGGACGGGCTCGGCGGGATCTACGACCTGCTTGTAACCGCAGACGGCACTCCTGCGGCGGCGGACGAGAAAAACGCATGGATCGCGCGCAATGCGCGCGGCATTTTCGGCGGCAAGACGCTTTTGACAGCGGCTTTGGCGGACAGCGGCGAACCGGTCGCCTGCGCCGCTGCCGATCTGTTCGGCGACTATGCTTTTTTGCGCGATGTGGCAAGCGCGCAAAACTTCCGGAACCGAGGGCTGGCGCGCGCCTGTGTTTGTACGCTTTGCGAACCCCTGCGGGAACGGAACAAACAGGTCTTTCTGCTCGCCGCCGAAAGCACGGCGGGCTTTTACCGCAAATGCGGGTTTATAAAAACGGATACAGTCGGACTGGGAAACAGTAAGCCATGAGGAATTTTTTTGCATTTTCGGATACAATAGAACAAGCGTCTGCTGCGGCGCTCGAAAATACGCGCGCACAGTTTCGGAAGATCGACGCGCAAACGGAATACAACCAACAAAAGGTGCTCGCGGCGTTTATCCAAAACCGCGTGGACGAAGCGGACTTCGGCACGACCACGGGCTATGGCTATTCCGACCGCGGGCGCGAGAAATTGGATAAGCTCACGGCGGACATTTTCGGCGCGGAGCGCGCGTTCATTCGCGCGGGGGCGCTTTCCTGCGGGACACACACCCTGTCGGTCTGCCTGTTCGGGGTGCTGCGCCCCGGCGACGTGATGCTGTGCGTCACAGGCACGCCCTACGACACGCTGCTTTCGACCATCGGCATTGACGGCGGGAAAAGCGCGGGCAAGGGGACGCTTAAAGATTTCGGCGTACAGTACCGTCAGGTGGATCTCACGGAAAACGATACGCTCGACCTCCCCGCCATCGAACGCGAAGCCGCGCGCACGGATGTGCGCATGGTATATCTTCAGCGTTCGCGCGGGTATGCTTTGCGGCACAGCCTTTCGGTCGAAGAGATCGGGCAGGTCGCCGAACTCGTGCATCGCGTAAACCCGTACGCCGTCGTCATGGTGGACAACTGCTACGGCGAATTCGCCGAGGAAAAGGAGCCGACCGAGGTCGGCGCGGACTTAATGGCGGGGTCGCTGATCAAAAACGCGGGCGGCGGCATTGCGCCGTCGGGCGGCTATATCGCGGGGCGTGCAGATCTTGTGGAGCTTTGCGCCTGCCGGCTGACGACGCCGGGGCTCGGGCTTGAGGTTGGCGCCTCGCTCGGCCAGAACCGCGCGCTGTTCATGGGCCTGTTCCATGCGCCGCACGTTGTCGGCGAGGCGCTCAAGACTGCCGTGTTCGCCGCCGCGCTGTTCGAAACGCTCGGCTTCGCGGTCACGCCGCGCTCGGACGAACCGCGCCATGATATTATCCAGGCGATCCAACTCGAAAACGCCGACCGCCTGATCGCATTCTGCCAGGGGCTGCAAAAGGGCGCGCCCGTGGACGCGTATGTTTCCCCCGAACCATGGGATATGCCCGGGTATGACAACCAGGTCATCATGGCGGCGGGGGCGTTCACATCGGGGTCGTCCATCGAGCTCTCCGCCGACGCGCCGCTTCGCGAACCGTTTGCCGTCTGGATGCAGGGCGGGCTCAACTTCCATACGGGAAAAGTCGGCGTGATGCTTGCCGCCGAGGAATTGCAGAAGCGCGGTTTGCTGAAATAGAGATCGGATTTCAGATGGCAGAAGACGGAGGCAAGGCAGGGCGGTTTTGTGCAAAGCCGCGGCTGTGCTGAAACTAAAAATCTGTACGAATCCGTAGGGGCGGGTCAATCAAACTTTTGGCTTTCTTTTGCCCCCTCTGAGGAGGGGGCTGGCGCCGTTAGGCGACTGGGGGGAGAGACAAATATGTACTTGTCTTTCTCTCCCTCCGTCTTTTGCCTACGGCAAAATCCACCTCCCTCATCAGAGGGAGGAAGGGTGCGCACGGATTTTCGGCTTTGCGCAAACCTCCCTGCCCCATGTCTAACCTCTAATATCTAATGTCTAAAATCTCAAACGGACAGCCGCAAGGGCTGTCCCTACGGTTTGTATAAATTTTTGGCTTTTCACAAAAGTCCCAATTGGGCTTTTGCCTTCTGATTTCTGGATTCTGATCTCCGAAAGGGTGTCGCTTATGGACCTTTTACACTTAAAAAGCGGAACGGATGTGCGCGGGACGGCAATCAACGAGACCGCGCCCGAACAGATCGACCTGACCGACGAGGTCGTCCGCCGCGTCACAGCGGCGTTCGTGCCGTTTCTTGCAAAAAAGAGCGGCAAGCGCGCGGAAGATTTAAAGATCTCGGTCGGGCACGATTCGCGGGTTTCCGCCGAGCGCATCCGCCGTGCGGTTATCACGGAACTTGCCGCGCAAAGTGTGCATATTTTAGACTGCGGGCTGTGCTCCACGCCCGCCATGTTCATGACGACGCAGACCGAAGGCTGCGACGGCGCGGTGCAGATCACCGCGAGCCACCACCCGTGGGACAGAAACGGCCTTAAATTCTTTACCCGCGCAGGCGGCATTTCGGGCGCACAGCTCACGGAGATCCTCTCTGCCGCCGAGACGGTGGAATTGTGTGCGGCGCCGCAGGACATCCGTTTTGAACAGACGGACTATCTTTCCGTTTACTGCGCACATTTGCAAAGCCTCATCAAAGAAGGCGTGCAAAGCGCGGATTACGACCACCCGCTTGCGGGCATGAAGATCGTTGTGGACGCGGGCAACGGCGTGGGCGGCTTTTACGCGGACCGCGTGCTTGCGCCCTTGGGGGCGGACACGGCGGGAAGCTGCTGCCTTGACCCCGACGGGCGCTTCCCGAACCACGTTCCCAATCCCGAAAACGCGGAAGCCATGGAAAGCGTGCGGCAGGCGACGCTGCGCGCGCACGCCGACCTCGGTGTGATCTTCGACACGGACGTGGACCGCGGCGCGGCGGTGACGGCGAACGGCGAAGCGCTCAACCGCAACCGCCTTGTCGCCGTGGCGGCTGCCATTGCACTGGAAGAAAGCCCCGGCGGCACGATCGTGACCGATTCCGTGACCTCGGCGGGCTTAACAAAATTTATCAACGAAACGCTCGGCGGCAAACACCTGCGCTTCAAGCGCGGCTACAAAAACGTTATCGACGAAGCCGAACGGCGCACGAAAACGGGCGAAAACGTCCCGCTTGCCATCGAGACCTCAGGGCACGCGGCGTTTTGCGAAAACTATTTCCTTGATGACGGCGCATATCTTGTCACGCGCATCATTATCAAGCTCTGCCGCTTAAAGCGCGAAGGGAAAACGCTCGGCACACTTCTCGCCGCGCTCGAAGAACCCGCTGAGGAAGCAGAGGTGCGGCTGCCGATTATAAATGCGGATTTCCGCGCCTGCGGCGAACGCGTTTTGGCACTTGTGGAAGAGCGGGCGCGCACATCGGCGGGCGTGACCGTGGCGGACGACAGCTATGAGGGCGTCAAGGTCATTTTTCCGGAAGATGCGGGTGACGGCTTTTTCATCCTGCGCTTAAGCGTCCACGACCCCTTGCTGCCGGTGAATCTGGAATCCGCAAAAGCGGGCGGGGTGCGGCGCATCGCGCAGGCGCTGCTGCATCTTCTTTCGGGCGCAGAGGGCATAGACCTTCTTCCGCTGCAACAATTTTGCGGGGAAATCGGGAAAGGATATTGACAAAGGCAAATATTTTAATACAATGTAGTATATATTGGTTATCCCAATACGATCCCGGGAGGTGTAAATCATGATATTTGAAAAGGTCAGAGACATTATCTGCGACCAGTTTGACGTCGAGGAGGATGCCGTCACACCGGAAACGCTTCTCGAAGAGGATCTGGACGCGGACAGCCTGGATCTTGTGGATCTGGTGATGTCATTTGAGGACGAGTTTCAAATCGAAGTCCCCGAAGAGGAGATCGAAGCCATCAAGACCGTCGGCGACATCGTGAAGTATATTGAGGAACACTAAGGAACAAGAAATGCGCGGGGGCGTCCGAGCGGCGCCCCCGCAAGTTTCAGAAAGCGAGCAGGAAAGAAATGGCTAAGGAAAAGAAGTTTGTCGAAGAGATCACCTCCATGGAGGTGGACTTCGCCAAGTGGTACACCGACGTCGTCAAAAAAGCGGAACTGATCGAATATACGGGCGTGAAAGGGTGCCTTGCGCTGCGCCCTTACGGATACGCCATTTGGGAGAACATACAGAAGATCCTGGACGAAAAATTCAAGGCGCTCGGGCATGAAAATGTCTGCATGCCGATGTTCATCCCCGAAAGCCTGCTGAATAAGGAAAAAGAACATGTTGAGGGCTTTGCGCCCGAGGTTGCGTGGATCACCTACGGCGGCAGCGAAAAGCTCGAGGAGCGCCTTTGTGTGCGCCCCACTTCGGAAACGCTGTTCTGCGAGCACTACAAATCCATCGTCCACTCCTACCGTGACCTGCCGAAGCTCTATAACCAGTGGGTCTCGGTGGTGCGCTGGGAAAAGACCACCCGGCCGTTCCTGCGCACCCGTGAATTCTGGTGGCAGGAGGGGCATACCATCCACGCCACCGAAGCGGAGGCGCGCGAGGAGACGCTGCGGATGCTCGACGTCTATGCGGGCTTCTGCGAGCACGAGCTTGCCATGCCGGTCATCAAAGGCGTGAAAACCGAAAAGGAACGTTTCGCCGGCGCGGAGGACACCTACACCGTCGAGGCGCTCATGCACGACGGCAAGGCGCTGCAAAGCGCGACCTCGCACTATTTCGGCGACGGCTTTGCGCGCGCGTTCGACATTCAATATACCGACAAAAACAACACCCTGCAATATCCGTTCCAGACCTCGTGGGGCAGCTCGACGCGGCTCATCGGCGCCATCATCATGGCGCACGGCGACGACCGCGGGCTTGTGCTCCCGCCCGCCGTCGCGCCCATCCAGGTCATCGTCGTCCCCGTCGCGGCGCATAAGCCCGGCGTCATGGAAGCGGCAGAAGCCGTTGAAGCGCGCTTAAAACCCATCTGCCGCGTGAAAACCGATAAGACGGACAATTCCCCCGGCTGGAAGTTTGCACAGTATGAGATGAAGGGCGTGCC
>UQZS01000080.1 GCA_900545625.1 uncultured Oscillospiraceae bacterium | reverse complement strand
CCGGTATAGCGTCCGGTACCGCCTTCGGTATTTTCGCAGTCCTTCTGCACCCAGCTGCCATAGCTGTTGACGAGTCTTTCGACCAACGCATCGGTTTTCAAATCCAAATCCCTCTTTCATACTTTATTTATAATTGTTCTCAATTTCTTAATGATTTGTTCACAGCCGTTGTGAATCCTACACCAACATCATGTTCAATTTAACACAACCAGCACAGATAATCAACAAAAAATAATAAGAAATCCTTGATTATTTTAGTAGAAAGTGATACAATGATTATGTGGTTAAAATCTATAAAAGTGTCTAAAAACGCACACAAATTCATCAAACTGCGCGAAAGGAAACTTGCGATGGAAACAACTGCAAAAGTGATTGCCGTATCCGGAAAGGGCGGAGTGGGAAAAACGACGCTGGCGCGCATCATCGCCAGAAGCACAAAAGCCACCTTCATCGACTTCTCCGCCGTGACCAGCGGCATCCGCGAGATTCGCGCCGTGATGCAAAAGGCGGAGGAAAACCGGCGCTTCGGCGAGCGGACGCTGGTGTTCGTCGATGAGATTCACCGCTTCAACAAGGCCCAGCAGGACGCCTTTTTGCCCTTTGTGGAAAAGGGCAGCATTATCCTCATCGGCGCGACGACCGAGAACCCGTCGTTTGAGGTCAACGGGGCGCTGCTGTCACGCTGTAAGGTGTTTGTACTGCAAAGCCTGCGCACGGAAGATCTCGTCACGCTGCTTGCACGCGCGCTCCATGATCCACGCGGGTTCGGGAAGCAGAAGGTGCACATGGAAGAAGATATGCTCGAAGCGATCGCCGCATTCGCGAACGGCGACGCACGCACTGCGCTTTCCACCTTAGAAATGGTGGTGCTCAACGGCGAGACCGACGGCGACGAAGTGACCGTGACCCGGCAGACGCTGGAGCAGTGCACCTCGCGCAAGTCCCTATTGTATGACAAAAGCGGCGAAGAGCACTACAACCTGATCTCCGCGCTGCACAAGTCGATGCGCAATTCAGACCCCGATGCGGCGATCTATTGGCTGGCGCGAATGCTGGAGGCGGGCGAAGACCCGCTGTATATCGCGCGGCGCGTCACCCGTTTTGCAAGCGAGGACGTGGGGCTTGCCGACCCGCGCGCGCTCGAAATCTGTATCGCTGCTTATCAAGCATGCCATCTCATCGGGATGCCCGAATGCACGGTACACCTGACCGAGGCAGTCGTTTACCTGTCGCTTGCGCCGAAGTCCAACGCGCTGTATCTTGCATACAACCGTGCGCGCAAGGACGCGCTCTCACAGCTTGCCGAACCCGTTCCCCTCGCGCTGCGCAACGCGCCGACCAAGCTGATGGAAGAGCTCGACTACGGCAAGGGCTACCAATACGCGCACGACGCCGCGGACAAGCTCACCGACATGCAGTGCCTGCCCGATTCGCTCGCGGGGAAAAGCTATTACCGCCCCACAGAAGAGGGCGTGGAGGGCAAATTCAAAGCCCGCCTTGAGCAGATCAAGGCATGGAAAGCGCGGCACGCCGGGAAAAGGGAAAAATCAAGCTCCGATTGAAAAAGCGAGACGGCAAAACCGTCTCGCTTTGTTTTATGGCTGATTTGCGGCGATCATTCCGCACGGGTATACACTTCCATAGCCACCCCGGTGTCGCGGATCAAAATGTTTGACGGCATTTTCAGCAGCTTGCAGGTCACATAGATGTCGCCTGCCGCGCCGGCAAGGTTGCCGACTTGGATAAAATAGATGTTCCAAAACCAAAATTCGTCTGCTAAGCAATTCAGAACCAGCAGCACAAGCCCCCAAAACACGACCGGGGCGAGCGCTATAGTAATATACGGCTTCTTGTAAAAATAATCGTTGCTGCCGGCATAGGCATACAGCCCCGTAAAGCCGAATTTCACTTTCTTTGCGCCGAAGCCCTTCATAAAGATTCCATGCACGGCCTCGTGTAAAACCATATAAAGGCAAAAACTCAGGATCAGCAATATAGGCTTAAGAAAAAACGGCAGATCTCCGCTTTGGAAGAACGCGGAGAATGGGACGATAAAGCACCCCGCGATCCAAAGCGCCGCCATCACCAAAATGCAAATCCCATTTACCAAAAGCGCGGCTTTTTTATCCTTTTGCAGGTCGATTTTCATAAAAGGCGTGTAGCCGCCCGGCAGTTCTGTCACGCTGTGCATTTGTATACCCCCCTATTATTCTCCTGCTTTTATCTTACACGAAAATCCCCGGCTTGTCAAGCAAATACGGCTGTACAGCGCGTGCTGCGTGCGACAAAGCAAAACAGCTTTCGCCGGTGTTCCGGGCGAAAGCTGTTTTTAAAAGCCCCGTATGATCAGAAAAATTCATGCAGTGCCTTTTGCACATGCAAATTCCACAGCATTTTTCAGCCGTTTTTCTGCGCCGCTTCGTTGACGCAGCGCAGCGCGTTAAGGCTGCGCGGATAGCCGATATAGGGAAGGCACTGGGAAATGATCTGAATGAGAAACGCCTTATCGTTGCCGATGGCAATATTAGCCGCGGCGTGGGAGGTGAGCTGCGGCTCGCAGCCGCCCTGCGCTGCCAGGAAGCAGAACGTGATCATTTCGCGCTGCTTGTAATCAAGCCCCGTGCGGGTGTAATAATCGCCGAAGCAGTTGTCGGAAAGCCAGCGGTTGATGTGGCGGCTCTCTTCAGGGCCGGACTGTGAAAAGCCGCGCATCCCCTCGCCGAAAATAGCAACCTGCGTCTGCTCGCCCGCCTCCAAACGATTTTCGGCGGTCGTGGTCGCCTGCCCGTCAAGCGGCAGTTTGACGCCGTTTGACGCAAGCACATCGTTGACGGCGTGCAAAAACGGGAGCACACGCCCCATTCCTAAATACGCGGTCGCCTGATAGACGATCTCTTTGACCTCGACCGGTGTGATGCCGAGCTCGTCGCCCTGCTCCAGATCATACGCAGGATTGATGGAAAACATCATCATATCTACAAGCCCTGTGTCCAGCAGGCGGTTGGCGACCGACGGTGTGTGGGAAGAAAACCCGATATGCCGCACCCTGCCCGCCGTTTTCAATGTCTGAACATAATCGAGGATACCCGCCTGCACCAGTTCGTCGAAGTCTTCGTCCTCATCCACACAATGCAAAAAGCCGAAGTCCGTGTAGTCTGTGCCGAGCGTCGCAAGCTCCCATTCAAAAGTGCTCTGAATGGTTTTGAGGTCGCGTGTCCAGGCGTATTCCCCCTTTTCGTTATAGACCGCGCCGAAGTGCAGTTGAAAAAACACCTGCCCGCGTTTGCCCGCAATGGCGCGCCCGAACGGTGCATACACGCTGCTGCCGCCCGCGCACAGGTCAAAGAAATTGATCCCGTTTTGGATGGCGGTGCGTACGACCGCTTCGATCTCCTCGTCGGAGTTTTGGTGCAGGCCGCCCGTGCCGAGCCCCAGCACACTGAACTTTTCCGTTTCGTCCCCGTGCGGCAGTTGTCTGTATTCCATAGGATCTGCCCCTTTCTGTCTCTGCCGGCCAAGCCACTCCGTTTGTTTGCACGGATACTTTTTGACCCATGTTCTTGACACTGCGAAAACACCGATCTGATTTCATTTTACTTCGCGCCCGTTTTCTTTGCAAATACTTATAGTCAATAGTTTTCTATAGGAAATACAAATACAATGAGCAACGCTGCAAAAACCGTCTCAACAAGTTTTCCCGCCACGAAAAAACGATCTGTGCGTTTATCCGAGTCTTCGCTCTTTCGGGTACGCTTTGGTTATTCCGTTACAAATGGGTGCAAACATATACAGCCAAATGGAAAATACTATATAAAAGCACCAAATTTATACAGAAATTTATTTACTTTACCGCTATAAAGTGGTATATTAGCTTTGTAAAATGGTTGGATATCCGCTGTTTTATCCCATCATCTCATTGAGGAAAGGAACGATGCCCTGTATGGAGCATTATTATCAACCCGAAATCGAATGCGCCAGCCGCGAGCAGATCCGCGCATGGCAGAATGAGCGCCTGATCCCGACGGTCAAGCGCGTGTATGAAAACGTTCCCTATTACCGCCGCCTGATGGAGGAAAAAGGCGTTACGCCCGACGATATCCGTTCTGTCGACGATCTGCACAAACTGCCCTTCTTATCCAAAGAGGATCTGCGCGTAGCATACCCCTATGGGCTGCTGGCCGTCCCGCTGAAGGACTGCGTGCGCATCCAATCCACCAGCGGCACCACGGGGCGGCGCGTTGTGGCATTTTACACGCAGCATGACATCGATCTTTGGGAGGACTGCTGTGCGCGCGCCATTGTGGCTGCGGGCGGCACCAACGAGGATGTCTGCCACGTCTGCTACGGCTACGGGCTGTTCACCGGCGGCCCAGGACTCAACGGCGGCTCACACAAGGTCGGCTGCCTGACTTTGCCGATGTCCTCGGGCAATACAGACCGACAGATCCAATTCATGTGCGATCTCGGCTCCACCATTCTCTGCTGCACGCCCTCGTATGCGGCATATCTCGCGGAAAGCATCTGCGAGCGCGGCTTGCAGGATCAGATCAAGCTCAAAGCGGGCATCTTCGGCGCGGAAGCCTGGACTGAGGAAATGCGGCGGGATATTGAACAAAAGCTCGGCATCACGGCGTATGACATCTATGGACTTACGGAGATCTCCGGTCCCGGCGTCTCCTTTGAGTGCAGCGACCAGCACGGCATGCACATCAACGAAGATCACTTCATCCCCGAGATCATCGACCCCGAAACCGGCGAAGTGCTTCCCGAAGGCAGCGTCGGCGAACTGGTCTTTACCTGCATCACGAAAGACGCGTTCCCGCTGCTGCGCTACCGCACGCGCGACATCTGCGTGCTCAATTACGAGAAATGCCCCTGCGGGCGCACCCATGTGCGCATGTCCAAGCCCATGGGCCGCAGCGACGATATGCTGATCATCCGCGGCGTCAACGTGTTCCCCTCCCAGATCGAAACGGTTCTTCTCAACAAAGGCTACCCCGCCAACTACCAGATCGTTGTCAGCCGTGAGAACAACAGCGATAAGCTGGAGGTGCAGGTGGAGATGACGCCGGAGATGTTCTCCGACAATCTTTCGCAGGTCGCCGTTCGCGAAAAAGAACTGGTGGACGCACTCAAATCGATGCTCGGCATCCACGCCATCGTCAAGCTCGTCGCGCCCAAGAGCATCACCCGCAGCGAGGGCAAGGCGGTACGCGTCATCGACAAGCGAAACCTCTATTAAGAAAGGAGTTTTGGCAATGACCATCAATCAAATTTCCGTATTTCTGGAAAACAAGCCCGGGCAGCTCGCGGAATTCACCCGTCTTTTAGAAAAGACCCAAATCGATATGCGCGCGCTTTCCATTGCCGAAACACAGGATTTCGGCATCCTGCGCCTGATCGTGGACGATCCGTATAAGACGGTCAGCGTAGTTAAGGACGCGGGCTACATCTGCTCGATCACCCCGGTGCTTGCCGTAGAGATCACCGACAAGCCCGGCAGCCTTGTCAAGATGCTCACCGCACTCACCGACGGCGGTATCAACATCGAGTACACATACGCGTTCACCGCCCGCAAAAAAGACATGGCGTACATGGTGCTGCGCGTGAACGACTCGGAAAAAGCGGTCAAGGTACTGATGCAAAATCAGGTGCGCCCCGTCTCCCAAGAGGATCTCGCAGGGCTGTTTGCCGACTAAATCAGATGGAACGCGGCGGGTAAAGTCATACGACTTTACCCGCCGCGTTTTTTATCCGCGCTGTGCCGGTTCTGCACATTCGCCTGTTCGTTCCAGAATATCGCCGGGCTGACAGTCGAGGGCGGCGCAGATCTTATCCAAGGTTTCAAACCGCAGCCCTTTGACCTTCCCGTTTTTCAGCAAGGAAAGATTGGTCATACTAATCCCGACCTTTTCGGACAATTCCGTTACACGCATTTTCCGTTTTGCCAGCATGACATCGAGATTTACAACAATCATAGGATACTGTCATTCTCCTCTTGGATAGCTGCAGCTTTCAGAATATAGCGATATACAACATAGCAGGCAAGCGCGCACACAAGTCCCACTGCACCGAGCACAATATACACGGTAGCAAAAGAATTCCATTCCAGAAAAATAAACAGAACATTCCCGGCAATCAAAGCAACAGAACCCACCAGAAGCGCGATTGCCGCTTTTCGGTACAGGCGTGCGTTTTCCCGGCAGAACACCTCATCGTGCTTGGCATAGCCGGTAGACCGAAAGAAGAGATGCAGTGTATAGAAACAGGGCACAGATACGGCCCACATAAAAATGAGCTGCATCCAAAAAGAAATTCTCTGTGCCAGTGTAATGGGGGCCGGGCCGTCCTGTACGACGCCCACGGTATCTAATGAAATACCGAACGGGTACCATAAGGCGCAGATCCCCAAGCCCACCGCAAACAAAAAAATAATAGAAACGCGTATGAGACCGACAATAAGGCGGTTTTTCATGCCTGTTCCTCCCAAAAAATACAACATCGTGACCGCTCAAACGGATTATACCATCTCCGCGAAGCGCGCAAGTGCGAAGCGGGTATGATGCAATGTTCTCCGAAGCTCTTAAAAGCTCTGCTTTTTTAGAGATTCGTGAGGTTATTATACCATCTCCGCGAAGCGCGCAAGTGCGAAGCGGGTATGAT
>UQZS01000079.1 GCA_900545625.1 uncultured Oscillospiraceae bacterium | reverse complement strand
TTCTTGCACACACTTTCCAGCACCTGGACTTTGGCCCCGGTGTAGGTAAAGATGAACTCCATCGGCTCCTCATTCAGGAAGTAGCCGGTGGGCGCTCGCAGTTCACGGATGATGTACCGTCCGCTGTTCTGCTTATCGGTTTCACCATAGCGGGCATCCTGCATGGGCAGGTCGCAGTCGAACACGACCGCGCCGTCCTCGCCTGTGGGGGCAGAGGTCGCCAGCAGATCACCGGCTCGGAACAGGCTGTCGCCGTCGGCGTTGTAGATGTCCATAAAAAAGTCTGCCTTTTCAGAAGGGCAGATCAGCACCAGCCCGTCCGCGCCGATACCGAAGTGGCGGTCGCTGACGCGAATTGCCGTTTGCACAGGATCTTTCACCTGCTCTTTAAAGGCGTTTACATAAATATAATCGTTGCCCGCGCCCTGCATTTTGGTGAATTCCATAGCCGCCCTCCTGTTGTAGATAGTTTTTGACTATTTCTTATCGTTCAAGCGTTTTCGGCTTTTTCCGCCGCGAGCCCCTCGCGCACGCCAATCCTTTGTCCGCAGTGCGGGAAACCACTCTCAAAAAACGGAAGAATCGGGATTGCGCAAATGCTCGATCATGCGTTGCCCCCTCTGACGAGGGGGATGGCGAGCGTCAGCGAGACAGGGGGAGAGAAAACAGTTGCTGTTTGCAGGTGGGAAAAGATTTGTTCCTTGCGTAAAGTTTTTCTCTCCCTCCGTCAAACGACGAATACGCCGTTTGCCACCTCCCTCATCAGAGGGAGGAAAGGGTTTGTGCAGACTTGTAGTTTCTGCCGTTCATTCACCCGGCTTCTCCAGCACCTGCCGCGCCGCATCCGGGAGCTTCTGCCCCGTGCGCATGGCGCGGCGCTGCAATGCGCGGTGCGCCTCGCGTTCCGAAATGCCGTCTTTTTGCATCAGGATCTCCTTTGCCTTGCGCAACAGCACCTCTTCTTCCGGGGCGCGTGCAGCGCGCGGACGGCTCTGTTCGCGCACGGAGGCGGCAAGCATGCGCACCGTGTCGAGCAGCTCGGCGCGATCCATGGGCATTTGCAAAGGGACTAAGTTGCTGCAAAACCCCGGCTGCGGTTCGCCAGACGGCAGCAGCCACACCACGTCAAAGCCGTTCGGCAAAAGGCGTGCAAGCTCCGTCGCGGGCATATCGGAAAGCCGCCCGCAGACCACAACCGCCTCCGGGCGGATGCTCGCGTACGAAAGCACCTCTGCGCCCGACGACAGTACATTCTGCACAAAGATCTGCCCACTTTGTAAAATCGCGCGCACGCGCTCGGCGGCACGGGGGTTGTGGCTTGCAAGGATTACATCTCTCATGCGAAAGGCAGGCATCCTTTCCGGCGGTTTTTGCCTTTTTGCGGCAGCAGCCGCGCAAAATCGAAGCAGCTGCCCAAAACCGCCAATCCGACCGCAGGCGCGCCCGCGATCGGATACGGCAGATTCAAATCAGATCACTCGTACAGCGGGTGCTTTTTGCAGATCGCGGTCACGCCTTCGCGGATCTTGTCGGCGTTCGCTTCGAAGTCCGTCGCGGCAAGCGCGATGTATTCGGCAACCTTATCCATGTCGCCGGTATCCAAGCCCCGCGTGGTGACGGCGGGGGTGCCCAAACGTACGCCGCTTGTGACGAACGGCTTTTCGGGGTCGTTGGGGATGGCGTTCTTGTTGACGGTGATATACACCTCGTCGAGCCGGTGCTCAAGTGCCTTGCCCGTGATGCCCGTCGAGCGCAGGTCCACAAGCAGCAGGTGGTTGTCGCTGCCGCCGGATACAAGCTGGATGCCGCGGGACAGAAGCCCGGACGCTAACGCCCGGCAGTTGTCGATGACGCGCTGCTGGTAATCCTTGAATTCGGGTTTCAGCGCTTCGCCGAAGCAGACCGCCTTGCCCGCGATGACGTGCATGAGCGGACCGCCCTGCGTGCCGGGGAAGATCGCCTTGTTCATCTTTTTCGCGAGCTCCTCATCGTTCGTGAGGATGAGGCCGCCGCGCGGGCCGCGCAGGGTCTTGTGCGTGGTGGTGGTCACCACGTCGGCATAGGGCATCGGCGAGGGGTGCAGCCCCGCCGCAACGAGCCCCGCGATATGCGCCATATCTACCATAAGATATGCGCCGACTTCCTTTGCGATCTCGGAAATGCGCTTGAAATCGATCACGCGCGGATACGCCGACGCGCCCGCGACGATGAGCTTCGGTTTGCATTCCTGCGCCTTTTTCTCGAATTCGTCGTAGTCGATGAAGCCATCGGCGTTCACGCCGTAGGGGACGAAACGGAAGTATTTGCCCGACATATTGACAGGCGAGCCATGCGTCAAATGCCCGCCTTCGGCCAAATTCATGCCCATGACCGTGTCGCCGGGGGTAAGCAAAGCAAAGTAGACCGCCATATTCGCCTGCGCGCCCGAGTGGGGCTGGACGTTGGCAAAGCCTGCGCCGAACAGTTCCCTGGCGCGCGCAACGGCGATGTCCTCGACCATGTCCACGCATTCGCAGCCGCCGTAATAGCGCTTGCCCGAATAGCCTTCGGCGTACTTGTTGGTCAGCACGCTGCCCATGGCCGCCATGACGGCGGGGGAAACGATGTTTTCGCTGGCGATGAGCTCTAAATTGCGCCGCTGGCGATTGAGCTCCGCCTGCATGGCGTCGCCGACTTCTTTATCGTGTGCGGCAACGAACCCGATGGTATCCATCAAATCTGCGTACATATCGTGTTGTGCTCCTTCTCTGTTTTTTGCACGTTACTGCTTGACCGAGTAGTTCGGCGCTTCCTTGGTGATCACGACGTCGTGCGGGTGGCTCTCTTTAAGCCCCGCGTTCGTGATGCGGATGAATTTCGTCTTGGTGCGCAGCTCGTCGAGATTGTGGCAGCCGCAGTAGCCCATGCCGGCTTTCAAGCCGCCGATCATCTGGTAGATCGTGTCGGACAGCTTGCCCTTATACGGCACGCGGCCCTCGATGCCCTCGGGCACAAGCTTTTTGTTGTTGGTCTGGAAATAGCGGTCTTTGGAACCGTGGTTCATGGCGGCGATGGAGCCCATGCCGCGGTAGGTCTTGAAGCTGCGGCCCTGATAAACTTCCGTCTCGCCGGGCGATTCCTCGCAGCCCGCGATGAGCGAACCGACCATGACCGCCGCCGCGCCCGCCGCGATCGCCTTGACGATCTCGCCGGAATATTTGATGCCGCCGTCGGCGATGACGCCGATGCCGTATTTCGCCGCTTCGTTGGCGGAGTCATAAACGGCGGTGATCTGCGGCACGCCGATGCCCGCGACCACGCGCGTGGTGCAGATGGAGCCGGGGCCGATGCCGACCTTGACGCAGTCCGCGCCCGCGTCGATGAGCGCCTTGGTGCCCTCGGCGGTGGCAACGTTGCCGGCAATGAGCGATACATCCGGGAACGCGGCCTTGACCTTTTCAACGGCTTTGAGGATATTTTTGCTGTGGCCGTGCGCCGAATCAAGGGTAAGCACGTCCACGCCCGCTTCATAAAGCGCCGCCGCGCGTTCGAGCACGTCGCCCGTCACGCCGATGGCCGCGCCGCACAGCAGCCGCCCCTGGCTGTCGCGTGCGGAATTGGGATACTGCACGGTTTTTTCAATGTCCTTGATCGTAATAAGCCCCTTTAAGAAGCCGTTGTCGTCCACGAGCGGGAGCTTTTCGATCTTATGGCGCATGAGGATGGCTTTCGCTTCGTCGAGCGTCGTCCCGATATGGGAGGTCACAAGATTTTCGTGCGTCATCACGTCGCCGATGCGCACGCTGTAATCGGTCATAAAGCGCATATCGCGGTTGGTGAGGATGCCCACAAGCCGCCCGTCGCCGTCACAGATGGGCACGCCCGAGATCTTGTAGCGGTGCATGAGCTCGTTGGCTTCCTCGACGGTATTGTCGGGGTGCAGGAAAAAGGGGTTGACGATGACGCCGTTTTCACTGCGCTTGACCTTGTCCACCTCTTCGCGCTGCTCTTCGATGCTCATGTTCTTGTGGATGATGCCGACGCCGCCCTCGCGCGCAATGGCGATCGCCATTTTGGACTCGGTCACCGTGTCCATGGCAGCGGTCAGGATGGGCGTGTTGAGCGTGATGGTCTTGGTGAGCTTAGCCGAGACATCCACATCGCTCGGCAGGACGTCGCTTTCGGCGGGGATCAAAAGGACGTCGTCAAAGGTAAGGCCTTCTTTTGCAAACTTGTCACATGCCATAATTTACTATCCTCCCATTTTAATTATCCATTATTATACCATTCCCGCACGCGGGTTTTCAATAGATTTTTGCGAAAAACCGCCGCTTTGGGCAGTTCGCCCGCAGACGCGCCGCTTTTCGACGGCTTTTGGGTGAAATAGACGGTAGATCTTAGCCGCCGGAGGTTAGATGCCGGACGCCGGGTGCCGGATTTTAGATATGGGGGCGGGGCGGGTTCTGCAAGGCCGGAAATTTGTGCAAACCCGTAGGGCGCGGGTGATTCCTCTGTTAGGGGAAATGTCGCGCAGCGACAAAGGGTTCGGGATTCGGAGAATCTGCTCCCGCCGCGGGCAAAGCACAAAAGCCGGAGCGCAGAGACGGCAGGGGCGCTCTGCTTGTGCCTTTGCCGC
Source organism: uncultured Oscillospiraceae bacterium (assembly GCA_900545625.1). GTDB lineage: Bacteria > Bacillota > Clostridia > Oscillospirales > Acutalibacteraceae > Fimenecus. The sequence continues at coordinate 2,116 of UQZS01000079.1, read as the reverse complement.
CTGCAAGCCGAAAAAATTTCTCTCCCCCTGCCGCGTTGCGGCATCCCCCTCGTCAGAGGGGGAAATGAGAAAGTTGCAAGTTTGCACAATCCCTTCCTCCCTCTGATGAGGGAGGTGGCTTTTGCCTGCGGCAAAAGCCGGAGGGAGAGACCGTAGGGCGGGGGTGATTCCTCTGTTAGGGGAATCACCCGCCACTACGCGTGGAGAACGGATGTTTCCACGCCGCCGGAGTATTTTGACATACCCCGGCTCCCGGCGCGAGCAAGCCCGCGCCCTACAGCACAGGTCTGTATAAACTTTGGGGTTTCTGCAAAGCCGATACTTTTCTTGCCTTCGCGGCTTATGTGTGAAACCCGCCTATACCACCGCTGACCTCTAACCTCTACCATCTGCTATCTAAAAAGCCGAGGCGCGCGCCCCGGCTTTTCTCTCTTATTTTTTCGTCAGCTTTTCCTTTCCGCCCATGTACATGCGCAAGGGCGCGGGGATGTTCACCGTGCCGTCGGCGCACAGGTTGTTTTCAAGGAAGGCGATGAGCATGCGCGGCGGGGCAACAACGGTGTTGTTGAGCGTATGGGCAAAGTAATTGCCCTTTTCGCCCTTGATGCGGATGCCAAGCCGCCTTGCCTGCGCGTCGCCGAGGTTCGAGCAGGAACCGACCTCGAAATACTTTTTCTGGCGCGGGCTCCACGCCTCGACGTCCAAACTCTTGACCTTCAGATCGGCCAGGTCGCCCGAGCAGCATTCGAGCGTGCGCACGGGGATGTCCAGCGAACGGAAGAAATCGACCGTGTTATGCCACAGCACATCGTACCACTTGTCGCTCTCCTCCGGCTTGCAGACGACGACCATCTCCTGCTTCTCGAACTGGTGGATGCGGTACACGCCGCGCTCCTCGATGCCGTGCGCGCCGACCTCCTTGCGGAAGCAGGGCGAATAGCTCGTGAGCGTCTGCGGCAGATCGCTTTCGGGCAGGATCGTGTCGATGAATTTGCCGATCATCGAGTGCTCGCTCGTGCCGATCAAATACAGATCCTCGCCCTCGATCTTATACATCATGTTTTCCATTTCCGCAAAGCTCATCACGCCCGTCACGACGTCGCTGCGGATCATAAACGGCGGGACATAATAGGTAAAGCCGCGGTCGATCATAAAGTCGCGCGCGTAGGAGAGGATCGCCGAATGCAGCCGCGCGATGTCGCCCTTGAGATAATAAAAGCCGTTGCCGCTCGTCTTACGTGCGGAATCAAGGTCGATGCCGTCAAAGCTCTCCATGATGTCCACGTGGTAGGGGATCTCGAACTCCGGCACGGCCGGCTCGCCGAAGCGCTCGCGCTCGACGTTTTCGCTGTCGTCGCGGCCGATCGGCACATCCGGGCCGATGATATTCGGGATGACGAGCATCCGTTCGCGAAGTTGTGCGGAAAGCTCGGTCTCTTTTTCTTCGAGCGATTTCAATTCGTCCGCCATCTCGGTGACCTGTTTCTTGGTCGCCTCCGCTTCCTCGCGCTGCCCCTTTGCCATAAGCGCGCCGATCTGCTTGCTGATGCGGTTGCGGTCGGCGCGAAGCTGATCCGCGCGGCCCTTGCATTCGCGGTAGCGGCGGTCAAGGTCAATCGCTTCGTCTACAAGCGGCAGCTTTTCATCCTGAAATTTCTTTCGGATGTTTTCTTTGACGATCTCCGGGTTCTCCCGTACAAATTTGATATCCAGCATATTTTCTTGCCTCCGAAAAACAGGTCGCCCTGTATTTTTCCCTTTCTGTCCCGCGTCTTACGCCTCGTCGAACGCGGCGGCGAGCTTTTTGAGGTCGTCCGTGCCGAAAAATTCGATCTCCAGCGTCCCTCTGCCGCCTTTGCCTACATACACCTTGACGGTTCTGCCGAGCGTTTCGCGCAGCGCGAGCTCGACCTCGCCCAATACGGCGCGCCGCGCGGCAGAACGCTGCCCGCGGCGGACTACTCGCTCAGCGTACGCCTGGCGGACGGCCGCGGGGCTTACACCTTCTGCATGTGCCCGGGCGGGGAGGTCATCGCCGCTGCCAGCGAGCGCGGGGGCGTGGTGACGAACGGCATGAGCTACTCGGGCCGGGCGATGCCCAACGCCAACAGCGCGC
>UQZS01000078.1 GCA_900545625.1 uncultured Oscillospiraceae bacterium | reverse complement strand
ATGGTGGGGGGCATACCCTGCCCGCCGCCCGCAAGCGCCTGCGCAAACGCACTGGGCTTTTTCTGCTTTTTGGGTTTATAGGGCGGGGGGTCGAGCAGCTTTTTCTGTGCGCGTTTGCCCGCAGAGGAGGCAAGATATTTGTTGACGAGCACGACCGTCTCACTCATATCTTCGCACATATATTCCTTTGCCGTTTCCAAAAGCTGCGGGTCGTTCTGCATCTCGCCGAGAATGGTCACAGCGATGAGGCTCTGCGTGTCGTTCGAGCCGTTTTCATAAATATCGTTGAGAATGCGGAACAGTTTATTGCACGCTTGCCGGTTCCCTTCGCGAATGGTGTCGATGACGCGCTTTGTGCCGTATTCGGTGAAAAATTCCTCCGCTAAGAATTCGCCGTAACGCTCGTAGTTTTCGTGATACGGCTCCTTTAAGTCGGGATACATGCCGGTCAGACGGTTCACCAGCGTGTTGCCGTCATAGCTCTGTGAACCGCTTTTGGCGGCGGAACGCGAAACGGGCGTGGGCATTTTGGCGGATTTCGTTTTTGCTTTCGCTTTTGCGAATCTCGAGTTGACGGTCTCGTTGAATTCGTTGCAAAGCGACTTGATGTCGCGCTCATCGAAGCTCTCCAGGTCAAAATAGTTGGTAGACGCTTTTTTGAGCTCCTCTTCTTCGCCGTTCTCGGCGACGGCAGCGAGCATCAGCACCGCCTGGTTGTCGGAAAAGACAAAGCGGATCGTGCCCTTGTCGCCCGAAAATTCGACAAAGGTCGCATCACCCTCGGTCTGTGTGGGAAGCTCGCCCTTTTTAATGCCCTCGGGGACGACGGTCGAAAAGCCGTTGTCCGAAAGCGTTTGCGCCGTACCGTGCAGCACCTGAGATACCGCGTCGTTAAACGTAAGCATAGCTTTACCTGCCTTATGATTTCAGAATTGTACCTTATTGTATCATAGAAAATAGGGTTTGTCATTATTTTTTTGCAATTCCGATTGCGAAAAAACGGGGCATATGGTATGATTTATCCGTATATGTATATCCGTGAGGTGAACGGTATGAGAAAAGCACTGGTTTTGTTCGGCGGCGTTTCCAGCGAGCACGAGGTCTCGTGTGTGTCGGCGCAGTCGGTCGTCGGGCAGATCCCCCGTGACAAATATGCGGTTTATCTTGTCGGCATCACGAAGGCAGGCGAATGGCTGCTTTATGAGGGCGATACAGACTTGCTGCCTGAAGACCGCTGGGTGACAAGCGGCAAATGCACGCGCGCAGCGCTTTCGCCCGACCGCAAAACAGGCGGGCTGCTGGTGTTCCGTGAATCCGGGTTAGAGCAGATCCACGTGGACGTTGCGTTCCCTGTGCTGCACGGCAAAAACGGCGAGGACGGCACCGTACAGGGGTTGTTGGAGCTTGCGGGCATTCCGTGCGTGGGCTGCGGCGTGATGTCCTCTGCCATGTGTATGGATAAAGCGGTTACGAATCTTTTGGCGGATACCGCCGGAGTCCCGCAGACAAAATGGCTTTCGGTGACGCGGACGGCATACGACAAGGACGAAGCGGCGTTTTGCGCGCACGCGCTTGAAACGCTCGGCCTGCCGCTGTTTGTAAAGCCCGCGAACGCGGGGTCGTCGCGCGGGATCTCCAAGGTGACGGAAAAAGACGCGCTGCCCGCAGCACTGGAAACAGCGTTCGGGCATGACCGCAAGCTGGTGCTGGAAGCGTCGGTGGAGGATGCGCTCGAGGTGGAATGTGCGGTGCTCGGCAACGACGCGCCGCTGGCATCCGTCGTGGGCGGCATCGTGCCGAGCAAGGAATTTTACGATTACGAGGCAAAGTACATAGACGAAAGCAGCATCCTGCAGATCCCCGCGCATATCCCGTCCGCCGCAGAAGCGGAGATCCGTGAAACAGCGGTGCGCGTATTCGAACTGCTGGGCTGCCGCGGGATGGCGCGCGTGGACTTCTTTTACGAACGGAATACCGGGCGCGTGCTGTTCAATGAGATCAACACGATCCCGGGCTTTACCTCCATCAGCATGTATCCGAAATTGATGGAGCAAAGCGGCGTGCCGTACCCGAAGCTTTTGGATCGCCTGTTCAAGCTCGCGCTCGAACAGCGATGAGCGAACCGAGAGCGCGCCGCGTGCGCGTACAGGTGCGCAGCGTGCAGGTCATGGACGGCGAACGTGACGAGACGAAGCTTTGTGCTTCCGGTATGCTTTTGGAAACGGCTGACGGCGTTCGCGTCACCTATTCGCACAAGGACGGCGGCACGCCGATGCGTACCACCGTGCAGACCGTCGGCAAAAACCTTGTAACGGTGACGCACAGCGGCGGCGTGCGCAGCTGTATGCGCTTTGAAGCGGGCAAAACGCACCAAACGGCGTATGAAACGCCTTACGGTGCGCTGACGTTGGAAATTCATACACATTCGGTGGAAAACCGTCTGGACGCTGCAGGCGGCACGCTGCGGTTTTCGTATGCGCTTCTTTTTGCCGCGCAGCCTGCGATCCACAATCATATGACGCTGACGGTATTGCCGCCGCAGGAAGAAGAAATAACAGGAGAAGCAAACGATGTCGAAACGGATCAAAGAGAGTGAGAAGGATTTGCATACAAGGATTTTGGAGGCCTTAGGCAGGGCGATCGCTGCAGGCGAGCTGCCTGCGGCAGAGCTTCCGGCTTTTATCGTGGAGATCCCACAGGATCGTGCAAACGGCGATTACGCGACAAACGTCGCCTTTGCGGGGGCGCGGGCATTCCGCATGGCGCCTGTGAAGATCGCGCAGGCGGTCGAAAAGCATATGGAGCTTTCCGGCAGCGCGTTCGCCTCGTGTACCGTTGCGGGCGCGGGGTTCATCAATTTCCGCTTAAACGACGGCTTTTATGCCGATATTGTGCGGGATGTGCTGGAGCAGGGCGCGGATTACGGGAAAAGCGATATGGGGCGCGGCGAGCGTGTCAATGTGGAGTTTGTCTCCGCCAACCCCACGGGTCCCATGCACATGGGCAACGCACGCGGCGGCGCTTTGGGCGACTGCCTTGCGGCGGTGCTCGAAGCGGCGGGCTACGACGTGACGCGGGAGTTTTACATCAACGACGCGGGCAACCAGATCGAAAAGTTCGGGTTGTCTTTGGATATCCGCTATCAGCAGCTTTTCAAGGGGGAAGCGGCGGTCGAACTGCCGGAGGACAGCTACCACGGCGCAGATATTATCGAGCGTGCAAAGGAATTTGCCGATCTGTACGGCGACAGCTTCCTTGAAAAGCCTGAAGCGGAACGCCGTAAGGCGCTTGTGGACTTTGCTCTGCCGAAGAATATTCAGAGTATGCAGGAGACGCTCGCAAAGTATCGCATCAAGTATGATGTGTGGTTCCGTGAAAGCGAACTGCACAAGGGCGCGGTGCAGGAGGTCATTGACCTGCTGACCGAAAAGGGTAAAACCTATGAAAAGGACGGCGCGCTGTGGTATAAAAATATCGAGGTGCAGACCGAGCGGCTGACGGCGCAGGGCAAAACGCCGGAGCAAATTGAAAAATTGGAACTCAAGGATGACGTGCTTGTACGGCAAAACGGCAATCCGACCTATTTTGCGGCGGATATTGCCTATCATAAGAACAAGCTTGCCGGCCGCGGCTTTTCGCGCGCCATCGACGTGTGGGGCGCCGATCACCACGGCCACGTCGCACGCATGCAGGGTGCGCTCGACGCCATAGGACTGGACGGCAGCCGCCTGCAGGTCGTGCTTATGCAGCTGGTCAATTTGATGAAGGACGGCGAGCCCGTGCGCATGTCCAAGCGCACCGGCAACGCTGTAACGCTCAATGACCTGCTCGACGAAGTCCCCGTGGATGCGGCGCGGTTCTTCTTCAATATGCGTGAGCCCGGCTCGACCATTGACTTTGATCTGGGGCTTGCCGTCAGCGAAAACGCGCAGAACCCTGTGTACTACTGTCAATATGCGCACGCGCGCATTTGCAGCATCCTCAAAAAGCTCGCTGCGGACGGCGTTTCGCCGCGCAGCTGTACCAGAGAGGAATTGACACAGCTATGCACGCCTGAGGAACACGAGCTCATTCGGCACTTGGCGGCGCTCACCGGAGAGATCGAGCAGGCGGCTAAGAGCCTTGACCCCGCCGGCATCACGCGTTATGCGGTGGGGCTTGCCACGCTGTTCCATAAGTATTACAACGCCTGCAAGATCGCCGTCGAGGACGAAGCTTTGATGCAGGCGCGCGTGAATCTCTGCCTTGCGGTCAAGCAGACGCTCGTGAACGTATTGACGATGTTTAAGATCACCGTGCCCGAGAGCATGTAAAAAGGAGAATAGATATGCTGCTGCATACCGTCATGTGGAAATTCCAAGCGACCGCCGAGGGGCACACCCGTGCGGAAAACATCGCCACCGTGCGCGAAGGCCTTACAAGCCTTGTCGGCGTTGTGCCTGTGATCGAAGCGCTGCGGTTCTATGAAAATGAGGTCGTGTGCGACCGCAACTTCGACGCGATGCTGCAAGTCACCGTCCGGGACGAAGCAGCGCTCGAGGCATACAAAACACATCCCGCACACCAAAAAGTCGCCGCCTTCGTCGCCAAAGTCACCGAGGGTCGCGCCGCGGTTGACATTACCGCACCTCCGACGGAATAAACGCAAATCAAACAGAAATAAAACGCACCCCGCAGCAGATGCTGCGGGGGTTAGTTTATAAAAAGCTATGGTAAAACAAACAAAAAGTTTTACTCGATTTTTTACAAAAAATCGCGGATTCCAAAGGCAGAGCCTTTGGTCGCGTCCCGCAGGACGCGAAATCCTTTTTCAGCAAAAGCGCAGGAGAGGGGATGAAACAGTCTTGTAGACTGTTTCATCTGGAGAACCCTCGCCGGGGGTTCTCCGTCGTGCCGCGCAGCGGCGCGGAATTTTATCTGCACAAATGAAAAACGACACCCCGCAGCCAGCCGCTGCGGGGTGTCGCTTTTATATGCCTTTATTTATCGTGTGTAGCGGCTTATCTTCCACGCCTGCAAAAGACTTTACACACCGGCCGCCTGCAAGATCAGTCCCGCCGCTACGGCAGCCAAATACAGAAGCCCCACGTTGAGCAGGTTGTCTTTCGGGCGGCGGTTCTCGCGGAACAGGACGAGCAGTCCCGCACCCGCGCCCGTGCAAAGCCCCGCGATGACCGAACCGAAGCTCAGCGCGCCCTCCAAGTAAAGCTGCGTGAGCAGCACGGATGCCGCACAGTTCGGAATGAGCCCCACAACGGCCGCCAAAAACGGCTGGAAGAACGAATCCGTCAGCAAAAGCCGGGAAATGCGTTCGCTGCCGAGCGCTGCGACGGCGAAGCTCAGAACCGCTGTGACGGCAAGCAGGAAGCCAAAAATTTTAGCGGTGTGCAGCAGCGCAGGGATCCATATCCCCTTGTGCGCGTGACAGCCGCAGTGCTCGTGGTCACAAATATCGTGGATCTGCGGTGTTCGGGCGCCCTTCGGGCGGCGGCGCGCGAAAAGATCCACCGCATATCCGAAGAGGACTGCCACGACCACCTTCGTCAGCAGCAGATACAAAATATCCATGTACCGCCGGGGCTGTGCGGCAAGCAGCAAAACCGCTTCGTCCGAGGTCGACAGGAACACCGCCAGCAGCGTGCCGCGGGAAATGATGCCGCCCGCATACAGGTTGGCGCTCAGTACGGAAAACCCGCACTGCGGCACACAGCCGAGCGCCGCGCCGACAAGCGGACCCGCGCGCCCCGCACGTAAAAAGAAACGGTTGAGCCGGTCACCCGCGTGCTTTTCCAAAAATTCCAGCAGCAAAAAAGCCGCAAACAAAAAGGGAAGGACCTTCAGCGTGTCCAAAAGCGCGTCTTCCAGAATGTGCAGAAGCCCGCTTGCGGAAAATGCATCCAAATGTTCATGCGTGTGCGTCATGGTCTTTTCCCTCCCTTTTCGCGCATGTCTCGCAAAGTCCGTATAAAACGGTCTTCGAGCCGTCTACCGAAAAGCCGTGCTCTTTTCGGATGTGCTCGGAAAGCGTATCGAGAAAATCACACTGCGCGTGGAACAATTTCCCGCACGCGGTGCATTTCAAGTGATAGTGCGTGCGGCAGCTCTCGTCGGACCCTGCAAGCTGATAGCATGCCCCGCCGTCTCCGCCGAGAAATTTGCGCACCGTCCCCTGCGCGCACAGCTTGTCAAGATGGCGGTAAACGGTCGTCTGCCCGACGGATTCGCCCGCCTCCTGCAGCAGACGATACAGCTCCTCCGCCGTCAAATGCCGCCCGCGGTTCTCGCGCAGCAGGCGCTCTATGGATTCGCTTTGCTTGGTTTTGTACACCATAGTTCCACAACCTTTTTACAGCAAATGAAAATGAAAACCATTTTCATTTTTGCCAAAAAAGTATACGCGAAAATGCCGCCGGTGTCAAGAAAAAATGGTTCGGACGCTCTAATTCGACAGAAAATATATAAATGTCCCCGAAATTGCGCTCCCCGCTGGACAAGGCAAAAAGATATGTGCTATACTGAAAACAGAATACGATAGGCGTATGCATGGCGGGCGGCAGTACGCCATAGGATAAAGAGACAGCGCAAAACAGGTAAAAACGGCAGTACACGGTCATACGGCACTAAAGCGATATGGACGGCGTGCAGCCGATTTACATAAGCAATACAGACAAAACAGAAAGGGGATTTTTTATGTTTTGCAGAAATTGTGGAACGGAAATGAACGACAATGTGTGCCCGAACTGTGGGTATCACGAGCCGGAAGCACAGGCTGCGGATGTATCTGAAGCCGCTGCGGCAGAACCCGCTGCGGCGGAGACTTCGGCTGCCGAGGCGGCTTCGGGGATGACTGAGGCGGTTTCGTCGGAAG
>UQZS01000077.1 GCA_900545625.1 uncultured Oscillospiraceae bacterium | reverse complement strand
GCGCAGAAAAGCGCCGACGAGGGCGAAGTGCCTGTCGGGGCGGTCGTCGTGCGGAACGGCGAAGTCGTCGCCGTCGGGCGCAACCGCCGGGAAAAAGAAAAAAACGCCCTTGCCCATGCCGAGATCGAAGCGATCGACCGCGCGTGCAAGGCTTTAGGCGGCTGGCGGCTGTGGGAATGCGAGCTGTTCGTGACGCTTGAGCCCTGTCCGATGTGCGCGGGCGCGATCGTGAACGCGCGCTTGCAAAGGGTGACCTACGGCGCGCGCGACCCGAAGAACGGCGCGGTGGGCAGCGTGTTTTCGATGTTTTCCCTGCCCTTAACGCATAAGCCCGAAGCCGTGGGCGGCGTGCTCGAGGCGGAATGCGCCGAAGCGCTGACCTCCTTTTTTAAGAGATTGCGGGAAAACAGAGTTCAGAATTCAGAAAGCAGAGAACAGAAGCAGGATAGGTAAGTTTGTTGGAACCGCGTGTTTGCAGAGCCTTTCGACTGCGAAAACAATGAAAAATCTGCTTAAATTTGTAGGGCGGGGGCTTGCTCCCGCCGCAAAAAGTACGAATTTTGTCCTTCCCGGGGAACACGGGCAGAAATTTTTAGGATAAACAAGAAATGGTTGGGTTGAACTATTGCCCACGGCGGGAGTAAGCCCCCGCCCTACGGTCTCTCCCTCCGTCACGCGCAAAGCGCGCGCCACCTCCCTCATCAGAGGGAGGAAAAGGTTTGTACTGACTTCCGGTTGTGCGTTTCCCCCTCTGACGAGGGGGATGCCGCCGCAAGGCGGAAGGGGGAGAGATAAAATCTGTTCTTCATACGGCGGGAGCAAGCCCCAGCCCTACGGTTCCTGCCAATTTTCGGCTTTCTACAGATTGCCATTTGCACATCCGGCATCCGGCATCTAATATCTAACATCTAACAAGGAGATATGAAACATGAGCGAATCCTGTTCCCATGACTGCGCATCCTGCTCGCAGGACTGCGCCGCGCGCGACCTGCGCCTGCCCGCGAACCAATACAGCACGGTAAAGCACGTTATCGGCGTGGTCAGCGGCAAGGGCGGTGTCGGCAAAAGCACCGTGACCGCAATGCTTGCCGTTGCAGCCCAAGCGCAGGGCTTCCGGACCGCGATCCTCGATGCGGACGTAACGGGGCCGTCGATCCCCAAAATGTTCGGGCTGCACGGGCGCGCCGAGGGCAGCGCCGACGGCATTTTCCCGATGGAGACAAAAACCGGTATCCGCGTGATGAGCGTCAATCTGCTGCTCGAAAAGGAGGACGCCCCGGTCATCTGGCGCGGGCCCGTGATCTCCGGCATGATCCAGCAGTTTTGGCAGGAGGTCATTTGGGGCGACGTGGATTATATGTTCGTCGATATGCCCCCCGGCACGGGCGACGTGCCGCTGACGGTGTTCCAATCCCTGCCGCTCGACGGCATTCTGGTCGTCACCACCCCGCAGGAGCTCGTCACGCTGATCGTCAAAAAGGCGTACAACATGGCGAAAGAAATGAACATCCCCGTTTTGGGCTTCATCGAGAACATGAGCTGGTTCGAATGCCCCGACTGCAAAAAACGGCACGCCGTTTTCGGCGAAAGCAAGCTCGACGGCGTCGCTGCGGAATATGGGATCCCCGTGCTTGCGCGGCTGCCCATCGACCCGAAAAACACCTCGCTTGCCGACAAGGGCGCGATCGAGCTTTCCGATACGGACGCTTTGAAAAGCGCGCTTGAAGCGATCGAAAAGAAATAAAAACAAGGGCATGGCTGCGCGCCATGCCCTTTACCGTTTTTGAAAATCGGCGATGCGGAAAGCGCGCAGAATAAAAGCGAAAGGGGTAAAGAACGGTATGAAAAAATGGTACGACGAGGAATATGAATTTAACATCGAAGTCATCGGTTTTTTGCGGGGCGACCACACGGAAAGATATTGCCGCAACGGGGAAGAGGTAGGGGATACATATACGTGTACCTATGGCTGTCCCGTCAATCAGGACGGCTTCGGGATCTGCTCCAAAACGATGATGCAGTTGTTCCCGCTGATGGAAGCGATCCGAAGCGGCGGGGACTTGGAAAATCTGGGCGGAGACGGCAAATACAGTAAAACGATCGTCTGCCCGGACGGCTGTGTCCTGTTCCGTCTAACGGCAAAGCCGCTTGGAAATGAAAATTTTCACAAGGGTGGTTTTTGGAAGGAACCTTGATGGATTGCATCGCCCCGATCCCGCGTGTGAGATAGGGTTCGGTTCTGTGCCTTTCCCTGTCTTTACGAAGACAGATGAGGGAGAGATTGTTTTCAGCAAGGCAAAAATTTACACGACCGCGTAGGGACAGCCCTTGCGGCTGTCCGTTTTAGATTTCAGACGTTAGATATTAGATGCTAGATGTGGGGCAGACGGGTTTTTCGCAAAGCCGAAAATTTGTACAAGCCCGTAGGGACAGCCCTTGCGGCTGTCCGCGGGAAAGCGCATCGCAAGCGGACAGGGACAAGCCCTGTCCCTACGATAAGCAATGGACGGTCAGCTTTCGCGTAGCCGTTCGGCGCGCAGCTTTTGCTTTACTTGCGGATGCCCACACAGCATAAAAGCGGTCCCGTGTCAAACACGACACGGGACCGCTTTATTTTTATTTTTCTCTGTTTTCCTTACGAAAACCGTTTTTTCGGCAACCGCCTCACACGCCCTTTTCCCGTGCGCCTTCCGCATCCGCCGGCGCGTCCGCATTTTGTGCAGCCTTGCACTGTGCCGCTGCGGCGCAGTGCGCACAGCCTGCCGGAACGTCTTGCGCGGCCGGCGCGGCGCACGTTTCACCGGCTTTGTCGGGGGTATCGGCGTTTTGCTCCGCCGCCTTTGCCGCCGCCGCTTTGCCCTCCGGCGTGTCGCGGTAATACTGCGTATGCGTGTCGCGGTGCGGGGTGCTGTCCCAAATGCGCCGGGCTTCGGGCGCCCATTCGCGCGCAAACGCCACGCACTTGTCGCAAAGCGTGTCTACGTCCTCGGCGTGCAGAAGATCCGAGCTCTTCGCGCCGCTGCGCTTCACCATCTCGCGCAGCCGCTCCGGGTTTTCAAGCAGGGGGCAGGGGCGCAGATGGTTGTCGTTAAAGGGCTGGTTGTGATAGTATTCCATGAACAGCGGGGACTTGAGCGCCTCTTTGAGCGTGTGCGTGCGGATGTTCGCATCGGAATAGTGGATGAACACGCACGGCTCGATGTCGCCTGCGGAATTGATGTGGAAATAGTTGCGCCCGCCCGCGATGCACCCGCCGACGTATTCGCCGTCATCCTGGAAGTCCATGACAAACAAAGGCTTGCCGGTTTTCGAGTTGCGGATGCGTTTCATCCAGCCGTACATGTATTCACGCTGGGCGGGGGTGGGGATAAGCGCGGGATCCGCATCGTGCCCAACGGGCATGTAGTTGAAATAAAGCGCGTATTTCACGCCCTTTTCGAGCACCATGTCAATAAATTCGTCGCTCGTGACCTGATCTACGTTTTTGCGCGTATAGCAGACCGAAATGCCGAACAGGCACTTGTTTTTCTGCAAAAGCTCCATCGCCGCAAGCGTGTGCTTATATGCGCCCTCGCCGCGCCGCCAGTCGTTGGATTCCTCCGAACCCTCCAGGCTCAGCGCAAGGCTTATGTTGCCGCACTCGTTCATGTCCTCGCAGAATTTCTGGTCTACAAGCGTGGCATTTGTGTAAATGACGAAGGTGCAGTCGCGGTTTCGGCGCGCAAGCTCCACGATGTCATTTTTGCGGATGAGCGGTTCGCCGCCCGTGAGCATATAAAAATGCGTGCCCATCTCTTTGCCCTGCGAGACGATGGACTGCATCTCCTCGTTCGTAAGGCTCAGCTTGTGGCCGTACTCCGCCGCCCAGCAGCCCTTGCATTTGAGGTTGCAGGCGCTTGTCGGGTCGAACAGGATGATGAACGGCACGTTGCAGTGCAGCTCTTCGCGAAGCGCGCGGACCGTTTTAGTGCCGTAAAGGCCGGCGTCCACGCCGAGAGAAAGCAGCATCTGCCGTGCTACGCGCGGATCGACATCGCGCAAAAGGCTTACCGCATACTGCGTCCAAACGTTGTCGGGGTCTGCGGCGGCGGCCTTCATCTTTTTGAAGTTTTCCGAGGGAAAGATCCCGCCGAACAGCGCACCGACGCGGTCGGCGAGCTTGACAAGGTTCGGGTAGGGGTCTTTGTAAACATACTTGAGAATTCCGTCGAGCGCGACTGCAATGGCGGCGCGCTGCACCTTGTGTGATTTGCCCATAAAATCCATCCTTTCGCCGCGGCGGGTGCCATGCGCGGCGTTGAGAAAACGTTTACCTTATCAGTTCATTTTTAGCATACCACGAAATAGCCGATTTGTAAACCAAAAAAGCCGCCAAACAGGGAAGTTGAACGGGTGCGGCGGATTCTGTCGGGTTTTGAACAAAATAGCAGGAAACGGCAGGGAGCAAAAGCAAAACGAAGCAACGCCGCAAAGCTGTGGCTGCGCAGGGAATGACGTAGGGCGGGAGCTTGCTCCCGCCGAGGGCAGAGGGGGAAGCCTTCCGCTGTTTTGAAAATTTTAAGCATTCTTTTCCCGGGAAAAGAATAGACAAGAGCTTTACCATTTTGCGGCGGGAGCAAGCCCCCGCCCTACGGTCTCTCCCTCCGTCACGCGCAAAGCGCGCGCCACCTCCCTCATCAGAGGGAGGAAAAGGTTTGTACTGACTTCCGGTTGTGCGTTTCCCCCTCTGACGAGGGGGATGCCGCCGCAAGGCGGAAGGGGGAGAGATAAAATCTGTTCTTCATACGGCGGGAGCAAGCCCCCGCCCTGCAACACGCAAAAAAAATTACAGAGACCCCACGGCTTTGCGCAAACTTCCCCACCCCACATATAGCATCTAATATCTAACGTCCGGCATCTAATATACCTTTTCCGCCCGCCGCATGGTTTATTCGCCGAAATCGGGGAAAGATAGGAATAATTTTACGGCGGCAAGCCCGCCGGGCGCGGAGGATTTTCGACGATGAAAAAAACGGCAGTGCGCGCGCTTTACAAAAGGCTTCGCAGAGCGCGTAAGGCTCTTACGCGTATGTATGCGGGCGGGCAGGACGGCGCGCAAAGTACAGCAGGCGAGCAGCTTCTCCCGTTTCTGCCGCAGCTTTGCGAAGCGGCGGAAAGCGGGCTGCGGGATCTGCGCGCTGCACCCGGTTTACCCGCCGGGGAAAGCGGTCTGCCGCGTGCCTTTGAACGGCTGCAGGCGTTTGTGCAAGAGCCTTACGCGCCGACGCTCGATTCGCTTGCTTCTTCGCTTGCAGGCGGCAGCTTCAGCTTTACGGAGCTGACGCTTACGGGGCTGCTTTTTCGCACGGCGTGCGTGCTTTGCGCCGCAGAAAGCGAGGATGCAGAACAGGCGGTGCGTGCGGCGCAGGCGCTTCAAGAAGCGGCACAGACGGATTTTGCGCGGCTGTTTGCACATTTAAGCGATGCCGAACGCATTTGCCTTACGGATGCGGGCTTTCGTGCGTCTGACGATCGGACCAAAGCGGCGTACCGCGAACGGCTTTCGCATTTTGCAAAAAAGCGGGGCGTTTCGGAGGCGGCGGCGGCGCAAAAGCTCATGCAGCGCGCCGCGGCGGAAAATACGACGCTTTGGCGGCTGCTGTGGGAAAAGGAACGGTTCGTGCGCGGGCGCGCGCTGACAGGGCTCCAATGGACGCTTTCGTGGACTGCGGCTGCGGCGGTGGCGGGCATATTCGGCATATGGTGGCTGCTGCCGCTTTTGTGGATGCCGTTGTTCGCGGGCCTGTCGCCCATATTGGAACGGCTCGTGCTGCGGCGCGCAAAGCCGAAGATCGTTCCCACCTGCCGTGTGCGTTCGCGCGTTGGCGGCAGGGCGCGCACGCTCGTGACGGTGTCTGCGCTTCTGCCCGAAGGCGGCAGAGAGGCTGCGCTTTCCGACCACCTCGAAGAAGTGTACCTTTCGGCGGGCAGGGGGGCGCTGGGCGTAGCCTTGCTTGCCGATCTCAAAGCCGCGCCGTCCGCCGAGCAGGAAACGGACAATGCCGACATCGCGGCGGCAAAGCGCATGATCGACGCGCTCAACGAAAAATATCCCGGCCGCTTTGTCCTGCTCGTGCGCGGGCGCACCTTTTCCGAAACGCAGAACGCCTACACGGGCTTTGAGCGCAAACGCGGTGCGCTTTGTGCGCTGTTTGCCCTGCTCGCACACGGCGATGCGTCTGCCTTTTCGGTCTGCCACGGGGCGCAAGCCCTTTTGCACGGGGTGAAATATGTATTCGCGCTCGACGCGGACGCGTCGCCCGCCCCCGACTGCCTTTTCCGGTTGCTCGCCGCAGCGCGGCATCCCGAAAACGCGCCGCACATCGATGAAAAGGCGCGCCGCGTCACGCGCGGGTACGGCATTTTCGTACCGCAGGCGGAGGTTTCCTCCGAAGCGGCATTTTGTACGCGCTTTTCATGTCTGACAGCGGGTGCGGGCGGCGTTTCGGGCTATGTGCGCGAGCTGCATGAACGCTGGCAGACCCTGTCCGGCGCGAGCCTGTTTACGGGGAAGGGGCTGATGGACGTTGCGGCCTGCGCATCGCTTTTGCCGGGGCTTTTCCCGAAAGAAACGGTTCTAAGCCACGACATCCCGGAGGGAGAGGTCTTACGCACGGCGTTCGTGGGCACGGCGCAGGTGACGGAGGGCTGTCCGTCGGCGCTCGGTTCGCACCTTGCAAGGCTTGGGCGCTGGGTGCGCGGGGACGCGCAGAATCTCGTGCTGCTGCGTGCCGCATTTCCCGATGACACCGGGCGCGCGGTCCGTCTGCCCGCCGTGTCGCGGTACAAGCTGTTTGACTGCCTGCGCCGCGATCTGACACCCGCCGCCGGATTCCTTCTCTGCTTGCTCTCGCCCCTCTTGCCGCCTGCCGCACAGACGGCAGCGCTTTTGTGCGTCCTGTTTTCGGC
>UQZS01000076.1 GCA_900545625.1 uncultured Oscillospiraceae bacterium | reverse complement strand
ACGTGACGCCATGATGCCGGGCACGCCGCAGCCCGTGCCGATGAGCATCGGGATGAAGGATTTGCCCGAAAGGCCGAATTTGCGGAAGATGCGGTCCATGACAAACGCCACGCGCGCCATATAGCCGCAGCTCTCCAAGAACGCCAGAAAAATGAACAGCACAAGCATCTGCGGCACGAAGCCGAGCACCGCGCCGACGCCGCCGACGATACCGTCCAAAATAAGCCCCTGCAGCCAGTCGGCACAGTTTATTGCCGTCAAGCCCGATTCCACAAGCACCGGGATGCCGGGCACCCATACGCCATAGTCGGCAGGGTCAGGCTCTTCGACCTGCGAAGCTTCAAGATATGTAGCGTAATCCACGGGGATCTCGTCGGTGACGTTGCCCTCGTCGTCATACAGTACGGCCGCCGCGGTGACGTTTTGGGCGATTTCGGGGATGAGCACGGTCTCCTCTTCGATAGACGCGGCTTCATCTACAGCGCCGGCTGCGGCGGCAGCTTCCAAGAAGGCTTCTGTTTCGGCGCCGGGGATCACATAGTCCTCCGCAGCTTCTTCATATGCTGCGCCGCCCCAAAGGTGCCAGCCGTCGCCGAACACGCCGTCGTTCGCCCAGTCGGTCGCCCAGGTGCCGACCGTCGTGACCGAGACATAGTACACAAGGATCATAACTACGGCAAAGATCGGGAGCGCAAGCCAGCGGTTGGTGACGACGCGGTCGATCTTATCGGAGGTTGTGAGTTTTGCCTTGCTCTTTTTCTGATAACAGGATTTGATGACGGAAGCAATATACACATAGCGCTCGTTGGTGATGATGCTTTCAGCGTCGTCGTCAAGCTCTTTTTCCGCATCCTGAATATCCTGCTCGATGTGTGCTGAAACGTCGGCGGGGAGTTTTAATTTTTCGAGCACCTTTTCATCGCGCTCGAAAATTTTAATCGCATACCAGCGCTGCTGTTCGGCGGGCAGGTCGTGCACGGCTGCTTCTTCAATATGTGCAAGTGCGTGCTCCACCGCGCCCGAAAAGCTGTGCTGCGGCACCGTCACCGCCCCCTTCGCCGCTTCCACAGCGGCTTCGGCAGCCTCTTTGACGCCCGTACCCTTGAGCGCCGAGATCTCCACGACCTTACAGCCGATGGCGGCAGAGAGCGCTTCGATGTTGATGCGGTCGCCGTTTTTCTGCACGACGTCCATCATATTGACCGCAACGACGACCGGGATGCCCAGCTCCGTAAGCTGCGTGGTCAGGTAGAGGTTGCGTTCCAGATTCGTGCCGTCGATGATATTGAGGATCGCATCCGGACGCTCTTCCAGCAGGAAGTTGCGCGCCACGACCTCTTCGAGCGTATACGGCGACAGGGAGTAAATGCCGGGTAAGTCCACGATCTTAACATCGCTGTGCTTTTTGAGCTTCCCCTCTTTTTTCTCGACCGTAACGCCGGGCCAGTTGCCGACAAATTGGTTGGAACCGGTCAGGGCGTTGAACAGCGTCGTCTTGCCGCTGTTGGGGTTGCCTGCCAGCGCAATGCGAATTTCCATTTCCGTCTTCCTTTCTGAAGTTAGCATATGCTAACGTGTTGCCAAAAAAATATGCGAAAACGCGAGAGGTCTGTTACTCCACCTCGATCATTTCCGCGTCCGCCTTGCGTAAAGACAGCTCATAGCCACGCACCGTGACCTCCACAGGATCACCGAGCGGCGCTACCTTGCGCACATGGATGCCCACGCCTTTGGTGATACCCATGTCCATGATGCGCCGTTTCACCGCACCCTCGCCGTGCAGCTTAACAACTTTACAGTTGCCGCCTATAGGCACTTCACGAAGTGTTTTCATATCGTTTCCCCTTTCGGTTGAATTACTTATTTATTGGATAAATCAGATATAGATCTTATTTGCCATTTCACGGCTGACAGCCACCCGGCAGCCTTTGACGCTGACGATCAGGTTCCCGCCGTTTGCGGAGATGACCGTCACACTGCCGCCCGGCACAAAGCCGAGATCGCAAAGGTGCTGCTTCACGTCGGCACTGCCGCCGACCTTGCGGATGATATTTTCTTCGCCGTTCGCGGCAAAACTCAACGGCATCATGGGCGTATCGTTCCTTTCCTTGCCCTGTTCGGCGTGCATGCACGCCTCAAAAGGTTAGCCATTGCTAACTACTAATAGGATAGCGAACTTCCGGGAATTTGTCAAGTCCCATTTTTTATTTTTTCGGTTTTCGGCAGATTTGTCAAAAAACGCCTGCATGCAAACTGCGCTTCGTAAAAAAAGATACAATTTCGCGGGCGTTGCGTTTTCGGCAAAAATATGTTAGACTGTTTTTACAGCATTGAAAAGGGAGGCATGCAGATGCAGCTGCAGGAATCCGGCGAGATGTATTTGGAGACTATTTTGATCCTCTCGCGACAAAAGCCCGCCGTGCGTGCCATTGACATTGTGGAATACATGCAGTTCAGCAAGCCCAGCGTCAGCCGCGCTATGGGCCTCCTTAAAAACGGCGGCTTCATCACCGTGGACGAGGACGGACACATCCGCCTAACGGACACGGGCCGCGAGGTCGCCGAAAAGATCTATACGCGCCACACGGTGCTCACGAAAGTCCTTATGACGCTGGGCGTGCCGGAGGAGATCGCCGCCGCGGACGCGTGCAAAATGGAGCACATCATCAGCGACGAGACCTTTGCCGCCTTGCAGGCGCATGTGCAGGAACACGCGGAGGAATAACAAAGGGGTCTCAACATGGCGAAACAGAGTTCCAAAAAAGTTCTGAAAATCACCGCCGCCGTTGCCGCAGTCGCACTGGTCGCCGCCATAGCGGCATATCCCATCGCCTACCGCGTGCGCGGGGATTTGGGGAAGGTCGACTTACCCGACGATTTTGCCGCACAGCTGCAGACCGTCGGCGGCGTGCAGCAAGCGGCAGATGCAGACGTGCGCGTGATGTCCGCCAATCTTTTGGTCGGCTATAAAAGCTGGGGCGGCACGCCCGTGCGCCCGCGCGCGAAACAGTTTGTGGAAGTCATGCGCCGATTTCAGCCCGACGTCGCCGCGCTGCAGGAGGCAAGCTTTGACTGGCACGCATGTATTGCGCAGAATCTCACAGACTACGAGATCCTGCACCCGCAAAACAACGTCGTTCAGAAAAGCCTGACAACGCTCATTTACAATACCGAAACGCTTGACCTTTTGGACAGCGGCAGACAGACGTATTCCGTCGGTGACGGCACACAGCACCGCGCCGTGACCTGGGGCGTGTTTGAAACGAAATCCGACGGCAAGCGCTTCGCCGTGACCTCGACGCACTTGAACCTCGTGCGCGACGAGGAAACACGCGGCACGGAGATCGACACCATGACGCAGCAGGTCAATGAACTGCTGGAAATCGCAGATCAGCTCCAAACGCAGTATGGCTGTCCCGTTATCTGCGCGGGGGATTACAACGCTATGGAAAACGACAGCACAAAGGGCATTTACGCAGGCAGTGAGATTTATTCGCTGCTCACGCAGACGCTCACAGATGCAAAATTCATCGCCGAACAACAGGCGGCGGGCAGCGTTGAAAGCTTTGATGCGCCCACATGGGATCATATCTTTCTAAAAGGGGACGCGTCGGTTTGCGCATTTCGCGTGCTGTCCGAGTCCTGCTTACAAGAGATGTCTGATCATTTTCCTGTCTTCGCAGATATAGCACTAACTTAAATTTTAGATGCGCTGTAAAAAACACGCCCGCAGCAGGTTGCTGCGGGCGTGTTGCTTTTTATAGGATCATTCGCCTTTATGCCAGGTCGTGAGGTTCACGATCTTTGCGTAGCTTTGGATGATCTTGCAGACCTTCACGGAAACGTTCGTATCGGCATAGTCCTCCGCCATGACCGTTTCTTCCTGATTTTCATACATGGCGACCGCCAAGTCCATTGCCTGCCGCACATCCTCACCGCGGATGCCGCCGATGACGACCGTGCCTTTGTCAAGCACTTCGGGGCGTTCTGTGGAAGTCCGCACCAGCACAGCGGGGAAACCGAGCATCGCCGATTCTTCGGAAAGCGTGCCGCTGTCGGAAAGTACGCAGTAGGCGTTCTTTTGCAGCTTGTTATAATCCATAAAGCCGAACGGTTTAAGGCTCTGCACCAACGGGTGAAAACGGAAGCCGCGCTTTTCGATGATATTGCGGCTGCGCGGGTGGGTGGAATAGATCACGGGCATTTGGTAGCTTTCAGCGATCTCGTTGACCGCGTTCATTAAGGAAAGGAAATGCGCTTCGTTGTCGATATTCTCCTCCCGGTGCGCCGAAAGCAGGATATATTTGCGCGGTTCGAGCCGAAGCGTTTCGAGCACGCGGCTTTGCTCGATCTTTTCGGCGTGGTCGCGCAGCACCTCGCGCATGGGCGAGCCCGTGACGAAAATGGTTTTTCCGTCCATGCCCTCGCTTAAGAGATAGCGGCGGCTGTGCTCGGTATAGGGCAGGTTGATATCGGAAATATGGTCGACGATAGTGCGGTTCGTCATTTCGGGGACGTTCCAGTCCCAGCAGCGGTTGCCCGCCTCCATGTGGAAGATCGGGATTTTGAGCCGCTTCGCCGAAATGGCGGACAGCGCGGAATTCGTATCGCCCAGCACCAAAAGCGCGTCGGGCTGCTCTTTCTGCAAAACCTCATAGGATTTTGCAAGAATGTTGCCCATGGTCTGTCCGAGGTTGTCACCGACGCTGTCGAGATAATAATCGGGTGCGCGCAGCTCGAGGTCGTTGAAAAACACCTCGTTGAGCGTATAATCGTAATTCTGCCCCGTGTGGACGAGGATGTGATCAAAATATTTATCCGCGCATTTGATGACCGCCGACAAACGGATGATCTCCGGTCTCGTGCCGAGGATGGTCATCAGCTTTAATTTTCCCATGGTAGATCCCTCTTTTTTGCTTTTTTCGGCGGCGTACCGCGTATATCATGCCGAACAGCAGCCAGCACAGCGCCGTCGCCGCAAGCGCACCGCAAAAGTCCAGCAACACATCCTGCACCTTCGGGCCTCTGCCCGACAGGATCTGGATGGATTCATCCGCCACGGCAATGGCGAGCGCCGACGAAACCGTGTTCCACAGCGTCTGCACACGCAGCTTTTTGTGCAGCAGATAAAACAGAACGGAAAGCTCCGCACCCAGCGCGAAGAACTCCACGGCGTGCGCCGCTTTGCGAACTTGCTGCACAAACGCCCGCATGCCGCGGGGCGTTTGCGTTGCATCCTGTGCCGACGGCAGGACGGATACGATCTGTTCCGCCACATTTTCGGACGCCTCGTCAGAGCTTGCGACGGGCTGGGCGGAATTGTAAAAGATAAAAGCAACCGTCAGCAGCACAAGCGCCATGCAGAAAACTTTTGCTGTCTTTTGCCGCATCGCCGTCATACGTCCAAAGCGTAGGTGTCGGGGCGCGTAGGGTCAAAGCACTCGTTGCACCACATAAAGGTGACAAGATCGCTGTCGCCGAGATTTTCGATATTGTGCGTATAGCCCGTGGGGATGTCCACCACCTCTAATTTCTCGCCCGACACAAAATAGGAATACACCTTTTCTTCGCCCGGCTTGCGGAAGCGGATCACACCCTTGCCGCTGACGACCAAAAACTTTTCGTTCTTGGTATTGTGCCAGTGCTGCCCTTTTGTGATGCCGGGCTTTGAGACGTTCACGGAAAACTGCCCGTGGTTCGCGGTGCGTAAAATCTCTGTGAACGAGCCGCGCGCGTCCGTGTGCTGTGTGAGCGGATAGGAAAAACCTTCCGGCGGCAGATAAGAAAGGTAGGTGCTGTATAACTTCTTGGAAAAGCTGCCGTCCGTGAGATCCGGCACCTGCAATGTCTTGCGGCTGTCATGGAACGCGTACAGCAAATCGACGATCTCGCCGAGCGTAGTTTTGTGCTCCACGGGCACACGGCAAAAATCACCGTCGCGTGTCGGCTTTCCCGCCGCCGCAGAAACGAGCTCCCGCACCACATCGTCGATATACACAAGCGTCATTTCGTGCGCGCGGTCATTGACCGTGATGGGAAGCTCCCGCGCAATATTATGGCAGAAGGTCGCCACGGCGCTGTTGTAATTCGGGCGGCACCATTTGCCGAAAATATTGGGGAAGCGATACACAAGGACGTCGGCGCCCGTTTCCCGGCTGTAGGCGAAAAACAGATCTTCCCCCGCTTTTTTGCTTTTGCCGTAAGGGTTGTCCAGCGCCGCCTGCGTGGAGGAGGACAGCATGACAGGGCAGGTGTTTTTGTGCTTTTTCAGCGTGTCGAGCAGCGCGGAGGCAAATCCGAAGTTGCCCTGCATGAATTCCTCGGTATTTTCGGGGCGGTTCACGCCGGCAAGATTAAACACGATGTCGCAGTCCGCGCAGTATGTATCCAAAAGCGCCGTGTCCGAATCGACGTCGTAGGCGCAGATCTCCAGATCGGCGGGAAGCGGCGAGGTCTTATCCTTGCCGTCCCGAATATTTTGGAGCTGCAATATCAGATTCTTCCCGACGAAGCCTTTTGCGCCCGTCACCAAAATTTTCATTGCGCTTCCTCCATTTCGCGGAGCGCGTTTTGGATGTAGGGCAGCGTTTTCAGCTTTTCCTGCACCTGTTCCACGGTCATCAGCTGCGTATTATTGGAGTTGAACTCTGTCAAGGCGTTGCGCTTTACATCGCCGTCCTTGAAATATTTGTCATAATTCAGGTCGCGTTTATCCGCGGGGACACGATAGAAAGCGCCCATGTCCATAGCGTGCGCACATTCCTCGTTCGTCAGGAGCGTTTCATACATTTTTTCGCCGTGACGAATGCCGATGGTGCGGATCTCCGTATCGGGTGCAAACAGCCCCTTGACCGCTTCGGCAAGCACGCCGATGGTGCAGGCCGGCGCTTTTTGCACCAGAATATCGCCGCTTTCCCCGTGCTCGAAGGCAAACAGCACCAGCTCCACCGCTTCCTCCAGGCTCATGACGAAGC
>UQZS01000075.1 GCA_900545625.1 uncultured Oscillospiraceae bacterium | reverse complement strand
GAAAACGGGCACCCTTTTGTCCGCTTCCGCGGACATTTCCCCTAACAGGGGAATCACCGCCATTACGCGTGACTGTTATTTTCATCCACGCAGCCGCACTTTCGCAGAAAACCGCCTGTATCGCTTCTGACATCTAACCTCTGTATTCTGTATTCTGTATTCTGATAAGGGAACATAACTATGGACTATTTTGCAAAACAATATGACGTTGCCGTTATCGGCGCGGGGCACGCGGGCATTGAAGCGGGCCTTGCCGCCGCGCGGCTCGGCTGCACGGTCGGGGTGTTCACCATCAACCTTGACTGGATCGGCAACATGCCCTGCAACCCCTCCATCGGCGGCACGTCGAAAGGCCATCTTGTGCGCGAGATCGACGCGCTCGGCGGCGAGATGGGCAGGGCGGCGGACAAGACCGAGATCCAGTCGCGCATGCTCAACCGCGGCAAAGGCCCGGCGGTGCACTCCCTGCGCGCGCAGATCGACCGCCGCGAATATGCAAAATACATGAAACACGCGCTCGAACGCCAGGCGCGGCTGGACGTGCGGCAGGCGGAGATCGTTGACCTGTACCGCGACGACGGCGGGCTTTGGACGCTCAAAACGCGGCTTGAAGCCATTTACTCGGCGAAATGCGTCGTGCTTGCGACGGGCACGTTCCTCGGCGGGCGCATCTACATCGGCGATGTTTCCTATGAGAGCGGCCCGGACGGTATGTTCCCCGCGACGGCGCTTTCCGCAGCGCTCAAGCGACTGCATATTCCCCTGCGCCGCTTTAAAACGGGTACGCCCGCGCGCGTCAACCGCCGCAGCGTGGATTTTTCCGTGATGGAGGTGCAAAAGGGCGACGAAGCGACCGTGCCCTTTTCCTTTGACACCGAGACCCCGCCCGAAAACAAGGCGGATTGCTATATCACCTACACGAACGACGCGACCAAGCAGGTCATTCTCGACAATATCGACTCCTCCCCCCTCTACGGCGGCAAGATCCACGGCGTGGGGCCGCGCTACTGCCCCAGCTTTGAGGATAAGGTCATGCGCTTTCCCGATAAGGAGCGCCACCAGCTGTTTGTCGAGCCCTGCGGCTTAGATACCGAGGAAATGTATTTGCAGGGGATGTCCTCGTCGCTCCCCGAAGCCGTGCAGCTGCAGTTCCTGCGCACCATTCCCGGCTTGGAGCACGTGGAGATCATGCGCACCGCCTACGCGATCGAATACGACTGCGTAGACCCGCTCGCACTCTCGCCGTCACTGGAATTTTTAGATTTGGAGGGCTTGTTCGGCGCGGGGCAGTTCAACGGCTCGTCCGGCTACGAGGAGGCGGCGGCGCAGGGACTGATCGCCGGCATCAACGCCGCGCGCAAGGTGCAGGGGAAAGACCCTTTCGTGCTCGACCGCGCCACATCGTATATCGGTACGCTTATTGATGACCTTGTGACCAAGGGCTGCGCCGACCCCTACCGCATGATGACCTCGCGCTCGGAATACCGCCTTTTGCTGCGGCAGGACAACGCCGATCTGCGCCTGACACCCATGGGTCATGAGATCGGGCTGGTCTCGGACGAAAAATATGATCGCTTTCTTAAAAAATCCGCACAGATCGAAGCCGAACGATGCCGCGCCGAGGAGACGACCATACCGCCGAGCGATGAATTACAGGCGCTGCTTGTTTCACGTGAAACATCGCCGATGAAAACGGGCATTAAATTGGCGGAGCTTTTACGCCGCCCGCAGCTTGACTACGACGCGCTCGCGCCCTTCGACCCGACGCGCCCCGACCTGCCGAAAGCGGTGTTCGAGCAGGTGGAGATCGAACTCAAATACGAGGGCTACATCCGCCGCCAGGAGGCGCAGGTGCGCGAAATGCGCCGCCTGGAGGGCAAACGCATCCCCGACGGCATCCGATACGATACGATCGAGGGGTTACGGCTCGAAGCGCGCGAAAAGCTCGGCAAGGCGCGCCCGCAGAACGTCGGGCAGGCGTCGCGCATCAGCGGCGTCTCCCCCGCCGACATTTCCGTTTTGCTTATTTACCTTGCCAAGGAGGGGTATTGATGCTCAATTTCCCGCTGCTGGAACGCACGCTCGCCGCGCACGGCGTGACGCTCGACAAGGAAGCCCTTATGCGGCTCGACCTGTATGCCGAACGGCTGATCGAGACCAACCGCCAATTTAATTTGACCGCTGTGACCGACCCCGACGAGGTCACGGTCAAGCACTTTGCGGATTCGCTGGTGCTGCTGGGAAAAACGCAGTTCCCTGCGGGCGCGTCGCTTTTGGATGTCGGTACGGGGGCGGGCTTTCCGGGTCTTGCACTGAAACTTGCGCGCCCCGACCTTTCCGTCACGGTTTTGGACGGCACGCGCAAAAAACTGGGGTTTATTCGCGCCGTCCTTGAAGAAACGGGGCTTGCCGGCGAAACCCTGCACCTGCGCGCCGAAGAAGCGGGAAAACTGCCGAAATACCGCGAAAAATTTGATTTCGTGACGGCGCGCGCCGTGGCGGATATGGCGGTGCTGGTCGAATACTGCCTGCCCTTTGTCCGCGCAGGCGGGCTGTTTCTCGCCATGAAATCCGCCGCCGCCGAGGAAGAAATTCAAAATGCGGCGGGCGCGGTGCGGCTGCTCGGCGGGAAAACGGAACAAAATCTTTTATTTGATCTGGTCGAAAATACGCCGCGGCGCATCGTTTTTGTGCGGAAAATATCGCAAACTCCGCCAAAATACCCGCGTGCATCCGCAAAAATCGCGAAAAGCCCCTTAAAATAAAGGGAAAAAGCCGTGAATCGCCGCGTTTTCGGACGAACGTTTTTTCTTTACAAATCCGCCCCGCCCGTGCTAAGCTAATGCTGTCGGGCGGGGAACGCTTTTTCAAGGCCTTCGCCGGACAAGCCGGGCGGGGCGCTTTCCCCGACGGGATTCTGTGTAAAGGAAAGGGCGGCTTTCGCCCGCGGACAAAGCAATGAAAACACCGAAGGTCAAAAGCGCGGGTCAGATCTTCCTGATCCCGCAGGAAAACATAGCGCCGAACCCCAATCAGCCGCGGCAGCGGTTTGATTATGACGAGCTGGAGGGGCTGGCGCAAAGCATCCGGCAAAACGGCATCTTACAGCCGATCACGGTGCGTCAGACCGAAACAGGCTTCGAGCTGATCTCGGGCGAACGGCGGCTGCGTGCGGCACGGCTTGTGGGGCTTACCAAGATCCCCGCTATCGTCGCCGAGCTTGACAACAAAAATTCCGCCGTGTTTTCACTCATCGAAAACCTGCAAAGGCAGGATCTCGACTGCTTCGAGGAGGCGGAGGCGATCGACCGCCTTGTAACGGACTACGGCATGAGCCGCGAGGAATTAAGCCGCAAACTCGGTAAAGCGCCGTCCACCCTCTCGAACAAGCTGCGGCTTCTCCGTCTGCCGGAGGATATGCGCTACCGGCTCACGCGCGGCGGGCTTTCGGAGCGCCATGCGCGGGCGCTTTTGCAGCTCGACAACGACGAACAGCGCGCGCGGGCGCTGGGGATCATGCTTGACCGCCATTTGACCGTGCAGGAAAGCGAGCGGCTCGTGGAGCAGATGCTGGCAAAAACAGGCAAAAACCGCACGAATTTCCGCGGCGTTCGCGATGTGCGTGTGTTCATCAACACCTTGAACCACGCCGTAGACGCCATTCGGCGCGCAGGCGTGGACGCGGATGCCGCCAAGAGTGAAACGCCGGAATACATCGAATACATCGTGCGCATCCCGAAATTAGAGCAGCTCAAGCTTCCCCTCTCTGCGGAGGACGAGGCGGTCTGAAGGCAGATTTCAGACATCAGAAATCAGAGGTCAGAAGTGCGGCGGGACAGGTTCTCCGAAGCCGAAAATCAGCGACCCCGTAGGGACAGCCCTTGCGGCTGGCCGTTTTCAGAAGTCGGATTTCAGAAATCAGAGGTCAGATGTGCGGCGGGACAGTTTTCGTGAAGCCGCGGCAGCACAGAAACGGAATGTTTCTGTTGTAGGGCGGGTGATTCCCCTGTCAGGGGAAATGTCACGAAGCGACAAAAGGGTTCGGGATTCGGAGAATCTGCTCCCGCCGAGCGTAGTTCGGCTGTCAAAGAGTTGGCGGCTGTGCCGGAGGAATCGTCCCGAAACGGCAAAAGGATTTGAGTTTCGGAGAATATACTCGTGCTGTGACTTCTATGGCAACTGCGGCGGGAGCAAGCCCCCGCCCTACACGCCGCCCGTTCCCCATACAGCGGCGGCGCTGCAAAGGCTTACCTTTACAGCGTCTGACATCTAACCGAGAACCTCTCATCTCTACATTTTGTTCCCCGCGCCGCAGACGGCGCGCAAACTTCGTAAAACGTGGACGGCGGCCCACCCCTGTCGCTGTTCCGTTTTAAATATCCATATCCTTCTCTTTCACACCCCACATCCACAGCGGAACAGCGGTTCGGGCATGTCCCGGCCGCTGTTTCGCCTTTTAGATATTAGATTACAGATATTAGACGTTAGATGCGGTGCAGGCGGATTTTACGCAAAGCCGCGGCTGCGCAAAAAATATAATCTGAAGCGGTAGGGGCGGGTGATCGAATTTTCGGTTTCCCGCACAGCCGCTGCTTCGCACAAAACTCCCCACCCCACGTATGTTTCACGTGAAACCTGGAACGCTTCTGTTTGTGCCCAACGGGGAGGTACGGATTTTCAGTTAGGGCTTCCCCGGCAGAGACGGCCGCTGTCGCGGATGCCGGGTGCAGCGAGACAGGGCGAGAGAAAAAATCGCGGTTTGCAGCCGAAAAAAATCCAAACAGCAAACCTTCCCGACGGCTCTGATATCTGCATTCTGAAGTCTGATTTCTGAAAGCGTGTCCCGAAAACCGGGCTTTACGGGAAAAAAGGCTTTCCTTTTATTCGGGTTTATGCTATACTATAAAAACATGAAAAGAAAACCCGTTTGCGGGCGGCACGGTTCGTCCCCCGCGCGTTTTACGAGCGGCGTATGCGCTCGGACAAGTCCAATTTTTCGGAGCTGAAAAAACCCTATGGCAAAAACCATTTCCATAATCAACCAAAAAGGCGGCGTCGGCAAGACCACCACGGCGGTCAACCTGTCGGCGGCGGTCGGGGCGCTCGGCAAAAAGGTACTCATTTGCGACGTGGATCCGCAGGGCAACACCACCAGCGGCTACGGCGTGAACAAGCGGTCGATCCAAACCTCCGCCTACGATGTGCTCATCAACGAAGCGCCGACAGCGCAGGGAATAATCAACACAAAATTTAAAAATGTCGATATTTTGCCGTCCGACATCAATTTGGCAGGCGCCGAGGTCGAGCTCATCGGCTTGGACCGCCGCGAAAGCCGACTGAAAACGGCGCTCGCGAGCGTATGGGAACAGTATGATTTTGTCTTTTTGGACTGCCCGCCCTCGCTGGGGCTCATTACGATCAACGCCCTTTGCGCGTCCGACAGCTTTTTGGTGCCCATCCAGTGCGAGTACTACGCGCTTGAGGGGCTTGCGCAGCTTATGACGACGGTGCGGCAAATAAAAAGGCTTTATAACCCGCAGCTGGAGCTTGAGGGCGTGCTGCTGACGATGTATGACGGGCGGCTGAACCTGACGGCACAGGTGGTCGAGCAGGTCAAAAAATTCTTCCCGCAGAAGGTATACCGTTCCACGATCCCGCGCAATGTCCGGCTTTCGGAAGCGCCCAGCTTTGGGCAGCCTGTACTGTATTACGACAAAACTTCCAAGGGGGCGCTTGCCTACGAAGCGTTTGCCGAGGAGTTTCTGAAAAAGCAGAAGCGCTGACGCGGCGGAAAGGAGCAGATTATGAAACAACGGATCTTTGCGCTTGGCGCCGTCGTTGTACTGTTTGCGGCGGCCTTAACCGCCTGCGGGCAGCGGGAGTTTGTGAAAGACGATACCGCGCCGACTGCGGCGGAATCCACCACTGCCGAGACGACCACCGCCCCCGCGGAAGAGGACGGCTTCCTGTTCGCGGCGAACATCCGCATGGGCATGAGCATCGCCGAGGTGCAGGCGGCTGTCGGGCAGGTCACGGATGTGACGACTGCCGACGACGGACGGCAGCAGTTCTCCAACGAATTTTCGGGCGTGTTTATCAATTATTCCACGACGAAATCCGTGATCTTCATGTTCAGTGCCGACGGCGCGGCGCTCCAGCAGATCCAGTTCCGCGGCGCGACGGGGACCGACGGCGCGAACACCGCGGATGCGATCGCGCTGTTCGACGTCCGCTACGGCGCGCACGCCGAATACGAGGGCAACTACCCCAACTGCATCTGGAAGCTGGATGATGTGTATGTGGTGCTCTCCGAGATCGATGAAAACAACTACGCCGTAACGTACACGCAAGAGGATTATTTTGAAGAAGCCTACCCCGACGAAGCGGAGACCTATCGTCGCGCGGCGGCGGACGCTTGACGCGAAGAAGCGGGAAAGGGATATGTGATATGGCAAAAAAAGGCGGACTCGGCAAGGGTGTGGACGCGCTTTTCTTCGACAATTCGGTGGAAGAGGGCGTCGTGACCCTGCCGCTTTCGGAGATCGAACCCAACCGCGCGCAGCCGCGCAAGGCGTTTGACGAGGCGGCGCTTTCGGAGCTTTCGGCAAGCATCGCCGAGCACGGCGTTTTGCAGCCGCTGCTCGTGCGGCCGCGCGCAGAGGGCGGCTACCGGCTGGTCGCGGGCGAACGGCGCTACCGTGCCGCACGCATGGCGGGGCTGAGCGTTGTCCCCGTGACCGTGCGCGAAATGACCGACGAGGAGGAAAGCATTTTCGCGCTCATCGAAAATTTGCAGCGCGAGGACTTGAATCCGCTCGAAGAAGCCGAGGGTCTGCAGCAGCTCATCACGCGCTTCGGCTTGACGCAGGAGCAGGCGGCTGCGCGCGTGGGCAAAAGCCGCACCGCCGTAACGAACGCCCTGCGGCTTTTGCAGCTGCCGGAAAAGACGGCTGCGCTTGTGCGCGAGGGGAAGCTCTCCATGGGGCATGCGCGCGCGCTGCTTGCAGTCGAGGACGAAACCGAGCTGTCACGTCTTGCCGAGCAGATCG
>UQZS01000074.1 GCA_900545625.1 uncultured Oscillospiraceae bacterium | reverse complement strand
GTATAAAAACCGCCCGTTGCCGGGCACATTTTGCACAAGCGTCGGCACATCCGAAGCGTTTGTCACATTGCAGCGCCCCTTGCCCGTGATACAGACCTTGCGCGCAACGCGCTCATTGCGCTCTATGACCAGCACATCGGCACCGCACTGTGCCGCCGTACCCGCCGCCATACACCCGGCAGCGCCCGCACCGACGACCAAAACATCAGCTGTCTGCATGATCCGCAAAATCCTCTGCTTTTTCGTAGACCTGATACTCGTCCCAAATATTTTCAAGCGCGTTGAAATTCTGATATACCTCGTCCCGGCGGGTAAGCGTCACGCCGACGATCAGCGCGTTAATGAGACTCAAGGGCGCTGTCAGGGAATCGACCACCGACGCCATATCGCTGCGCGCGACCAGAAGATGGGTGGCAAACGATGCGATCGGTGATTTTTCAGTGTCGGTAAGCGCTATGATCTTTGCGCCCCTGTCTGCGATAAAACGCAGGGCGTTGACCGTCTGCTTAGAATACCGCGGGAAGCTGATCGCGATGCAAATATCCTCTTTCCCGATACGGAACATCTGCTCGAACATCTCGGATGCGCTGGAGGTATCCACCAGCACAACAGATTCAAAGACAAGATTGAAATAAAACGCTAAAAATGAGGCAAGCGCCGCAGACGAGCGCACGCCGAGGATGTAGATGCGCCGCGCGCGGTTGATCTCGGCGATCGCCGCCGAAAATGCCTCCCGGGAGGTCTGCTCAGCCGTGGAACGGATCAACTCGATGTCGCCGCCCAGCACGCTGTCGATGATATCGCTGTCCCCGATGAGCGCCTGAGAGACCTCCATGCGCTGCACAGCGGTCAGCTTGGATTTGATCATCTGCTGCAATTCCTTTTGCAGCTGCGGATAACCTTTAAAGCCAAGCTCCGTGGCAAAACGCACGACTGTTGATTCACTCACGCCGACCTTTTGTCCAAGTGCGGCAGCGGTCATAAACGCTGCCTTGTCATAATTTTCCGTAATATATGCTGCAATCTTCTTTTGTCCTTTGGAAAAATGGCGGTAATTCTGCTCCAAAACAGCAAGCAGAGAGCTGTTCATCGATCCATCACGACCTCAACGCAAGATTTTGCCGCACGTGCGGCGGATTCGTCTTTCATTATACCCGTTTCCGCAAAAAATGCAAGTTTCACCTTGCAAAAATGCAAAATCAGAACCGCACCACATTATCCGTCATCTCGCTGCCGCAAGCCCCGACACGAGGCTTACAAAGCGCATATACATCTGTAGCCGCGCATTCAAGTGCAAAAAGCTGCTGCGCGGGGTCGGAAAGCCTACCTATATCAGAAGCGCGCAGCACAATCGGCACGCGCGCCGTTTTTCTTGCAGAATGCAAAATTTGTTTGCCGCGTTCGGAAAGCCCGAGAACCCGGAGATACGGCACGCCGTCCTGCAAATGCCGGTTCTCAATACCGAGAAAGGCGGAAAGCACCGCGCGGCGGATGCGTGCATGGGAATAACGCTTGGTCTTTGCCGCTTGGAACAATTCCGAAAGCGTCCGTGCCGTGCGCGCCGCATTTAAAATGCGGTTCTCGAGCCCTTCGGAAATATCGGGCGTATTTTGAAAGTCCTGCGGCGTGCACTTCCGCAAAAAAGCAAGCACAGCCATTTCCAGCTTTTCAATCGATGCGGGCGCGTCGCCGTTCTGCAAGGCACGCTGCAAAATCGCTTCGGAAAACGGCGGTAGAAACGGCGAAACCGTCTCCCCTTTTTGGATTTGTTCACGCAAGAAGGACGCGGACGCGAAAGCGCCTGTCGGGCTTTTTGCATCGTGCGCGGCACCCCGGCGCGCAACGGTCATGGTCTGCATTTCTGGGGTAAGGTCGCGGCAGGCACGGATATATTCGACACCCAAAATATTATTGGGTGTGCGCAGCACGTCGGCAACAGCGTCGCCGTACAAGCCGCGAACCGCTGTTTCGCGCGCGGCGGCGTAGGGCTTTCCCTTTGCCAGCTCGCGGCGTATGTAGGCTTGCGTGCTCTCGCCGTCGACGGCTTGCGCCGCCTGCCGGAGAAGCGTGATGTCCCCGCTCTCACTGCCGAAAGATAGCATATCCACACAGCCCAGTGCGTGCAGTATTTCTACCCCGCCGCGCGCAAAGGTCTGCGCGCCGGAGAGCGCATAGGGAAGCGGCAGTTCGAGCACCAGATCCGCCCCGCCGCGCAGCGCCGCTTCGGTGCGGTACCGTTTACCGAGGAGGGCTGCCGCGCCGCGCTGGGTGAAATTCCCGCCGAGCACAACGACCACGCCGTCGAGTGCGCGCTGCGCCGTCGCGCGCAGATGCAGCAGATGCCCGTTGTGAAACGGATCGTATTCGGCAATGATCCCGGCGACCGCCATGGCTTTTTCCCCTTTCGGACTTGCTTTTCTTTGTGAGTATGTATATAATAATATGGTTCCCGGTTTCTTGCAAGTTTAAAATGGATACGGAGGAGATTTTTTGAAGGTTTTGGTTATCAACGCGGGCAGCTCGTCGCTGAAATATCAGCTGATCGACATGGAAAACGAGCAGCTCATCGCGAAGGGCATTTGCGAGCGTGTAAAAGATCTGACAAAAAGCTGCATTTCCTACACGCACTACACCGCAAACGGCAAGGTCGCCGCAAAGGACGTGCCTGTCCCTATGGAGAACCACACCGCTGCGTTTCACGAGGTCAAACATGTACTGACCACGGGTGAAACCAAGGTCATCGATGACATTTCCGAGATCACCGCTGTCGGCCACCGTGTGGTGCAGGGCGGGGCGCTGTTCAACAAAAGCGTGCTGATCGACCAATCGGTCATTGACGGCATCGAGAGCCTTTGCGACCTCGCACCCCTGCACAATCCAGCGCACTTGGAAGGCATTCGCGCCAGCATTGCGCTGTTCGGCCCCAACGTGCCGCAGGTCGCCGTGTTCGACAATGCGTTCCACTCCACCATGCCGCCCGAGGCGTACATGTATGGACTGCCTTATAAGT
This sequence comes from uncultured Oscillospiraceae bacterium, assembly GCA_900545625.1. GTDB lineage: Bacteria > Bacillota > Clostridia > Oscillospirales > Acutalibacteraceae > Fimenecus. The sequence continues at coordinate 4,125 of UQZS01000074.1, read as the reverse complement.
ACTATGAGAAATACGGCATTCGCAAATACGGCTTTCACGGTACTTCGCACCGCTTTGTGAGCGCGCGCTGTGCCGAAGTTATGGGCAGGCCTATTGAAGAACTGAAGATCGTCACCTGCCACCTCGGTAACGGGTCATCCATCACCGCCGTAAAAAACGGAAAGGTCATAGACACCTCCATGGGTCTTACACCTCTGGACGGCGAGATCATGGGCACGCGCACGGGGGCAATCGACGCTTCCGCAGTGCTGTATGTCATGAAGAAAGAAAACAAAAGCGTTACCGAAATGGAAGAGCTGCTCAACAAGAAATCCGGTATTTTGGGCATCTCCGGGCTTTCTTCGGATGACCGCGATGTAAAGAAAGCAGCTGCTGAAGGCAACGAGCGTGCCAAACTTGCCCGCGGGATCCAAATTTATGAGATCAAAAAATTCATCGGTGCATATACCGCCGCTATGGACGGCATCGATGCGATCGTCTTTACGGGCGGCATCGGCGAAAACGCCGAAGATATGCGCGCCATCGTTTGCGACGGGCTTTCGTATCTCGGCATTGAGATCGACAAGCCGTACAACTCCACGCTGGTAAAAGGCGCAGAGGGTGAAATTTCCACCGCTGATTCCAAGGTGCGTGTGTTCGTACTGCCGACTAATGAGGAGCTGCTGATCGCACGCGATACGCGCGATATCGTCAATTCCCTGTAATCCGATTTATATTTCCAACATAGAAAGGGCGTGTCCGAAAACGGACACGCCCTTTTTGATTTGCAAAGCAAGGTCACGCGTGCAACGCTGCGCTTAAAAATTCTTTCAGCCGTGTGCTTTGCGGCCGGTCGAAGATCTCTTCAGGCGAGCCCTGCTCCCCGATCACACCGTCGTGCATGAAGATCACTTCGTTAGACACCTCGCGTGCAAACCCCATTTCGTGCGTTACGATAAGCATCGTGCGCCCCTCTTCGGCAAGTTTACGGATGACGGCAAGCACCTCGCCTGTGATTTCGGGATCGAGCGCCGAGGTCGGCTCGTCAAAGCACAGCACCTTCGGCGAGAGCATGAGTGCACGCGCAATCGCCACGCGCTGCTGCTGCCCGCCTGAGAGTTCACAGGGGTAGCTGGCGAGCTTGTCGGACAGCCCTACGCTTTCAATCACACGCTTTGCCTCGTCCTCGATGGCGGCAAGCCGCGCTTTTTTCTCTTTTTTATCGCATTTTTCCGCGCGGCACGTCTCTTTGACCAACAGTTCTTTTGCAAGCGTCACGTTGCGCAGCACCGTATACTGCGGGAACAGGTTGAAGGACTGGAACACAAGCCCCGTACAAAGCTGGTTTTCGCGTTTCTCCGCTTTGGACAGCTTTTCGCGGCGATTGCTGTCAAAGGTCATGCGCCCGCCGACGCAGATACTGCCGCTGTCGGCGGTCTCCAGCCCCGTGATGCAGCGCAGCAGCGTAGTTTTTCCGCTGCCCGACGAGCCGATGACCGAGAGCACCTGCCCCTCTTCAAGAGAAAAGCTGATACCCTTGAGCACTTCGTTATCCTGAAACCGCTTGCAGATGTTGTTGACTTCCAAAATCGACATAGCTTACCCTCTGAAATAATTGAGTTTCTTTTCGATACGTCCAAACAGGACTGTCAAAAGGCCGTTGAAGGCGAGATAGAACACGCCCGTATAGAACAGCGGCCACAAAAGCCCTGCGGACTTAATGAACGACTGTCCTGCCCAGATGATCTCATAAACCGCGATGATACGCGCAAGCGACGTATCCTTCACAAGCGTGATGATCTCGTTGCTCATGGGCGGCACGATGCGCTTGACGACCTGCAGGAGCACGACCTTGAAGAACACTTGCGTGCGCGTCATGCCCAGCACCTGCCCCGCCTCATACTGCCCGCGGGAGATACTTTCGATGCCGCCGCGGTAGATCTCGGAAAAATAGCAGGAATAGTTGATGACAAATGCCACGATCACCGCAACAAAGCGATCAAACACGGACCAGGAGGCAAGCCAATCCACGAGAAAATTGCTTTGCTCCAAGCCCTGCGCCCAGGTGCCTACAAGCCCGGGGCCGTAATAAATAATGATCAGCTGGAGCATCAGCGGCGTACCGCGAATGATCCAGATGAAGGTTTTCACAAGCCATTTCAGCACTCGAAAGCGCGACATGGAGCCGAAGCTCAGCAAAAGCCCCAACGGCAGCGCCAAAAGCAGCGTCAGCCCAAAAATTTCAACTGTTGTTCCAAAGCCCTTAAGCAGGCTTTGCGTGACCGTCCAAAACATAAACAGCAATCCTTACAGACAGCGCAAGTCGGCAGAAAGCGGACCCTCTGCCGACTGCAATTTGATTTTGTAAACTTATTTGATCAGCGTCAAGCCGTATTCTTCGGCGAGCGCATCAAGCGTACCGTCGGCGAGAAGCTCATCCGTGATCTCGTTGACTTTGGCGACCATATCGGAACCCTGGCGGAACGCGATGCCGTATTCTTCGGAGGACAGTTTTACGGAATATCCGTAGTTCGCATAGCTCGTGCCCTCACCCGTCATGGCGTTCGCCATGGTGATGTCGATGATGCATGCATCCGCAGAACCGCTGGCAACTTCCAGCAGGGCACTGGACTGATCGGCAACGACCGTAACGTTTTTGAAGCCGGCGTTTGCTGCTTCCTTTTCCCCTGCCGAACCTGTTTCAACGGCGAAGGTCAGATCCTGCATGCTCGCAGCATCCGGGTAATCGGCGAGCCGGTCATTCGCCATGACGACGACCTGCGCATTTTCCACATAAGGATCGGTAATGGAGGCGTTCAGCCTGCCCTCTTCCGTGATGGTCATGCCGTTCCAGATACAGTCGATCGATCTTGCATCAAGCTCTGTATACTTATTGTCCCAATCAATGATGATAAACTGCGCTTCCACGCCCAGCTTTTCAGCGACGGCTTCAGCGTATTCGGTATCAAAGCCTGTCCACTTCCCGTCCGCAGTCTGATAGTTCATCGGCTCATACACGGTAACGCCGACAATCAGCGTACCCTTGTTCTGTATGTATGCAAGGTCGGACGTATTGTCCGCATCCCCCCCTGAGCCGCACGCGGCAAGACCGCAGACCATCAGGATGACTGCCATAAGCAGGCATAAAATTTTTTTCATACTTCTTCCTCCGATTTAGCTTAGTAAAGCGATAACGCGGTATTATAATACCGCACAAAATCGGATTTGTCAACTTTTCTGCCGAAATCGTTTGAATCCGGCTAAAGTATCCCCATTGAAGCGGCATGTGGATTCGTGAATGCATACAACAAAAACAACAGCCCCAAAATCACCAAAGCAATACCGAGTACGATACAAAGCAGTTTTTTTAACCGGATCACCATCTTGCCGCCCCCTTCTGTTTTCATACTATTAAAAAACAGGCGCAAAAATGCCCGCCGTTCGTGCGGCGGGCGGGAAAGCCTTATTTTTTTGCTTTGCTTTTTCGCACGGCAGGTTCGGGCACTTGCGTGTAGGAAAGCAATGGGGAGATCTGCTCGCCTTTGAATACGCGGCGTACATAATTTTTAGTTATGCGGAACACCAGCGGTGAAAGCAGCAGCACGCCGACAAGGTTCGGCAGCGCCATAAGCCCATTAAAGGTGTCTGACAGATCCCAAACAAGCTGTACGGACGAGACCGATCCGAGAAATACTGCCCCAAGGAATATGATCTGGTACACGCGCACAAAGCGTCTGCCGCCAAGATACCCCGCAGCACGCCCGCCGTAAACCGTCCAGCCCAGCAGCGTGGAAAACGCAAACAGCACAAGCCCAACGGATACAAGATAGCCGCCGAAACGCCCCAGCACGCTTTCAAAGGCGTAGATCGTGACATCTATGCCCTCCAGCCCCTCAACGGCATACGCGCCCGTGCAAAGTACTGTCAGCGCAGTCAGCGAGCAGATGATGATGGTATCAAAGAACACTTCGAAGATGCCCCACAGCGCCTGCTGTACGGGTTCTTTGGCGTCTGAGCAGCTGTGCACCATGACGGAAGAGCCAAGCCCCGCCTCATTGGAGAACACACCGCGTGCAAAGCCATAGCGCATGGCGCGGGCCATCGCATAGCCCGCGGCGCCGCTGCCGACGGCACGCAGCTGGAATG
>UQZS01000073.1 GCA_900545625.1 uncultured Oscillospiraceae bacterium | reverse complement strand
TCGCCGTCCATGAGCCCGATGTCGATGATATTGGTCGGAAAAAAATCGCGCAGCACCCCCTTGACAGGCTGTGCATACGCGTAAGAGACCGTGACGCGCTCGGTGTCCTGCGGCACGGTGAAATCAATCGTATAATACGTCCCCTCTTTTTCTTTCGGGACGAAATGCGTGAACTTGTGCGTTGCCATTGGTGCCTCCGATACGCCCCTTTTATAATTATATTTATTCCGTATAAAAAGTCAATGAAAATTTAAATTATTTTATGGATATTGTCCGGTTTATTTTTCATCGAACTTTCCCCTTTTTTGATACACCTTCACCCAATCCACCACGAAATCATAGGGTACGGTTTTGTCATTTTTGTCGGGGTTGCCGCACCAATACGGCGTGAGTTTCCCGGTTTTGGGATCTTTCTGCTTGCCCGGGTACGGTTTGCCGTTTTCCATAAAGCCCGCGACCTCGGTGGACAAAAGCAGATATTCCGGCACGCGGCAGACGCCCATGCGGCGCCCTTTATAAATATGCTCCGTCTCCCACGTCTTGTACCCGTCGATGTAAAAGCTGTATTTGTCCTGTTCCCAGAGCAGGCCGTAGGTATGGAAATCGTCATACATGCGCGGCACATAAAAGGCGGGGGAACGCACGCTTTTGAGCCGGTCGTCATAGCCGTCGGCATGGATACAATGGATATTGCGGTTCTTGCCGAAGCGCGTGCGCATAAACATATGCGGGGATTCCATCACGTCGATCTCCACACCGTCCTCGCCACTGAACTGCACATCCGCTTCGGAAAACGCGATGTCGTTGTCGGGCATCAGCCAAAACGCCGACCAGATCCCCACCGCCTTCGGCACCTTGCAGCGCACCTCAAAATATCCGTAGGTTTGCGAAAATCCCCGGTATTCGGGCGCAAAACCGTCTGCGCTTACAAAGCTTCCGAAGCGGCCGGTATCGAGCATGGCGGAATACCAGCCCTCGCCGTATTTCCCGTTTTTCCACAGCGTGCGGATATGAAGCTGTCCGTCGTGCACAAACACAACGTCCTCGTCATCCACATTGAAGCAGCAGCGGCGCACGCCGTCGAGCGTGGGGTCCTTCGGGTCGCGCGGCAGGTCGAATTTCCATTTCGCGCGGTCAAGGAAGGCAAAATCGTCCGAAAAGGTACACACCCATTCTTTTTCGGGAAGAATCAGGCGTTCGGTTTTGGGGATCGGTTTCAGCATACAAAGGCTCCTTTGCAAATGCGGTATGCAAATATTTGAAAATGTGCTACAATACAGGGGACAGACTTTCGGAAAGGGGTTTTCCGTTATGCAGAAAACGGCTCTGGTGTCGGGCGCATCGGGCGGCATCGGCGCAGTGATCGCCGCGCGATTGGCAAAAGAGGGCTTTGCCGTTGCAGCGCTGTACCATCAAAATGCAGCGGGTGCAGAAGCGCTCGTGCAAAGAATAGCGGCAGCGGGCGGCACGGCGGCGGCGTTCGCCTGTGATATTCGGAACAGCAAAGCGGTGGCAGACACAGTGGACGCCGTGCACGAAAAGCTCGGCAGGGTGGATGTGCTCGTCGGCAGTGCAGGCATCGCGCGGCAAAAGCTGTTTCAGGACATCACGGACGCAGAGTGGGACGAAATGCGCGGGGTGCACCTCGACGGCGCGTTTTACTTGACGCGCGCGGTGCTGCCGGATATGCTGCATGGAAAATGCGGGCGCATCATCCATATTGCCTCGATGTGGGGCGAAACGGGCGGCTCGTGCGAGGTGGATTACTCCGCTATGAAAGCCGGGCTCATCGGCATGGTCAAAGCACTCGCCAAGGAGCTGGCGCCCTCGGGGATCACGGTCAACTGTGTTTCGCCCGGCGCTGTGGACACGCCCATGCTGCGCGCGCTCGGTGACGAAACGTGTGCCATGCTCACCGAGGAGATCCCGCTCGGGCGGCTCGGCACGCCCGAAGACATTGCGGGCGCGGTCGCGTTTTTGGCGGGCGGTGACGCCGCCTATATCACCGGGCAGGTGCTTTCCGTCAACGGCGGGCTGGTGATCTGAGCGTGGCGCGGTTGCGCTTCTCTGCAGCTTCGTACAAGCCTACCCGCACCACGTCTAACATCTCGCATCTAATATCTAACCTCTAAAAAGGGGACGCGAAACCGCGTCCCCTTTATTTTAGCCGCGCGCAAAGCGGAACACTCTGCCCGCGAAGTCTGCGCCGTACATGCTGTCCTCTGTTAAGACAAGCTTACCGAGCACGGGTGCACCGACCGAATAGGTCTGCACAACGCTGCCGTCGGCGGCGTTCAGGCAATAAATGTTCCCATCCGACGCACCGAACCAAAGCTGTCCGTTCTCTAAGATCGGTGTGCTTTCCACGGTCTCGGCGCCGTCCCCTTTGTAAGGTGCGGTAAAGACCATGGCTTCACCGACTGCCGTCTGCCACAACACTCGATTCTCGGAGAGCGAAAAGGCGAGTACGCCGCTGTCCGCCGTGGCAATATAGGCGATGCCGTCGGCGACGACGGGCTGTGCGCTCGAAGAAAGCGCGGTATCCTCTACATTCGTCTTACTGCGAATCTCGCCTGTCGCGGCGTCGATTTGCATAACGGCGTCATCGTCGGCAACCAAAATCGTCGTATCATCTATGACAACAGGGGTGGAACTGCGGAAGCGCACGTCCTCGTCGTCGTTTGCCCAAAGCTCATTGCCGGTGGCCTTGTCGAGCGCGACGAGCGCATCCCAGTGGGAGCTTACAAGCAGCTTGTCGCCCGCGACCACAAATTCCGCCGCCGAGCCTTCGCCGCGGTTGCGGATATTTTCCCAAACGACCTTGCCCGTGTCCGCGCGCAGGGCGGTCACCGCCGCCGCGCAGCCCGTATACAGCACATCGCCGTCTAAGGTGATCCCGCTGCTCGTACAAAGCCCCGTACCGAGATCCACCTGCGTTTTCCAGTTGAGGCCGCCGTTTTCCGCAGACAGGCAATAGACATAGCCCTCGCAGTCCTGCGCGTAGACGCAGCCGTTCGCGACCACGACCTTATTTTTCACGGAATTTTCGGTCATGTACGACCAGATCACGCTGCCGTCCGCGGCGTTCAGGCAGTACACGCCGCAGCTGCGCGGGTAATCGTCATCCACCGTCGCCGTGTAAAGGCGGTCGCCTTCGAGCACCGTGTTACAGAACAGGACATTGCCGGAAAGCGCGGTGGAAAACTGCGCGCCGTTGGGCAGGGCGGGGCTTTCGGGCATATCGTAGTAGTACATCTGCGTGGAGACCGTACCGTCCTCAGCGATCGAAATATGCCGCGTGCCGCTGGCGGACTGGTCGATGCCGCCGCAGTCGGGACGGCCGGTACAGATGTTCAGCACGCCGTCGTTCTTCTGCACGTAATTGTAATGGTAATGTCCGTATACCCAGGCGATCAGATTGTGTTCCTTGAGGTCAAGCGACTGCCGGTCGAATTCGATCACATAATTCTCGCTGGGCGAAACGGTGTGGTTGAACATGACGACTTTCATATCGGGGTCGGTATTGGCAAGATCGTTTGCAAGCCAGCGCCAGCGGTCGTTTTTGTTGTAACCGGATTTGTAGTCGCCGTTTTGGAACGGCGTTACGACGTAGTGCACGTTGCCGACCTCAAAGGAATACCACGCCGGGCCGTACAGGCTTTCAAACAATTCCTCGCCGTATTTGCCGTCCACATAGTCGTGATTGCCCATGATGTAGCGCACGGGCAGCCCCATGGTTTCGGTGTTCATATCCTGGATGTGGCGGCGAAGCCCCGCCTCGTAGCAGATGTCGCCCGTGTGGATGAGGAACGCGGGCTGCAATTCGTCGGCAAGGCTTTTCACGTGGTCAAGCCACGCCCCCGCGCCGTCCTCGCCGATCTCCGTGTCGGTGATCTGCAAAAAGCTGTGCGCCGCGCCCGCAGGGAGGTCGGACACCTGCAAGGTGAAGTCATACCGTTCCGTTTCCCGGCTGACGGGGATGTAGTAATTTTCCGTTTCATACCCCGCCGGGGCGGTCACGGTGATGAACCGCGTTTTGCGATAGCCCGGAAGCTCAAAATTGCCGTTTTCGTCGGTCTTGACGACGTTCCTGCCGTCGGAGACGCTGACACCGGCGAGTCCCGCGCCCGTGTCGGCAACGGTGACCGTGCCCGAATACGGCCCGCCCGCGGACAGCAAAACGTACAGTAAAACCCCCACGCCGATCACCACGACCAGCGCGCACACCAAAAGGATGATCGTCTTTTTCGACATGTTTTCTCCTCCCGTACCGTCTCTGCCTTTCGACAAAGGTGCTCACAATTCAGTGTAACAAAACGCCGCCGGGAAGTCAATGCTGCGCTTGGGCGAAAAAGCGCAAATAAACATTGACAAATTGTACCTAAAATGTATAATAGATTGCGGATTGGTTCTATCTAAAACTATTTTCATTGGAGCAAAGAATGAAAACCACGGAATATCTCAACTGCATGCGCTGCATCGTCAAGCTGCATGAGTCTATGCTTAAAACCGTCTGCCAGCGCTATTCGCTCAGCAACACGCAGGCGGCTGTGATCAGCTTTTTATGCAATAATCCTGACAAAAACACCGCCGCGCAGATCGCGCAGCTTCGGATGCTCTCCAAAGGCAACGTTTCCACGGCGGTGGACGGGCTCGTGGAAAAAGGGCTGTTGGAGCGCAAAACGGACGAATATGACCGCCGCAGCCTGCGGCTGTACCTGCTGCCCGCCGCAGACCCCATCGTGCGCGACGTCCAGCAGATCTTCGACGACCTGTACGCGGAGCTGACCGACGGATTTTCCCGCGCGGAGATCCGCCAATTCCATGCGTTGACGTTGCGGCTGGAGGAAAACGCTTATATCGCGATGCGCCGGAGGAAACGCCATGGGTGAGAAAAAGAACTTTTTAGAGACCGCGCCTGTAGGTAAGCTCCTTTGGCGGCTGGCACTTCCGACGGTGGCGGCGCAGATCATCAATATGCTCTACAATATCGTAGACCGCATTTACATCGGGCATATCCCCGACATCGGTGCCACGGCGCTGACGGGCGTAGGCGTCTGCCTGCCGCTGATTATGATCGTATCGGCGTTCGCGGCGCTTGTCGGCAACGGCGGCGCGCCGCGCGCTTCCATTTTCATGGGGCGCGGCGACAACGAATCCGCCGAGCGCACTTTGGGCAACTGCTTTGTGGCACAGCTGGTCATTTCCGTGCTGCTGACGGCGGTGCTGCTTATTTGGAACGAAGAATTGCTGATGGCGTTCGGCGCGAGCGAAAACACCATCGGCTATGCGCTCGACTACATGAACATTTATGCGCTCGGCACGATCTTCGTGCAGCTTACCTTAGGGCTCAACGCCTTTATCACGGCGCAGGGCTTTACAAAGACCGGCATGCTTTCCGTACTCATTGGCGCTGTCGCGAACATCGTGCTTGATCCCGTTTTCATTTTCGGCTTCGGCATGGGCGTGCGCGGGGCGGCGCTTGCAACCGTCCTTTCCCAGGCGCTTTCGTGCGTGTGGGTGGTATGCTTCCTGCTCGGGCGCAAAACGATTTGGAAACTGCGTACAAGCTGCATGCGTTTTCGCCCGAAGCTGTTGTTCCCGAGTCTCGCACTGGGACTTTCGACCTTTATCATGCAGGCAAGCGAAAGCATTATCACCGTCTGCTTCAACGCTTCGTTGCAGCGCTACGGCGGCGATATCGCCGTAGGCGCGATGACCATTTTAAGCAGCGTCATGCAGTTCGCCATGCTGCCCATGCAGGGCCTGGGACAGGGCGCGCAGCCGATCATCAGCTACAACTACGGCGCTAAGAATACGCAGCGCGTTAAAAAGACATTCAAGCTGCTCCTCTTCTCAAGCCTCTGCTATTCGGTGCTTTTGTGGGCGTGCGTGCAGCTCTTCCCGCGCGCCTTCGCCGCAATGTTCACCTCAGACGAAGCGCTGCTTTCGTTTACTGCGCCTGCGCTGCGCATTTACACCGCCGTGCTGTGCCTGTTCGGCATTCAGACCGCATGTCAAATGACGTTCACTTCCCTCGGACGCGCCAAGGAATCTATTGCCGTGGCGGTCGTGCGCAAGTTCGTGCTGCTGCTGCCGCTCATCTACCTGCTGCCGGCAGTTTTGCCTATGGATGATACCATGGCAGTCTATACGGCGGAGCCCGTGGCAGATCTCATTGCCATTATCTTTACCGCTGTGCTGTTCGCTTTCCGCTTTAAGCACGCGCTCAAAAAGCTGGCGTAACAGGGAACCGTATAAAACAAAGCGCAGGTAAAAAAGTTCGCGTCCCGCGGGGCGCGATGGGCACAGCCTTTGATCCCGCTTCTATTAAAAAGCGGATAAAAATGTACACACGGCTTTGTCGGCTAACTGAACCGGGCGGATGCGATGCATCCGCCCGGTTTTCCTGTTTTATTTCGATATTCCGAAACGCTTACTTGTCGTGGCGCGGGCGACGGTGGTCGCGGCGCGGCGGACGGCGGTCGGAGATCTCGTTTTCGGGCGTCAAGCCCTCGACCTCAATGAGTGCCTCGCGGCGGGACAGGTTCAGTCTGCCCTGCTCGTCACGCGGGAGCACCTTGACGATGATCTCGTCGCCGACGTTCACGACGTCCTCCACGCGCTCGGTGCGCTTGACGTCGAGGTGGCTGATGTGCACCATGCCCTCCACGCCGGGGACGATCTCAACAAACACGCCGAAGCTCATCAGCCTTGTCACGACGCCCTTGTAGATCGAGCCGACCTCGGGCCCGTTTGCGATGGTATCCACAATGAATACGGCTTTTTTGGCATTTTCGATGTCGAGCGCAGAGACGAACACCTGCCCGTCCTCGTTGACATCGATCTTGCAGTCGCACTCGGCGCAGATCTTCTGGATGACCTTGCCCTGCTTGCCGATGACATCGCCGATCTTTTCAGGGTCGATATGCGTGGTGAGCATCTTGGGCGCCCACTTCGACAGCTCCTTGCGCGGCTCGGCGATGACGGGCAGCATGATCTCGTCAAGGATATAGCAGCGCGCGGCATAGGTCTTGTCGAGCGCCTCGCGGATGATCTCCGGCGTCAGGCCGTGGATCTTTAAGTCCATCTGGATTGCAGTGATGCCCTTCTTCGTACCGGCGACCTTGAAGTCCATGTCGCCGAAGAAGTCTTCCACGCCCTGGATGTCCACCATGGTCAT
>UQZS01000072.1 GCA_900545625.1 uncultured Oscillospiraceae bacterium | reverse complement strand
AGCCGAAACAGTCCGCGCTCAGTCCCGATCCAGATCACCTTGTCGCGGTCTTCGGCCACCACATTCACGAACGAATTGAACGCCACGCCCGAAACGTCGTGCATACCGTAAGTGACTACTCCGTATCCGTCATAGCGGGCCAGACCGTTATAGGTCGGAATCCAGATATACCCGTCGGAATCCTGATAGAGTTTGCGTACTTCGCTCGACGGCAGGATGTCGGAAGGGATCGGCACGAACCGGATTTTGGAATAGGGTTCGGCAGACACGTACCCCACCGTGGTCAGCATGGCAAGCACAGTTGCAAAAAGGCGGGAAAGTATCAGGTTCGGACGCATGGACGGTAGTTTTCGGAATTCTAAATTACACATTTTTTCCTCATCCGCAACGCCGGATATCCGATTTACCTCCGGGAAAAGCACGGAAGAGAGGCTTTCCGGTAAATTTTCAACCTCCGACGGAGTTGACCGCCTTAAAGTAATAGGTATCGCTGCCGTTGGTGTTGATAACGAGCGTGTCGCCCTCGATCGTCCGCCAGGTGGGGTCGGAATCCGTATAGTAGGAATACGTTAAGCCACCCATCGGGTGTGTGGCGGAAAGTGTCAGGGTCACATCGCCCGTCGTCCAGCCGCCGGCATATTCGCCCGCGTCTACCGTGACGACCGGGTAGCCGTACACGATGACCGGGAAGTATGCCGTAGCAGAAAGCCCCGCGTGCGTATAGGTAACGGGGATCTGCTGCTCCACATCGAGGAGCGTCGGGTTAAAGGCGCTGTAATCCACTGTGTAGTCCGTGACCTGCTCGGAAGCGGCGTTGCTGTAATTCGCCGTGACGGTGAGCCCCTCCAAGTCAAGCTGATACTCGCCTTCGTTGTAGGCATAGCGCGGATTTTCAAGTGTGATGTCCGTCAGTTTTTTGGATTCGAGCGTGATGGTGAACACACCGCGGTAACTTTTGCCCGCGCGTGTGACGGTCACAAGGATATGCTGCTCGGTATCCAATATGCTCTGGTTGATCTCGCCGACCGTGTAATCCGTGACTTCCACGGTAAAATCGCTGTCCGACCAGCCGGTCGTATCGTAATATTGGCTGATCGTCTCGCGGCTGTAATTGAGCTCTACTTTCAGCCCTGTAAGGTCAAGCTCGGTCTCGCCCTCGACGTAATTCGTGCGCGTGGGCGCGGTGAGCGTGAGGTTTTCGGGCTCGAGCTCAACGACGGTGATGTCCTTGGTTGCTTCCGCATAAGAACCGTCCACAGAGGTCAGGCCCTCGCGGCCGAACACATACAAGGTCGTTGTGCCTGCGGAAAGGCCACTGACCGTACCGTTTGCATCGACCGAAGCCACACTGTTTTGCTGATTGCCGCTCGTGCTGCTCCAGGCAGATTCCCACGGACGGGAGCCGTCGTCATACGAGACGCCCCAGTGCTGGTTATTTACGCTGATACGCGGCGGGGCAAAGGTCGCCGAATACGAGAGGGGAAAATCCTTGATAACATAATCATTGCCCGAAATAGAGGCAGCGACCAAATTTTCCACGCTCGCACCGCGGACGTTGAAGGTGATCGACGCGGACACGCCGCCAATGCTCGCCGTGATCGTAACGGAATTGCTGTGGTAAATGGTCAACCCGCCGGAGTTCATGCCAAACACACGACCGTTTTCATCCACAGTCGCGACACTCGGATCGGAACTGCTCCAAATCACGTTGTTCAAAAGATCGGAGTCATATTCCGCCGGCAGAATATTGGTGATATCCAGTTGCCCGGAATTACCTTCCTCCAGGCAGCGCTCCATGTTGAAACCGATCAAAAGATTGCTAAACCCATCACCCATTTCCAGCGTAAAGCTCTCGATCGGCGTGCCGGCGCTGACGGTCATGCTCGTTTCCAAGACCGTTTCCCCCTGCGTGGCGCGGGCGTGGATGGTCATAATACCGCTGGATTTCGGGGTCAGAACGCCGCCGGCGGTCAGGGTGGCGATACTTGTATCCGCAGGTACATCCGCCGTCGCCCAGACGACCCCGCCGGTCGTCGGGTCGGTGATGCCCCATTCGCGCAGCACGTCGCTGCTGTTGTTCAAGCGGTCCGGGGTGATTTTCATCGTATAGGTCGTAGAAGTATTGTTCGGGATATTGGCATTCCCCACGATCTCTACGCCGGAAATGGTTGCGTTCAGAACATTTTTATTGACCTGCACCTCCACAGAGCGGGAAACCCCGTCAATAGATGCGGTAATATTGGTTTTACGGTTCAGTTCAAACACACCGCTGCCGCCATCCAAACCCGTAACCACGCCGCTTTGGTCCACGACTGCAACCGTCGGGTCGGAGCTTTCCCAAACGAGATCGCCCGTATATGCACCCGCAGGCTGCACGTTCATAATGGCAAGCTGCGTGGTCTCGCCCTCGTCTATCTCCGTTTCGCCCGTGATTTCGAAGCTCGTGACGGGCAGTTCCTCCGGGCTTACGACGTTGAACGTAATCGTGTCGGTCACAAAAGCATACGCCGCGCTTTCCGGGTTCAGGCGCACGGTGACTTCGCCGGGCGAGGTAAAGGTCACAAGGCCGTCGGAGGAAACGGTCGCGTGATCCCCCGACTCCGTGTCAAAAATCGTGCCGCCCATCGTCCATTTGATGCCCTGCTCGAGGCGTACGGGCGTGCACACGCCGTACAGCTGCACTGTTGCGCCGACTGCGACGGTTTTCGGTACGGAATCTTTATTGGTAATATGCACCGCCGTCGGGTAAATGCTCGCAAAGTCGAGCGTACTCTGCGCCACGACGACCTCGACGGTATCGCTCGCAAGCACAGAACCGTCGGCAGCGCGCAGCGTGGCGGTAATTTGAATGTTCATATTGTCGAGCGTTTCGCGCAGACTGTTTGCCAGCGATTCGCCGAACGAGCCGCCCATGGCGCCCACAAGGGTGATAAGCAGCTCAATGTCCGCCGGGTCGGCCAGGTCGATGCCATTGTCCTCGATGGTCTGGAGGATCGAATCCGCCAAGCTGTCGCCAATAAGCGGCAGAACGCGGACGTTTTCATCAAGCCATTGCTGCACGATGGCTTCTTTCGAGAAGTCGTAGCCGTGCACCTCGCCGTTTTCATCGACGCCGGCAAGCAGCGGCTGGCTCGACTCCCATGTGACGTACGCGCCCGCCGGCACGTCTCCCGACGTGGTGTAGCCGAGCTGGATCGACTCGAACTCCTTGACCTCGAGCCGCTCGGTCACTTCGGCGCCGTCTTCATCCGTGATGACGATCTGCGCGTCCGCCGCGGCTGCGACGAGCGCGGGCATCGCCATGGTCAGCATCAGCAGCGCGCAAAGCACGATGCTTAAAGCCTTGCTTCCTCTCGTTTGCACTTGTTATCAGCTCCTGACGGGCAAAATACCCGAATATGGTTTCATTGTAACAAATTCGCAGGCAGGATGCAACAAAAATATGCACAGACAGCAATATTTTACTTTTCCTTAATATATTGTGGATGCATTTCGGCGGCGACCTGTCTTTTTGTTTGGTGAATTGTAATAAAATTTCGTCGTGCAAGGTGGCTTTTACACCGCCGCACAAGTAAAACTGTTGCATATTCCGCAGGAGTATAGTAAAATAATAAGGCTGTAAAATTTTTGAAGAAAAGGAAACTATCTGTATGCTGCAATACGAAGAGCTGCGCGGGCAGCTTTTGTCCCACAAAAATGCGCTCGACGAGCTGGCTGAGGCGCTGGGGCTGGAAAAGATGAAGGCGGAGATCGCAGATTTGGAAGCACAGGCCGCCCAAGACGGCTTTTGGGACGATCTGCAAAAATCGCAAACCGTGCTCAAGCGCACAAGCACGCTGAAATCCAAGGTTTCGGCCTATGAAAAGCTGTGCGGCGACTATGACGACGCGCTGGTCATGATCGAGCTTGCCGATGAGGAAGAGGACGAATCGCTGCTGCCCGAATGTACTGAGAACGTGCGCAAATTTGAGCAGGATTTAGACACGATGACGCTCACCACCCTGCTGACGGGCGAATACGACAGCAAAAACGCCATCCTCACCTTTCACGCAGGTGCAGGCGGCACCGAGGCGCAGGACTGGGCGCAGATGCTGTTCCGTATGTATACCCGCTGGGGCGAGCGCCACGGCTACAAGGTCTCGACGCTCGACTATCTCGACGGGGACGAGGCGGGTCTCAAATCCGCAAGCATCCTCATTGAGGGCGAAAACGCCTACGGCTACTTAAAAAGCGAAACGGGCATCCACCGCCTTGTGCGCGTGTCCCCGTTTGATTCCGAAGGGCGGCGGCACACGTCGTTCGCCTCCTTAGAGGTCATGCCCGAGATCGACGACACGATCGAGGTCGAGATCGCGCCTGAGGACATCAAAATGGACGTGTACCGTTCCAGCGGCGCGGGCGGGCAGAAGGTCAACAAGACCTCCTCCGCCGTGCGGCTGACACACATCCCGACGGGGATCGTCGTCGCCTGTCAGGTGGAGCGCAGCCAGCACCAGAACCGCGAGGTCGCCATGCGCATGCTCAAATCGAAGCTCGTGGAGATCAAGGAGCGCGAGCACCTGGAGAAGATCTCCGACATCAAGGGCGACCAAAAGGAGATCGCCTGGGGCAGCCAGATCCGCTCGTATGTGTTCATGCCCTATCAGCTTGTCAAAGATCACCGCACCAACTACGAAACGGGCAATATCAACAGCGTCATGGACGGGGACTTGGACGGCTTCATCCACGCCTATCTCAAAATGGAGTCCCAGAAAAATTTAGGGCAGGCGTAAAACCACAGATAACAAAAACAGGGCTTCGGTAAAAACCGAAGCCCTGTTTAATTGCACGAAGATCAATAGACGAAATCGGTATATGACGCCGAGGTCGCCATGGCGCCTGTGCCCGTGATCGGTATAATCGCCGCCGTCAAACCAATTTCTTCCACCTTGACGTTGAACGAATAGCGCAGTTCCTGTAACGTCCCGTCCTCAATGACCGCCGTAACTTGAATATCGGAGTACAGGATATCCAGGCTGGACACGCGCAGTGCACTGCCAACCTGATCTTGAATTTCCGCGGAAACCTCCTCCTGTGTGAGAATGTCATCCGTCAAGCGGGAAAGCGCCGTGGCTCCGTCCTTTTTCGGAGAACGCACATCGGGCAGCTTGAACGTATAGGTATTGCCGTTTACTTGCAGGTTCTGAATGTCCTCGGCGCGCAGCGCGGTCGCTTTCAGCCGATAATTTTCTCCGTGGTATCCAATGGCGCTCGCCGCGTCCTGCCCTTTTCCAACGGCAAGACGGTTTTCGCCGATACCTACAAATCCGCCGACCACGGAGTCAATGCTTGCGTTCGGATCGACGGCCTGAATGATGTTGTTCAGCGTTTCTGTCGCGCTGCCGAGATCGATGGCCTCGGTAAAGTGACTCTCCCGCGTCCATGTGTAGCCCGCACCGCCGTTCACTGCCGATGCCGTAGCGCTGTTGATTGCCGCCGCAACATCTGCCGCCGTCACGGGGTGGACAATCTCGGCATCCCGAATTTCACCTGTTGCGGTGTTGTAAAAGCGCGCACCGCGCAGTCCTGCAGCAATTTGCAGCGCCCAGCGCGCATCGGTTGCTGTCACGCCGTCTTTGCGATCGATGTCCAGCAGGTTCGCCTGGTTCGCGTCGACGGCGCGCAATCCCGCAGCGACCTGCAAAATGTAACGCGCATCCGAAGCATCCACACCATCCGTTCCGGAATCCCCTAAGTACACTTCGCTCTCACCGGGCACATCCGCCGGCCCCGCGGCGGATACGGGCACAAGACAAAGCAGCACAAGCAATGCAGACAACAAAACGGATCGTTTCTTTTTCATAGTTCATACCCCACCTTCTTTTATATTTTGAATAAAAATATTGCAGTCTCTCTTTTAAAAATTATATCATATTCCTATTATTTGTCAACAGGAAGTGCACGCTCATCACATATCGCCGGCACGAGCATTGGGGACAAAAAGGCAGGACCGCCCCGCTTAAAGCGGAACGGTCCAACCCTGTATAAAGGAAATATCATAAGGGGAGAATGTCAGGAATGATGCGGGTTTACCTTCGGGCTTCCCGCGTGGCACGCGCCCGACATCGGGCAGCCCGCACAGTTGCAGCCGCAGGAGGACTTTCCCTTTCGGCGGTTGCGCACAAGGTGGACGATCACAAGCGCTACCACGGCGAACAGCACAAGCGAAATCAGGATCGTTGCGAGGTTTTGAGAAAGGAATGTGAGCACGGGAAAGCCTCCTTTACGGCAAATACAGGTTTTGTTTTGATGATTTTATTTGGTTGCAGCAGCGGCGGCCGCGTGCAGTTGGGCACGCCGTTTCTTTTCCGGGTCGGGGCGGAACAGCATGAAGCAGATGAGCCCCAGCAGAATAAACGCGGCGATCGCGCCGATGACATTGCCCTGTCCTGTGAAGAGCATACCGAGCTGATAGACAATGAGGGAGACTGCATACGCGAACACGCATTGGTAGGCTATGGCGAAAGCCGTCCATTTGCCGTTGTTCATTTCACGCTTGATCGCACCCATCGCCGCAAAGCACGGCGCGCAGAGCAGGTTGAAGATCAGGAAGGAATATGCGGACAAGGGCGTATAGACCTGACGCATGTTCTCCCAGATCTGCCAGCCATTCTCGGCAACCTCGTCGAAGCCGCCGAACAGAACGCCGAATGTGCCGACGACGTTTTCTTTGGCGATAAGACCCGTGATGGTCGCCACGGCGCTCTGCCAGTTGCCCCAGCCGAGCGGTGCAAAGATCCACGCAATGGCACTGCCGATGGTGGCGAGCACGGAGTTGTTGAGGTCTTCGACCATGCCGAAGCTGCCGTTTTCAACGCCGAACGCCTGCAGGAACCACAGTACGATAGACGAAAGCAGGATGACCGTCCCCGCTTTTTTGATGAATGACCAGGCGCGTTCCCACATGGAGCGCAGCACGTTGCCGACAGTCGGCCAGTGGTAAGCGGGCAGCTCCATAACGAACGGGGCAGGATCGCCCGAAAACAGCTTGGTCTTTTTGAGCATGATGCCCGAGACGATGATCGCAGCCACGCCGATAAAATAGGCGCTCGGCGAGACCCACCACGCGCCGTCAAACAGCGCACCGGCGATCAGCGCAATGATCGGGAGCTTTGCCCCGCAGGGGATAAAGGTCGTCGTCATGATGGTCATGCGGCGGT
>UQZS01000071.1 GCA_900545625.1 uncultured Oscillospiraceae bacterium | reverse complement strand
GTACATATCACGGGCGACGGTTCTTTCCACATGAACTTAAACGAGGCGTGCACGGCGGTCAGCAACCACCTGCCGATCATCACTGTGATCTTTGATAACCGCGTGCTCGGCATGGTGCGCCAGTGGCAGACCTGCTTTTACGGCAAACGCTATTCCCAAACCGATCCCGAACGGCAAACGGATTTCGTCAAGGTGATCGAGGGCTTCGGCGGCAAGGGCTACCATGCGCATACGCTCGAAGAGTTCAAGGCGGCGTATAAGGCGGCGCAGCAGGCGGACGGCCCCGTTTGGATCGCCTGTGACATCCAAAAGGATGCGCGCGTCGTGCCGATGATCCCGGCGGGCAGGACCGTGGACAGCATACTGCTTGCCGATTCCTGTGCGACCTGCGAAAAGCAGTGCTACAAGCGGGAAAATTAAATCAACTATTTTTGGCTCCGGTTGTTCGGTCAGAACAGCCGGAGCTTTCCCGCTTCGCATCCTATAAGAACATTTCTCTTGACACGGATCGTTTACACGCTATAATTGACATGTCAATTGTTGACATGTCAATTTTTGTGTGGAGAGTATGCCATTATGGAGACGACCTTTCATCTGCTTTTGTATCGTGCGTTCCATATGCAGCGAAGCTACCTGCACCCTTGCCTGCGCGCGCTCGGGCTCGGTTCGGGGCAGCCGAAGCTGTTGTCATATATTGCGGCGCACCCGAACTGCCGCCCGAAAGAGCTTGCCGATTATTTTGAGATCGACCCTGCCGCTGTGTCGCGGATGCTCGATACCATGGAGAAAAGCGGATTTATCGTCCGCCGCGCGGATGATCGAAATCGGCGCAGCGCGTGCCTTTCGCTGACCGAAGCGGGGGAGGAAGCTTTCCGCGGCTGGCGTGCACACTGTCAAAGGGAAGATGCGGTCATGCTGCGCGGCTTTACCGAGAAAGAAAAAGCGCAGTTTGCGGACTTTTTAGTGCGCGCATACCGCAATTTGCAGGATGCACAGCGGGAGGAAACGGCATGCGGGAAATGAAACGCTTGTTCGGCTGCTTTGGGCCGTATAAAAAAGACCTGTACTTAGGCGGGCTGTTCGTTTTGATTGAGACCGCCTTTGAATTGGTCATCCCGATCCTTATGGCGGATCTCATTGACGTGGGCGTTGCCAATCGCGATGTCCCTTATATTCTGCACAAAGGGCTTCAAATGGGGATCTGTGCGCTGCTTTCGCTCATCACGGGGCTATTGTATGCGCGCTTTGCCGCCCGTGCCGCTTACGGCTGGGGCGCGCGTATCCGTGAGGCGGAATATGAAAAGGTGCAGCAATTCGCCTTTGCGAATCTGGATCGCTTTGACACCGCCTCGCTCGTCACACGCATGACGACGGATGTGACCGTTTTGCAGAATGCCGTCAACGGCGGACTGCGCCCGCTCGCGCGCAGCCCGATCATGCTCATTATGGGACTTGGGCTTTCGTTCTATATGAATGCGCGGCTCGCGCTTGTGTTCCTTGTGTGTGCGCCGCTGCTCGCCTTTATCCTGTTTGTGATCGTACACAAGGTCGCACCGATGTACGGCGTGCTGCAAAAAGTAGTGGATAAGCTCAACCATGTGGTTGAAGAAAACCTTACTGCCATCCGCGCGGTGAAAGCCTATGTACGCGGGGCGTATGAAGAGGAAAAGTTCCGTGCGGTCAATCAGGCGTTGACCGAAACGGGTGAAAAAACCTTCCGGCTCGCCGTACTCAATATGCCGACGCTGCAGTGTGTGATGTATGTGACGATCGTGCTCATTATGTGGTTCGGCGGCAATATGATCCTGGAAAACAGCTTGCAGGTCGGTGAGCTGACCGGCTTTTTAAGCTATGTGATGCAGGTCATGAACTCCATTATGATGATCTCTAACGCGTTTTTGCTGCTGACGCGCTCTTTGGCGAGCGCGCACCGCATAGGCGAAGTGCTCGAAGAACCTGTAGTGCTTACATCTCCGGCGCAAGCGTGCACCACGGTGGAAAGCGGCAGCGTGGATTTCGAGCATGTTTCGTTCAAATATCACGCCGACGCAAAGGAATACGCCCTTTCTGATGTTACGCTGCATATCTGTGCGGGGCAGACGGTCGGTGTTTTGGGCGGCACGGGCTCTGCCAAGACCACCCTTGTGCAGCTTATCCCGCGCCTTTACGATGTGACGGAAGGTGCGGTCAAAGTCGGCGGGCGGGACGTGCGGGAATACGACCTGCAAACGCTTCGCGACGCGGTGGGCATCGTGCTGCAAAAAAACGTGCTGTTTTCGGGTACAGTACGTGAAAACCTGCTGTGGGGCAATGCGCAGGCGTCGGATGATACGCTTTGGGCGGCATGCCGTGCAGCAGGGGCGGCGGAATTCCTCGAGCGCATGCCGAAAGGCTTGGACACCGATGTCGGGCAGGGCGGTGTGAATTTTTCCGGCGGGCAGAAGCAGCGGCTGTGCATCGCGCGCACGCTGCTGAAACAACCGAAGGTGCTGATCTTCGACGATGCGACCAGCGCCGTGGACACGGCCACCGAAGCAGGCATCCGCACGACACTCGCAGAACTTCGCGACATGACCAAGATCATCATTGCCCAGCGCATCACCTCTGTGATGCACAGCGACAGCATCGTGGTGCTGGACGACGGCAGGGTACACGCCGTTGGTACGCATGACGCGCTTTTGCAAAGCGATCCGATCTATCAGGAGATTTACGCAACACAGATGCGGGGAGGTGACGACGATGGCAGCGAGAACGCTTAGTGCAAAAAAACCGAAGCATCTTGGATTTACGCTGCACGAGCTGTTTGCCTACATGGGGCGGCACGGCGTTTTGCTGCTGCTTGTTGCCGTCCTTGTGACCGTCAGCGGCGTCACAGGCTTGCTCGGCACATATATGATCCGCCCGATCGTCAATAATCTTATAAACGGCGACCTGCATACGCTGGCGGTCGGTGTCTTGATCGCGGCGGGGATTTTCGGAATAAGTATTTTTAGCGCCTACGGCTATACGCAGCTGATGGTGCGCATGGCGCAGAAGGTGCTGTTTGACATTCGGCGCGACCTGTTTTCGCACGTGCAGAAGCTGCCGCTGAAATTTTTTGACTCCACACCGCACGGCGATGTAATGAGTTATTTTACCAACGACGTAGACACCGTTTCCGACGCGCTCAACAACAGCTTTGCCATGGCGATCCAGAGCTTTATCCAGATGGCGGGTACGCTTGTGATTTTGTATGTGCTCAACTGGCGGCTGTCCCTGATCGTCACGCTGTGCTACATCGTCATGTTCCTGTACATTCGGTACAGCGGACGGCACAGCAAAAAGTATTATAACCGTCAGCAGAAAAGTCTTGGGCTGCTCGACGGCTATATTGAGGAGACAGTCACGGGGCAAAAGGTCGTCAAAGTTTTCAACCATGAGGCGGAGAATCTGAAGGCCTTCCGCGAAAAAAACGAGGCGCTGCGCAAGGCTGGTACGGGCGCGCAAAGCTATGCCGCCACAATGGTGCCCGCCGTGGTGAGCATCTCCTATGTCAATTATGCGCTTGTTGCGGTCCTCGGCGGCATTATGGCAATGCGGGGGATGACAGACGTGGGCAGCCTTGCAAGCTATCTTGTGTTTGTGCGGCAGGCAGCGGCGCCGATCAATCAATTCACCCAGCAGTCGAATTTCCTTTTGGCGGCGCTTGCAGGCGCGGAGCGCATTTTTGAAGTGATGCGCCTGCCCGCAGAGGTCGACGACGGTGAGATCACGCTTGTCCACGCGCAGGAGACGGCGGACGGCGACTTGCATGAAGCCGACGCATCTACGGGCACCTGGGCTTGGCGCGCGCCGGACGGCAGGCTTGCGCGGCTTTGCGGCGACGTGCGGTTTGAAAACGTGACTTTTGGGTACTCTGAAAAGCATCCGGTGCTGCGCGACGTTAGTCTGTATGCAAAGCCCGGGCAGAAGATCGCGTTCGTCGGCTCGACAGGCGCGGGCAAAACGACCATCACAAATCTGATCAACCGCTTTTATGATGTACAGGGCGGGCGTGTGCTGTATGACGGGATCGATGTGCGCGACATCCGCAAGGACGCCCTGCGGCGATCGCTTGGCATCGTTTTGCAGGACACGCACCTGTTTACGGGTACGATCGCGGACAATATCCGCTTCGGTAAGCCTGATGCAACACAAGAAGAGATCGAAAAGGCGGCAAGAATCGCCAATGCGGATTCGTTCATCCGCCGTCTGCCGAACGGCTACGAGACCATGGTCACCGCCGACGGTGCGAATCTCTCCCAGGGGCAGCGGCAGCTTTTGGCGATCGCGCGCGCGGCCGTGTCCGACCCGCCCGTGCTCATCCTGGACGAGGCGACCTCCTCCATCGACACACGTACCGAACGTCTGATCGAAAAGGGGATGGATTCGCTTATGCAGGGCCGCACTGTGTTTGTGATCGCGCACCGACTTTCGACCGTGCGCAATGCCAACGCCATTATGGTGCTCGAAAAAGGCAAGATCGTCGAACGCGGTACGCACGACGAGCTGCTGCGGCAAAAGGGGATGTATTACCGCCTTTACCACGGTATGTTTGAATTGAGCTGAAAAACTAAAACGCCCCCGTTCCCAAATCGGGAACGGGGGCGTTGACATTGCCTATGTTACGCTTCGTATTCTTCCGGCAGGCGGAAGCCTGCGGTGTCCGTCACGGGGACGGAAAACACGATCGCGCCCGCGGGATTTGGCGCGCCTGCCTGTTCCATAACGGCGCGCATCACGTCCTTTTTGCGGGCGGTGCGCACCACAACGAATACCATTTCCTTTTCCTCGGCAAGCGAGATCCCCAAAAATCTTTTCGCCTGCTCGGCGCCGGTGCCCTTGGCGTGCAGCACCGTACCGCCTGTGGCTTTCGCACTGCGCGCGGCATCCATAATGCTGTCAATGCTGCCGCTGTTGGCGATAATGATCAGCAATTCATAATTTGTGTTCTGCAAGGCGCTTTCCTCCTTGAGTGTGACTTCCTGCCCGTCTGTCAGGTATTGCAGCGTCCGTCTGCCGCCGATGCTGCTTAACGGCATTAAAAATGCCACGCCCACACCGGGGACACCGATGTACATATCCCGGTACAAAATTTTTTTGAGCTTCGTCCAGCTTTCTTCCGTAACGATTGAAAAGAACACCAGCCGCTCTGAGGACTCCAGCCCCAGAAAATCCAGCGTTTCGCTGGTTGCGGTGCCTTTGCCCGGCACGGACAGGGTCACATGCACGTTTTCCGACTCCAGAACTTCCGCGAATCGGTCCTTCAGTTCCCGTGCGGCGACCAGTACCAGCAAATTGATCCCGTACATTTGCGCGCTCCTCTCCGTCCGTATTACAGTTCGATGATCTCAAGATCGGCAAAAGGTTCGCCTACGGGCAGCGACGTTTCCGCAAGCTCTGCGCGGCGCGCCTTCCGTTTATACAAAACCCCGAAGATTTGGATGGTGATCAGCGGCGTCATGGCGACCATAGCGACCACGCCGAATGCGTCGCGCACCACATTGCCGCCTGTCGCCGTGCACGCGCCGATGGCGAACGGTAAAAGGAAGGTCGCCGTCATCGGCCCCGATGCAACGCCGCCCGAGTCAAAGGCGATCGCGGTAAAAATCTTCGGCGTAAAGAAGGAAAGAAGCAGCGCGATCGCGTAGCCGGGAATCACCAGCCACAGCACCGAAACACCCGTGAGCACGCGGATCATGGCAAGCCCCACCGAAACGGCAACGCCGATGGAAAGGCTCGTGCCGAGCGCCTTGCCGGATACTGCGCCGGAAGTGATCTCTTCGACCTGCTCGCGCAAAACATAGACGGCGGGTTCGGCTCGGACGATGAAATAGCCCATGACCACGCCGATGGGGATGATGATCCAGTTCCATTCAAGACCTGCGAGCGTCTGTCCGAGGTAATTGCCCGCCGGCATGAAGCCGACGTTCACGCCCGTCAAAAACAGCACAAGCCCTACATAGGTGTAAGTAAGCCCGACGACGATTTTCAAAAGATCACGTTTTTTGAGCCTGAGCGCAAAGATTTGAAAGGCGGCAAAAAACAGCACGATCGGCAGCAGCGAGACTGCGATCTCCCAAATGTATTTCGGGAAGCCCGACAAAAACGTGTAAAACAGCTCTGCGGAATCTGCGATCTGCGGGATCTCGCTTGCCGTATAAGATGTGTCGCCGGGGTTGTAGAGTACGCCGAGCAGCAGCACGGCAAGAATGGGTCCTATGGAGCACAGCGCCACAAGGCCGAAACTGTCGTTTTCGGCGTGTTTGTCGCTTCGCACGGCGGCAAAGCCGACGCCGAGCGCCATGATGAACGGGACGGTCATCGGCCCCGTAGTTACGCCGCCCGAGTCAAATGCGACCGCCAGAAAATCCTCCGGCACGAAAAAGGCGATTGCAAATACCACCACATAAAATACGATCAGCAGTTTGTTGAGCGATTTGGAAAACAGCATGCGCAGCACGGCGACAACCAGAAACAGCCCGACGCCGACCGCGACCGCCAAAATGAGAATGAGATTTGGCACGGCGGGCACCTGCTCGGCAAGCACCTGCAAGTCCGGCTCGGAGATCGTGATGATAAAGCCCAGCACGAATGCGAGCGCAGCCGTCAACCAAAGCCGGTTGGTCTTTGCCATACGCGCCCCGACCTTTTCACCGACGGGCGTCATGGAAAGCTCCGCACCGAGTGTAAAAAACATCATGCCAGCGATCAGCAGCACTGCGCCGAACAGAAACAAAATCAAAATACCCGTCGGCACAGGTGCGATCGTAAAGCTTAACAGCAGCACAATGCATACGATCGGCAGCACCGCCGAGAGCGCTTCTCTGAGTTTTTCTTTCAATTTGGTTTGGTAAACCCGCATGCATCGACCTGCCTTTCCAAATCTGCGGCGCTTATATGCAAGCCGTAGGGTGTGAATGGTACACATATAGTTTACCATAATTTTTGCGCCGCGCAAAGTGAAAAAGCCCGAAAAAAAGTAAACATTATGTGAACAAAAGATCCCGCACCGCAGGGTACGGGATCTTGGTCTGAAAATTTATGATCAGATCTTCATCACAGCGCCGTCCTTGGCGGAGGAGACCATCTGCGCATAGCGCGCAAGCCAGCCGCTTTTGACCTTCGGCGGGTGGGGCACATACGCCGCACGGCGTTTTTCCAGTTCCTCGTCAGAGACACGGACGTTGACGGAGGCGTTGGGGATATCGATCTCAATGATGTCGCCCTCCCGGATAAGCCCGATCTCGCCGCCGCAGGCAGCCTCCGGGCAGACATGCCCGATGGAAGCGCCGCGCGACGCACC
>UQZS01000070.1 GCA_900545625.1 uncultured Oscillospiraceae bacterium | reverse complement strand
GGCTATGCGCGTGAGCGCAGCCGCGTTATCGCCAACACCGAAGCGCTGCTTGCCGGCAAGCCCTGCAACAACGTGCTTCTGTACGGCGACGCGGGTGCAGGCAAAAGCAGCACCGTCAAGGCGATCGTCAACGAATATTACCCTGAGGGTCTGCGGCTCATCGAGGTCAAGAAAAACGAACTGTTCTTTCTCCCGGATATTTTGGACCGTCTTGCGCGCAACCCGCTGAAATTCATTATATTCATCGACGATCTGAGCTTTACGCGCGGCGACAGCGACTTCGGCGCGCTCAAGGCGATCTTAGAGGGCAGCGTGGCGGGCAGGAGCCGCAACATCGCAGTCTATGCCACCTCGAACCGCCGTCACCTTGTGCAGGAAAGCGTTTCCGACCGCAGCGGCGACGATCTGCACCGGCAGGACACCATTCAGGAGCTTACGAGCCTTTCGGCGCGGTTCGGCTTGCAGATCACGTTCTTAAAGCCCGACAAAAAGCTATTTGAGCAGATCGTCTGCGATTTGGCGCGGCAGCACAACGTAACGCTCGAACACGACGAGCTCATCCGCAAAGCGGAGGCGTTCGCCCTGCGCGGCGGCGGCAGGAGTCCGCGGCTTGCCAAGCAGTTCATCGAATATCTGGCGTATTCCGAAAAAAATGCCGAGGCGGCACAATAAAATCGATCACAAGCGGGTCCGTTTCCGGGCTCGCTCTTTTTTCTCCGCCCGCAGCGCTTGCAATCGGCGGCACAATCTGTTATGCTTATGAATTGAAAAGAAATCCGGAAAAAAGTCCGGAAAGGTAAGAGAGGAATACATATGCGCGAAAAAGGATTCGACTGGGAAAACCCTGCCGTGATCAAGCGGCATAAGGAAGACGGGCATGTCATCGCCTTTTCCTACGATGACGCCGAAGCCGCCGCCAAGCGTGAGGCGCCCGACACCAAACTTTCCCTGAACGGCGAGTGGAAATTCCACTGGCAAAGAGGCCTTCAAAACGAGCCGGCGGATTTCTTCCGCACGGACTTTGACGACAGCGAATGGCGCACCATCCCCGTACCCTCGGTCTGGCAAACGGAAAAAACGGGCAGCGTACCGTATTATTATGCGAGCACCTTCCCGCGCGCCATTTCGCGCAGCAAGCACAAGATCCCCTGCATCGACCATGACATGCAGGAGATCGGGCACTACCGCCGCACCTTTACCCTGCCCGAAAATTTTGAGGGCAAGGAAATTTTCCTGCACTTCGGTGCGGCAAAATCCGCGCTGGAGGTCTATGTCAACGGCGAGTTTGCAGGATATTCGCAGGGTTCCATGACACCGCACGAATTCGACGTGACCGCGTTTTTGCACAGCGGTGAGAATCTGGTATGCGCGCGCGTGTACCGCTACAGCGACGCGACCTATATCGAGGATCAGGATATGTGGTGGCTTTGCGGCATCTACCGTGAGGTATATCTGTTCTGCGAGGAAAAGGTCTGCCTGCGCGATTTCTTCATCACCACGGATTTGGACGAAAACTACCGCGACAGCGACACGAAATTGGAGGTCACGGTCAGCAATTATACGGACAAAGACGCGCCTGCGACCGTGAAGGCGGAGATCCTTTCCGCCGATGGAAAAAAAGAGGCGCTCGGCACACTCGACTTTGACGCGGCGACGGGCAGCACCACGGTGCATCTGCAAAAGCTCGTAAAAAATCCGCTGAAATGGTCGGCGGAGACCCCGAATCTCTATACCCTGCTTTTAACGCTCACGGCGGGCGGCAAAACGACCTATAAGGCGATCCGCTTTGGCTTTAAGAAGGTCGAGATCGTCGGCGAGCGCATCCTCTTTAACGGGCAGCCGATGCTGCTGCGCGGCACGAACCGCCACGACTTTGACCCCGACCACGGCTGGGCGGTACCGAAGGAGCGGTACTATCAGGATCTCGATTTGATGAAGCGTGCGAACATCAACTCCATCCGCACCTCGCACTACCCGGACGATCCGCTGTTTTATGAGCTGTGCGACGAGTACGGGTTTTACGTTATGGATGAGTGCGACATGGAAAGCCACGGCGTGCGCCGCAAGGGGGTGCCGGGCAGCAACCCCGTTTGGACGAATGCGGTCGTGGATAAAATGGAGCGCATGGTCCTGCGTGACCGCAACCACGCATGTGTCTTTATGTGGTCCTTAGGCAACGAAGCGGGCGACGGCTCGAACTTCACGAAGATGAAGGAAGCTGCCTTGCAGCTTGACAAGACCCGCCCGTTCCACTACGAGGGTGATTTCGACCTGACCAAGACCGACGTGATCTCGCGCATGTACCCGCTGAAAGATACCATGGATAAGCTCTGCAACAAGGAGCCTATCACCATTTCGCTGTACGACAACATCGCGAACCAGCTCGCGGCGGACTCGAAGCCCATTCCGAAAGAGGCATACACGAAGCCCGTGCTGCTGTGCGAATACGCACATGCCATGGAAAACTCGCTTGGCAACTTCCAGGAATACATGGATGACTTTGAAGCGCACGACCATATGTGCGGCGGCTATATTTGGGATTTTGTAGACCAGTCGCTGCGCCTGAAGACTCCGGAAGGCGACCACTGGCTGTACGGCACGGACTTTGAGAAATACGAGCCGCGCCGCCCGTTGCAGCTGCCGAACACCACCGCCATGACGGGCAGCAACACGTACTTCTGCGCCAACGGCATCGTCGCCGCCGACCGCAAGCCGCACCCCTCCTATTACGAGGTGAAAAAGGTCTACTGTGAGATCAAGGTTACGGAAAAGGATGCAGAAAAACAGCTGTTCACGGTCAGAAACAAGCACCTGTTCACCGACCTTTCCGATATTGAATTCCGCTGGTCTGTCGAGGCGGACGGCGTTGAAATTGAAAGCGGTGTCTGTGAGAACGTGAATGCAGCTCCACTTTCGGAAAGCGATTTTACGATCCCCTATTCCCGCGACAAATTCCCCGCGAATGCGGAGTGCCTGCTTTCCGTGTTTTTCGTTCAGAAAAACGCGCAGCGCTGGTGCGAGGCGGGCTACGTGCAGAGCTTCGACCAGTTCACCGTGCAGGAAGCCAAAGCGGTCGAGCCCCCGCACGAGGGCGAAAAGCTGCAAGTGGAAAAAGGCTCGAACCGTGTCGCTGTTACCGGCAAGGGCTTTTCTCTGCGCATCGCGGGCGGGCAGATCGTTTCGCTCATGATAGACGGCAAAGAGCTTCTTAAAGATCCCGTAAGGCCGAACTTCTTCCGCGCGGTCACGGACAACGACCTTTCCAACACGAACTTCGTGCCGTTCCTCATTCCGCTGCACCCGTATTATGCGTGGCAGCGCGCGACGAACGGTGAGACGGGAACGATCCGCGAGGTCAAGGAAAACGCCGACGACAGCGTGGTGATCGCAAGCACATGGAGTGTCAGCGGCATGAAGGACGTGACCTCGAGCGTAACGGTATACCCGGACGGGACGTTCGAATGCGCGCTTTCCGGCACGCCGCGCCACACGCTGACGCGCTTCGGCACGCAGATGGGCTTTGTGCGCGAACTGGAAAATGTCAAATGGTATGGCCGCGGCCCACAGGAGACCTATTGCGACCGCAAGACGGGCGGACGCGTTGCGATCTATTCCGCAACTGTCGCCGATCTCGAGCACCACTACATGCGCCCGCAGGAAAACGGCAACCGCACCGACGTGCGCTTTGTCGAGCTGACGGACAAGGACGGCAAGGGGCTTCGTTTTGAAGCCGAGGCCGGCACACCCTTGCAGTTCTCCGCGTGGCATTACACGCAGAACGAGCTGGAAAGGGCGACGCATATCCACGAGCTCAAGCATAAGGACATCACGACCTTCAACTTCGACCTTGCGCAGCTCGGCGTCGGCGGCGATATGCCCGGAGACGCACATGTCCGCGAACCGTATATCCTGCATGCAGGCACGCCGTTCGCCTATCGCTTCACGGTCAAACCGATCCGCTGAGGATACAGATCCAATACACACGAAAAACCGCCCGAACCAAATGGTTCGGGCGGTTGTTTCGATACAGCGAAAACTTGGTTAGTTGTTGACCAGCTTATCCTTTTCGTCATTCCAGCTATACAGCTTTCTGACTTCTTCGCCGACCTTCTCCGACGGATGCTCCGCGGCGAGCTTGCGCATCGCCTTGAAGTGCACCTGACGGCCTGCGGGCGACATATCCAAAAGGAATTCCTTGGCGAACGTGCCGTCCTGAATGTCGGACAGGATCTTCTTCATCGTCTTTTTGGTCTCTTCGGTGATCAGCTTCGGGCCGGTGACATAGTCGCCGTATTCCGCTGTGTTGGAGATGGAGTAGCGCATGCCCGCGAAACCACTCTGATAGATCAGATCCACAATCAGCTTCATTTCATGGATGCACTCGAAATACGCATTTCTCGGGTCATAACCTGCCTCGCACAGCGTTTCAAAGCCCGCCTGCATCAGCGCGCAAACGCCGCCGCAAAGCACAGCCTGCTCACCGAACAGGTCGGTCTCGGTCTCGGTACGGAAGGTCGTTTCCAGAACGCCCGCACGTGCGCCGCCGATTGCCAGCGCATAGGCAAGCGCCAAATCAAGCGCTCTGCCGGTCGCATCCTGCTGCACGGCGACCAAGCACGGTACGCCTTTGCCCGCCTGATATTCGGAACGGACGGTGTGGCCGGGGCCTTTGGGCGCAACCATGGTGACGTCCACATCTTTCGGCGGGACGATGCAGCCGAAGTGGATGTTGAAGCCATGTGCAAACATCAGCATGTTGCCGGGCTCGAGGTTGGGCTCGATGTCCTTTTTATACATATCCGCCTGCAGTTCATCGTTAATGAGGATCATAATGATGTCGGCGCGTTTCGCAGCCTCCGCCGCGGTGTAAACTTCGAAGCCCTGCTTTTCCGCCTTCGCCCAGGACTTGCTGCCCTCATAAAGGCCGATGATGACGTTGCAGCCCGACTCCTTTGCGTTGAGCGCATGGGCGTGACCCTGGCTGCCGTAGCCGATGACGGCGATGGTCTTGCCGTCGAGCAGCGACAGGTTGCAGTCCTCCTGGTAAAACATTCTTGCTTCTGCCATGGGAAATACCTCCTAAAATATGTATCTTCGCTGAGTTGTATGACAGGTTTGACTTGTTGTCATACAACTATTATAACCGCAATTTCTGATCTGTCAATACCTTTTTACAATTCTTCAAAAGAAATTTGCTCGTGCTGCACGGCGTGGTGCAGGTGCACTGTCACGGCGCTTTTTACGCCGCGCGCGTCGCGCTTTTTTAAGAAATCCATGATCAAAATATGATCTTTGTAGGCGTCTTCGGCGATGACATCCAGATTGTAGTTGAGCGCGAAGGTTTGTTCGATCGTCCGCGTGAGCGTAGGCATGAACTGGCTTAAAAAATCGTTGTGTGCCGCCTTGATGATCGCGCCGTGAAAGGCGCTTTCCGAGGCAATGCGGTTCTTGCCGCGCGGGTCGATTTGAAGCTGGCGCTGGCATTCCGCGCCGAGTTCCAAAATGTGCTTAATCTCCGCTTCTGTTGCGCGCTTGCAGGCAAGCGCAGCGGCTTGCGGCTCGAAGATCATGCGCGCTTCGTACAGGTCACGCAGCGTGACCTGCATTTTGACCAATTCCTGCATATTGACGCTCTCCGCCGCAACGCGGTCAAGCTCCCCCGCTACGAACGTACCGCGTCCGCGCCGTACCTCCAAAAGTCCTTCGGAGGAGAGCGTGCGGATCGCCTCGCGCAGGGTCGTGCGGCTGATGCCGAGCGACTCGGCAAGCTCGTTTTCATTCGGCAGCTTTTCGCCCGGACGGTATTTCTTTTCTTCCAAGATCTGCGCACGCAGCGTTTCGGCGGTGCGCTGGGAAAGGTTTTCTGTTTGCATAATCTGCCTCGATTCATAGATTTGCCTGTTCCACTATACTATACTTTTGCAAAAAAAGCAAAACAAACCTTAAAATTGCTTTGCCGGCGTTTCTATCCCCGGCAAAGCGCAAAAGGGTATTGACAGTTCGGATTTTGTTGCTATAATAGTTGTATGACAACTATCAAAATATGTCATACAACCGTATAAAGATGTTGGACAGGAGGCATTTTATGAACTTACACAGCAAAAATGTGTTGGAGGGCGTGGAGCGCGCGCCGAACCGCAGCCTGTTTTATGCGATGGGCTATACAAAAGAGGAATTGGAGCGCCCGCTCATCGGCGTGATCTCCGCACACAGCGAGATCGTCCCCGGGCACATCCATTTGGATAAAATCGCAGAAGCGGTCAAAGCGGGTGTGCGCATGGCGGGCGGCACGCCGATTGAAGTCCCCGCCATCGGCGTATGCGACGGCATTGCCATGGGACATGTCGGCATGAAGTATTCCCTGCCCTCACGCGAGCTGATCGCGGACAGCGTGGAAACCATGGCGACCGCGCACGGCTTTGACGGGCTGGTGCTCGTCCCCAACTGCGACAAGATCGTTCCCGGCATGCTGCTGGGCGCTTTGCGCATCAATCTGCCGACTGTCGTTTGCTCCGGCGGGCCGATGATGTCGGGCCTTGTGGACGGCGTGGAGACCTCGCTTTCCAAAATGTTTGAAGCCGTCGGCGCGCGCAAGGCGAACCTGATCGATGACCGTAAGCTTTGCGAATTTGAAAACAACACCTGCCCGGGCTGCGGCTCGTGCTCCGGCATGTATACCGCCAACAGCATGAACTGCCTGTGCGAATCCTTAGGCATCGCGCTGCCGGGCAACGGGACGATCCCCGCTGTGCATGCGGGACGCGTACAGCTTGCCAAAAAGGCGGGCATGGCGATCATGCACTTGGTCGAAAACGACATCAAGGCGCGCGACATCGTCAACGAAAAGGCGCTTCGCAATGCGCTGGCGTGCGACATGGCGCTGGGGTGCTCTTCGAACTCCGTACTGCACCTGCTTGCCATCGCCAAAGAGGCGGGCTGCCCGATGGATCTGCACACCTTCAATGAGATGAGCGCCAAGGTGCCGAACCTCTGCCACCTTGCGCCTGCGGGCCCGACGCATATGCACGACCTCAACAATGCGGGCGGCGTGCCGGCGGTACAGGCGGAGCTTGCGAAGAAAGGGCTTCTTGACCTTTCCCTGCTGACCGTAACGGGTAAGACCGTCGGCGAGAACATCGAGGGCGCGTATATTAAGGATGAAAACGCCATCCGTCCCATCACGAACCCGTACAGCGAAACGGGCGGGCTTGCGATTTTGTGGGGCAACATCGCAAAAGACGGCTGTGTTGTCAAGCGCAGTGCGGTCGCACCCGAAATGCTTGTGCACGAAGGCCCCGCGCGCGTATTCGACAGCGAGGATGAAGCGATTGCTTCGATTTACGGCGGCGAGATCCACGACGGCGACGTGGTGGTCATCCGCTATGAAGGCCCGGTCGGCGGCCCCGGGATGCGCGAAATGCTCAATCCGACCTCGGCGCTTGCGGGCATGCAGCTCGACAAGACCGTGGCGCTCATCACGGACG
>UQZS01000069.1 GCA_900545625.1 uncultured Oscillospiraceae bacterium | reverse complement strand
CTTCGCGACATTTCCCCGCACTGCGGGGAATCACCCCTGACAAGGGGAGCAAAAGACACTTTTTCTGACACGCTCAAACAGCGCGGGTGCAAATGCATCCGCGCTGTTGTTTGTTGCGTGGTTTCTTTTTATTCCTTTCCGTTCCAGCAATAGGTGCAGAATTTGCAGGGCGACAGTCCTACCGAGGCGATCATGTCGTCGAGCCGCTGATATTGCAGCGACGTGAAATGCAGGCGCTCCCGGATCGTTTCGACCATATCCGCATATTCGGGCGTATCGGGGTCGGCGTAGCGCGCCAGTGTTGCGGCGTCCGCTTCGCCCTCCTTTTCGGCGATCACGCGCCGTGAGATGAGGTCGAGTTCCGACGCGGAACGCGAGAAGTTGAGATATTTACAGCCGTACATGATCGGCGGGCAGGCAGGACGGATGTGGACTTCCTTTGCCCCGCTGTGGTACAGAAATTCCGTAGTCTCCCGCATCTGCGTGCCGCGCACGATGGAGTCGTCGATCATCAAAAGCCGCTTGCCGCGGATGAGCGCATCCACGGGGATGAGCTTCATGCGCGCGATCAGGTCGCGTCTGCTCTGGTTCTGCGGCATAAAGGAACGCGGCCAGGTCGGCGTATATTTGATAAACGGGCGCGAGAACGGGATGCCCGAACGGTTCGCATAACCAATGGCGTGCGCCGTGCCCGAATCCGGGATACCTGCGACACTGTCCGCCTCCACATTGTCGCGCTGCGCTAAAACATCGCCGCAGCGGCAGCGCATTTCTTCGACGTTCACACCCTCATAGCACGAGGACGGGTAGCCGTAATACACCCACAAAAAGGTGCAGATCTTCATTTCCTTACGCGCGGGCACGACCGTTTCAACACCCTCCGGGGTGATAAAATCGATCTCGCCGGGGCCTAATTCCTTATAGTGGTCATAACCGAGGTTCAGATAGGAAAACGACTCAAACGCCGCGCAGTACGCGCCTTCTTTTGCCCCGAGAATCACGGGTGTGCGCCCTACACGGTCACGTGCGGCGTACAGGCCCTTAGGCGTGAGCACGAGCATGGACATGGAGCCGTCAATGACGCTTTGGGCGTATTGGATGCCCTCGGGGATCGAATCCTTGCGGTTGATAAGCGCCGCGCACAGCTCAGTGGCGTTGATGTCGCCGCCGCTCATCTCAAGGAAATGCGTGCGCCCCTCGGTGAATACGGACTGCACGAGCTCGTCCACGTTGTTGATGCGCCCGACGGTGGTGATGGCGAAATTTCCCAAATGCGAGCGCACCATCAAAGGCTGCGGCTCGTTGTCGGAAATACAGCCGATGCCGAAATTGCCGTGCATCTCCTCCACATCGCGTTCAAATTTTGTGCGAAACGGCGCATTTTCAATATTATGGATGGCGCGTTCAAAGCCCGTTTCGCCGTAAACCGCCATGCCGCCGCGTTTGGTGCCGAGGTGGGAATGATAGTCCGTCCCGAAAAACAGGTCAAATACGCAGTCCTCTTTGGACGCCACGCCGAAAAATCCACCCATACCGTCTTCTCCTTCCACTTGTTCAAACCAATGCGCATCAAGCGCAAAACAAAAAATCCGTTTATACCATGTCGCCGAACGCGCAAGTGTGAGGCAGGCATGATACAATGTTCTCCGAAGCTCTTAAAAGCTTCGCTTTTTAGAGCTTCGTGAGGTTATTATTTGATCGCGCTCAACTCATACGGCGTACGCTGATACACAAAATAATTCAGCCAGTTCTGGAACAGCAGGCTGCCCGCCCCGCGCCATGTAATCAGCGGCGTCTTTTTGGGGTCGTCGTCGGGGAAATAATTGTAGGGCATGCGAATAGAAAGCCCCTTTTGCAGATCACGGAAATACTCGCGTGCGAGCGTGTCGCTGTCATACTCGCAGTGACCGGTACAGTAAAAATTGCGGCAAGCCATATCCGAGATCAGGTGCACGCCCGCCATGTCGGAATACGATAAGATCTGCAGATCCTTGACCTGTGCGATGTCCTCCTTGCGCGTTTCGGTGTGGCGCGAATGCGGCACATAAAACACATCGGAAAAGCCGCGCAGAAGCGGGTGATACAGATCGAGCGGCCTGTGGCGGAACACGCCGAACATTTTTTCAGGCAGCAGGTGTTTTGGGATGCCGTATTTGAAATACAGCGCCGCCTGCGCGCCCCAGCAGATGTTGAAGGTCGAATAGACATTGCGCTGCGCCCAGTCGAAAATGGTGCAAAGTTCCTCCCAATAATCAACCTCTTCAAAATCCAGCAGCTCCACGGGCGCGCCCGTGACGATGAGCCCGTCGTATTTTGAATCCTTCACGTCGTCAAACGTCTTGTAAAATTGCAGCATGTGCGCGCGCGAGGTGTTTTTGGACACGTGCGACTTCACCTGCAAAAGCTCGACCTCCACCTGCAGGGGGGAATTGGAAAGAAGCCGCAGGATCTGCGTTTCCGTTTCGATCTTGGTCGGCATCAAATTCAAAAGGATGATCCTAAGCGGGCGAATGTCCTGCCGGCTTGCGCGGTCGTTGGTCATGACGAAAATGTTTTCGAGCTCCAGACTGTGCCGTGCAGGCAGCTGGTCGTCGATTTTGATCGGCATGCGGTTCACCATCCTTTTGTTGTTTTACGCTTTACGGCGAGAAGTGTAGTATACCATATACCGCCCAAAAATGCAAATATTCTTTTGTCGAAAAACGGCGGTGCGTGCATTGTAAAAAATGTGCAGGGGTGCTACAATAAGAAAGAAAACATTTCGGACGGTGAAACTATGGTTGCAGTGGTGACGGGCGCGTCGCGCGGGATCGGGAAAGCGACCGCCGAGGCACTCTCCCGAAACGGATACCGCGTGATCGCTTTAAGCCGCACGCCCTGCCCCGTTGCGGGCGTAGAAAGCAAAGCATGCGACGTGACAAACGCCGAGCAAGTGCGCGCGGCGTTCGCGGACATAGAACGGATCGACCTGCTTGTCAACAACGCAGGCTTCGGCATTTCGGGCGCTGCGGAATACACAAGCGCCGAGGATCTGCATCGGCAATTTGAGCTCAACGTATTCGCGCTAACCCTTGTGACGCAGTGCGCACTGCCCGCACTGAAAGCGGCAAAGGGGCGTATTTTGAACATTTCCTCTGCGGCGGCGGTATTTCCTATTCCGTTCCAATCCTTTTATTCCGCCTCCAAAGCGGCGGTGGAGTCGCTTACCGGCGCGTGGCGCAGCGAGCTTGCCGCGTTCGGTGTGTCTGTGGGCGCGCTTCGCCTGGGCGATGTGAAAACGGGCTTTACCGCCGCGCGGCAAAAAAATGTAATCGGCGACGACGAATACGGCGGCAGGATCTCCCGCAGCGTCGCCGTGATGGAGCGCGACGAGCAGAACGGCATGGCGCCGGAACAAATTGCCGAAGCCGTGGTACGTGCCGCCAAGCGCAAAAGGATGCCGCTGATCACGACCGTAGGCGCGAAGTATAAATTCTTTTGCGCGCTCGCAAAGCTCCTGCCCGCAGGCGCGGTCAACCGCATTGTGCGGATGATGTATATCCCAAAATAAGGAGTTTCCCTGTGCCGTATTCCGATATTGATACAAAAAAACGTTTTGCGCGCCTGCCCGCGCTCTTATTGCCGTGGTATGCGAAAAACGCCCGCGACCTGCCGTGGCGGCGCGACCGCGAACCGTACCACGTCTGGGTCTCGGAGATCATGCTCCAGCAGACGCGCGTGGAGGCGGTGCGCGGGTATTACGAACGCTTTTTACAGGCGTTCCCGACCGTCCGCAATTTGGCCGAAGCACCCGAAGAAACGCTTTTGAAGCTGTGGGAGGGCTTGGGCTACTATTCCCGCGCGCGTAATCTGCAAAAGGCGGCCAAGCTTATTGTTTCCCAATTCGGCGGGGAATTTCCCCGAGATTACGATTCGGTGCGCGCCCTGCCCGGCATCGGGGACTACACGGCGGGGGCGATCTGCTCGATCTGCTTTGAAAGCCCCACGGCGGCGGTGGACGGCAACGTGCTGCGCATTGCCGCGCGCATTGCCGAAAAGGACGATCCCATCGACCTGCCCGCCGTCAAAAAAAGCGTTGCGGAAAGTTTGCAGGAAGTTTACCCTGCGGGACACTGCGGCGCGTTCACGCAAAGCCTGATGGAGCTCGGTGCGTGCGTGTGCATGCCGAAGGTAACGAAATGTGACATTTGCCCCGTGCGGGAGATCTGCCTTTCCCACGCGCACGGCACACAGGCAACGCTTCCCAAAAAGCTTCCCAAACGCGAAAAGCGCGTGGAGCCGCGCACGGTGTTTCTGCTGGAGTGTGACGGCGCATACGCTATCCATCGACGCGAGGGCAAAGGGCTTTTGGCGGGGCTTTGGCAGTTCCCGAATACAGAAGGACAGCTTTCGCCGAGCGATGCGTTGCAAGCGGCGGAAAACTTTGGCGTAAAACCCATAGAGCTTTTGCGGGAAACGCACAAAACGCACATTTTTACGCATATCCGCTGGGAAATGGTCGGATACCATATCCGCTGCCGTGAAAAGAACGGGATTTTTCTTTGGGTGACGCCCGAAGAATTGCAAAGCACCTATGCCCTGCCGACGGCGTTTCGGATTTTTTTGGAGAACGATATATAAGCAAGGCAAAAGCACGCGGGCAAGCGAAATGCTTGCCCGCGTGCTTATTTTTGTTTCTGTACCGCCATAGGCTGCTTTGTTGCCGCGCTGCCCTACGGCGGGCGTGGAAGCCCGCCACTACGCGGGTTTTTGCATATTGCGGCTTTGCAAAAAATCTGCAACCGTTTCTGACCTCTAACGTCTGATATCTGACATCTAAAACGCGCTTGCCGGTGCGTCATACAAGTCGGAATACTGTGCATACGCTTTGCCTTTTTGTATATAGATGAAACAGACAAAATCAAAGCCGGAGCTTTGTCAAAAGCGTGCGGCGGTGCGCATATGAAAAGCGGAAATTATGACAATTTTGTGAACTTTCAAAAAAGGGGTTGATTTTTTCTAAATAATGGTTAAAATAGAATTTAGCACTCAGGAAGTTCGAGTGCTAAAACATGCACATCATTCTTTCAGGAGGAATTTATATGACAATCAAACCCCTTGCAGACAGAGTCGTGCTCAAGGCTGTTGAAGCCGAAGAGACTACCAAAAGCGGCATCATCCTTGCGGCCTCCGCACAGGAAAAGCCCCAGATCGCCGAAGTTGTGGCAGTCGGCCCCGGCGGCGTGGTGGACGGCAAAGAGGTCACCATGTATGTAAAGCCCGGCGATAAGGTCATCACCAGCAAATATTCCGGCACGGAAGTCAAGATGGACGGCGTGGATTACACCATCGTCCGCCAGTCCGACATTCTTGCCGTTGTAGAATAATCATTCGGGAGGTCTTTTGAAATGGCAAAACAGATCATTTACGGCGAAGAAGCGCGCAAGGCGCTGCAGGCCGGTATCGACAAACTCAGCAACACTGTGAAAATCACCCTCGGTCCCAAGGGCCGCAACGTCGTGCTCGATAAGAAGTACGGCTCTCCGCTGATCACCAACGACGGCGTAACGATCGCGAAGGAGATCGAGCTGGAGGACGCGTTCGAGAACATGGGCGCACAGCTCGTCAAGGAAGTCGCCACCAAGACCAACGACGTGGCGGGCGACGGCACCACCACCGCGACCCTGCTTGCACAAGCGCTGGTGCGCGAAGGCATGAAAAACGTCGCTGCGGGCGCGAACCCGATGGTCGTGAAAAAGGGCATGCAGATGGCTGTGGACGCGGTCGTTGAAGCGATCCACAACGAAGCGAAGCCCGTCAAGACCAGCGACGACATCGCGCGTATCGCCACCATCTCCGCTGCCGACGAATTCATCGGCAAATTGATCGCCGACGCGATGGAAAAGGTCACGGCGGACGGCGTTATCACCATCGAGGAATCTAAGACGAGCGAGACCTACAGCGACGTGGTCGAGGGTATGCAGTTCGACCGCGGTTACATCTCGCCCTACATGGTCACGGATACCGACAAGATGGAGGCGGTTCTCGACGATCCGTACATCCTCATCACGGATAAGAAGATCTCCAACATCCAGGAGATCCTGCCCCTGCTTGAAAAGATTGTCAACGCGGGCCAGAAGCTTCTCATCATCGCCGAGGATGTGGAGGGCGAAGCGCTTTCCACCATTCTCGTAAACAAGCTGCGCGGCACGTTCACCTGCGTCTGCGTCAAAGCCCCGGGTTTCGGCGACAGAAGAAAGGAAATGCTGCAGGATATCGCCATCCTGACAGGCGGCGAAGTGATCACCGCCGACCTCGGCTTGGAGCTGAAAGACGCGGACATCCCGCAGCTCGGCCGTGCGAAGCAGGTCAAAGTCACGAAAGAAAATACGACCATTGTAGACGGTGCAGGCGACAGCGATGCGATCAAGGGCCGCGTAGCGCAGATCCGCAGCCAGATCGAAACCACGACCTCGGATTTCGACCGCGAGAAGCTGCAAGAGCGTCTTGCCAAGCTCGCAGGCGGCGTAGCGGTCATCCGTGTTGGCGCTGCGACTGAGACCGAAATGAAAGAAAAGAAGCTGCGCATCGAGGACGCGCTGGCAGCCACCAAGGCGGCTGTGGAAGAGGGCTCCGTCGCCGGCGGCGGTGTGGCGCTGCTTGAAGCGATCCCCGCAGTCGAAAAGCTCCTTGAAAACGAAGAGGATGCAGACCTTAAGACAGGCATCCGCATCGTGCTCAAGGCGATCGAAGAGCCGGTCCGCCAGATCGCGGCGAACGCAGGGCTTGAAGGTTCGGTCATCGTCAATGAGATCGTCAACAAAAAGCAGCCCGGCTACGGCTTCAACTTTGCGGCGGAAACCTATGTCGATATGTTTGAAGCGGGCATCTTGGATCCTGCAAAGGTCACGCGCTCCGCACTGCAGAACGCAGCTTCCGTGGCGGCCATGGTGCTGACCACCGAATCGCTGGTATCGGATATTCCCGATCCGAAAGCAGACGCGGCGGCTGCCGCTGCTATGGCACAGGCCGGCGGCGGGATGTATTAAGCAAGAACACCCAAACTCCTGAAATAAAAGTACCCCCGAAAGGTCACATACAAGACCTTTCGGGGATTTTCTTGTTATAATTTTGCTATGACGGCAATATCTCTGCATAGAAGCAGCAAAATGCGCGCTATTTCTGCGGCGCATAGAATAATTCCTCAAAGCTCGCACCGAGCAATTCTTTGAGCAGCCTGATTTCGTCGGGATAGACATGCCGCTGCCCCACCTCGATCTTGGCAAGCGCGCTTCTGGTTATATCGCAGCCGTTAAGCTGGAGCTTTGCGGCAAGCTGCTCCTGTGTCATGTGCCGGCTCTCCCGCAGCCGTCTGATATTCTGCCCAAAGATCTTTTCGTATTCCGCGTTCATGCTACCGCCTTAAAATTGCACTCATACAAGTGCAGATGTTGACTTTATTGTAGCAGTATGCTATACTATATTTGCACTTATACAGGTGCAAAACAAAATGAAGGGGTATTTTTATGAAAGAGTTTGAGGACAAAACCCAGTCGATGCCAAACGATGATTCGCTGCAAGGCGCTTCGGCCGTGGATGCGAAAGATACAGAAGCGCAGCC
>UQZS01000068.1 GCA_900545625.1 uncultured Oscillospiraceae bacterium | reverse complement strand
GCTTCGCGACATTTCCCCGCACTGCGGGGAATCACCCCTGACAAGGGGAGCAAAAGTTATTTTTTCGACACGCTCACAGGGACGCAAAAGCGCCCCTGCAAAATCTTATTCGAGTTCGAACGCGCCGGTATACAGCTGGTAATACTGTCCCTTTTGTTCAAGCAGCTCTTCATGCGTGCCGCGTTCGATGACGCGCCCGTGGTCAAGCACCAAGATCACATTGGAGTTTTTGACCGTGGAAAGACGGTGCGCGATGACAAACACCGTTCTGCCGTACATGAGCGCATCCATCCCCTGCTGCACAATCGCTTCGGTGCGTGTGTCGATGGAGGACGTCGCTTCGTCAAGGATCATAACGGGCGGGTCAGCCACTGCCGCGCGGGCAATGGACAAAAGCTGCCGCTGCCCTTGAGAAAGGTTTGCACCGTTGCCGGTGAGCCGGGTCTGATACCCTTCCGGGAGACGCTCTATGAAATCGTCCGCACCCGCAAGCTTGGCAGCCGCGATGCATTCTTCGTCGCTCGCATCAAGATTGCCGTAACGGATATTCTCCATGACCGTACCCGTAAACAGGTTCGTATCCTGCAAGACCATGCCGATGGCGCGGCGCAGGTCGCTCTTGCGGATCTTACCGATGTTGATGCCGTCGTAACGGATCTTGCCGTCGGCGATGTCATAGAAGCGGTTGAGCAGGTTCGTGATGGTGGTCTTGCCCGCGCCCGTCGCGCCGACAAACGCCACCTTCTGCCCGGGCTTCGCGTAGAGACTCACGTCGTGCAGAACGGGCTTGCCCGGTTCATATTCAAAGTCGATGTTGTAAAGGCGCACGTCGCCGGTAAGTCTTGTATAAGTTACGGTGCCGTCCGCACGGTGCGGATGCTTCCAAGCCCAAATGCCTGTGCGCTCCGTCGCTTCCACCAGCTCGTCGCCCTCATATTTTGCGTTGACAAGCGAGACATAGCCGTTATCCTGCTCGGGCTGCTGGTCCATCAGATTGAAAATACGCTCCGAGCCCGCAAGACCCATAACAACAGCGTTCACCTGCATGGATACCTGGTTGATGTTCCCGACGAACTGCTTGGTCATGTTAAGGAACGGCACAACAATGCTGATGGAAAGCGCCATACCAGATATGCCGACATTCGGCGCTCCGGCCAGCAGCAGCGCCCCGCCCGTAAGGGCTACGAGCACATACAGCACGTTGCCGATGTTGTTGAGAATGGGGCCTAAGATATTGGCATAGCGGTTCGCGCGCTCCGAAGTGTGGAACAGCTCGTCGTTGAGCTTATCAAACGCGGCGATGCTTTCTTCCTCGTGGCAGAACACCTTGATGACCTTTTGGCCGTTCATCATCTCTTCGGCGAAGCCCTCGACCTTACCGAGCGCCGTCTGCTGGCGGAAGAAATAGCCCGCCGAGCCGCCGCCGACTTTTTTCGTGATGAGCACCATGATGATCACGCCGGCGAACACCACCAGCGTCAGCCACAGGCTGTAATACAGCATGATGCCGACCACGGTCAAAATCGTCACGCACGAGATCATCAGCTGCGGGAAGCTTTGCGCCACCATTTGCCGCAGCGCGTCGATATCGTTGGTATAATGGCTCATGATGTCGCCGTGGTTGTGCGTATCAAAATAGCGGATCGGCAGTCTCTGCATGCCGCCGAACATCTTTTCGCGCAGCTTTTTCAGCGTGCCCTGCGTGATGATCGCCATCAGCTGGCTGAATGCAAACGCCGCCCCGAGCGAAAGAATATAAAACACGACCAAAATCGAAACGAGCCTTATGATCTGCCCGCTTACGCCGTTCCAGTCGCCGCTTCGCCAGCTCGTCTCTACAATGGCAATGACGTTTTGCATGAAAACGGCAGGTACGGAGCTGACCACCGCGCTGAAGATGATGCACAGGATGGTGACCGGCAGCATGACCGGGTAGAAGCCCAAAATGGTCTTGAAAAGGCGGCTTGCCGTCTTAGACCGCGACTGTTTATTCTTCATCTTCATCACCCTTCTTGTTCTGCGAGGTGTAGATCTCACGGTAGATCTCGTTGCTCGCAAGCAGTTCTTTGTGCGTGCCGACCGCCTGAATTTTGCCGCCGCCCATCACAAGGATCTTATCGGCGTCCTCGACCGAGGCGGTGCGCTGGGCGATGATGATCTTGGTCGTCTCGGGCATATAGGTACGCAAGGCACTGCGGATCTTTGCATCCGTCTTGGTATCGACCGCGCTTGTGGAGTCATCCAAGATCAAAATCTTCGGGTTTTTCAGCAGCGCGCGGGCAATGCAAAGGCGCTGCTTCTGCCCGCCGGAAACGTTGGTGCCGCCCTGCTCGATATGGGTATCATAGCCGTCGGGGAAGGTGTCGATGAATTCGTCGGCACAGGCGATGCGGCAAGCTTGAATCAGCTGTGCGTCCGTCGCCTCCTTATTGCCCCAGCGCAGGTTTTCCTTGATCGTACCGGAGAACAGCACATTCTTTTGCAGTACGACCGCCACCTGATTGCGCAGCGTTTCGAGATCATACTCGCGCACATCGCGCCCGCCGACCTTCACCACGCCCTCGGTCGCGTCATAAAGGCGGGGGATCAGCTGAATGAGCGAGGATTTGGAAGAACCTGTACCGCCGATGATGCCGACGGTCTCACCGGAACGGATTTCCAGATTGATATCGGAAAGCACCATACGCTCCGCCGCTTCGGAATACTTGAAGCTGACGTTTCGGAACGAAATCGAGCCGTCCTTCACATCGTACACCGGATTTTCAGGATTGTGCAGCGTGCTTTCCTCGGTCAAAATCGCGGCGATACGTTTGCCCGATTCGGCAGCCATCGTGATCATTACGAACACCATGGAAACCATCATCAAGCTGCTTAAAATCATGAAGCTGTATGTAAGCAGCGAGGAAAACTGCCCGACGTCCAGATCCACGCCGCGGCTCGTGATGATCGTATATGAGCCGAAGGAGAGCACGAACGCCATAACGACATACATGCAGAACTGCATAAGCGGGTTGTTGATCGCCAGAATGCGTTCGGCACGGGTGAAATCACGGCA
This sequence comes from uncultured Oscillospiraceae bacterium, assembly GCA_900545625.1. Classification (GTDB taxonomy): domain Bacteria; phylum Bacillota; class Clostridia; order Oscillospirales; family Acutalibacteraceae; genus Fimenecus. The sequence continues at coordinate 4,772 of UQZS01000068.1, read as the reverse complement.
AACATCCTCAGCGGCCGCATTGAACTTCTTTTGCTCGTGGTCTTCGCGCACAAAGGATTTCACCACGCGGATCGCCTTGATGTTTTCCTGAATGGATTCGTTGAGCTTATCGTATTTGCGGAACACCTTGCGGAACAGCGGGATCGTCTTATAAATGACGGCGATCAGGCCGATGGCCAAAATCGGCACGACAACCAAAAAGATCCATGCCATCCTGCCGCCCATGACAAATGCCATGACAAACGCGAACACCAGCATCAAAGGCGCGCGGATAGCAATGCGGATGATCATCATATACGCCTGCTGGACATTGGTTACGTCGGTGGTCATGCGCGTGACGAGCGACGAGACTAAGAATTTGTCGATATTTTCAAAGGAATAGGTCTGGATACGCGCGTACATATCCTTGCGCAGATTCTTCGCGAAGCCGCTGGACGCCGTTGCACAAGTCGAGCCTGCGAGCGCGCCGAACAGCAGCGACAAAAGCGCCATGACGACCAAAATCGTACCATAACGCAGCAAAAGCTCCATGCTCACATCGTTTTTAATCGCGTTCACAAGCTGGGCGATCACAAAGGGGATCACACATTCCAGCAAGACCTCAAGTGAGACGAAGATCGGCGTTAGAATCGAAGTTTTTTTGTATTCCCGTATGCTTTTTGCGAGAACTTTGATCATATCCGTTCCACCCTTCCGTTCCATATTCGCGCACGGTCCGCACCGCGCGCACCTTGACCGAATTACGAGCCCGCAAATCGGCAGCTTAACAAAAAACAAACGTGTTGACAGCGGTAAAACCGCTTCGACACGCGATACACATATTGTAACGATTTCAGAAGAATTTGTCAAATGGTTTCCCACCGAACCGTTCGTAGAAAATCACTAAAAACAAAGGGAGGAATTTGTATGAAAACACCGATTTTAGAAACCGAAAGGCTGATCCTGCGCCCGCTGACTACGGCAGACGCCCCAGCCGTATTCTGGTGTGCCGGCGACGAGCGGGTGACGCGGTATATTGGCTATAAGCGGCACGAAACGACAGCCGACACGCTCGAATGGCTGCAAAGCGTCGACAATGATTCGGACACATCTTATGATTTCGGGTTCATTGAAAAGGCAAGCGGCGAATTGATCGGCGTGGGCGGTCTTTACTGGGAAGCCGAAAGACAGCAATGGCGTCTCGGCTACTATCTGCGCTATGACCGCTGGCATCGGGGCTTTACGACCGAGGCGGCGGTGAAGATCGTACAATTCGCAAAGGAGACTCTGCATGAAACACGCATCGGTTCCTGCCACGCGGTAGATAATCCCCGAAGCGGACAGGTGATCCGAAACTGCGGGCTGGTGTTTACCGGCTACGGCGAATATGAAAACTTCGACGGCAGCAAGCGTTTCCGCAGCAAAGAATACCTGTGGACAAAAAACGGCGAAGAGCTGACGCACCACAAGGGGACGCAGACACTTCACACCGAGCGGCTCATCCTGCGCCGATTCTGCAAAACGGATGCGGCGGATATTTTCGTATGGGCGGGCAACCCTGCGGTCACGCGCTATGTCAGCTACCGGACACACCGCAGCGTAGAGGACTCTGAAAAGATCCTGCAATACTGGCTGGAGGGCTACAAGCGCGAGGACAACTACAACTGGGCGATCACCTTGGACGGCAGGAAAGTCATCGGGCAAATTTCGGTCACAGAGCACGACGGGCTTTGGGACGCCGGGATGGGCTGGCAGATCGACAAGCCCTATTGGAACCGGGGCTATATGACGGAAGCCGCGCACGCCGTGTTCGAATACCTGTTCTGCGAGATCGGCTTTCACCGCATTTATTCGGGACATGATACCCGCAATCCCGCATCGGGCAAGGTCATGCAAAAGCTCGGCATGACGCCGGAGGGCATTGCGCGCCAGCATTACTATAAGGCAGGCTTCGGCACGGGTGATGCGCAGAAGTACGGGATCTTGAAGGAAGAATGGTTGGATCAATAACAGAGAGCAATAGAACAAATATACAAAGCCCGCTCTGTCCTTTTTCGGACAGGGCGGGTTCGTTTCATGTTGCTTTTGTTGCCATTACATGATATACGGTTTTTCCTCTGCGGCAGACGCCTCAAACAGGGCAAGCAGATCGGTATAATATGCATCGCTTCCTGCGGTATAGGCATAGCTGCCGATTTTGACCGATGTATCACCGCCTGAAGAAATGAGCAACGGCTCTGCGCTCTTGCCGGATTGCGTTGAAGGCCAAATGCGCACAAGCAAAGTCCAACCGCCCTGCGGTTCCTGATTTTCCGCAGGTTGCAGGTCTGCTTCCTCCAAAATATCCAAGACTGCCTGTATATCGCTTGTTTCCGTGAACGTTTTATACACGCGCGTGCCGCCGTTTTCGGGGCGTGTATATACAATATCCAAGGCACGAATCGAATCAGCAGTTATCGCTTGAAAGGTCGCCAGCTGCTGTTCGGCAGATGCCGCGGTTTGTTCCGTCGGCGCAGATATGGCAGTCGTGTCTGCCGCCGGCTCACGGTCGGCTAAGCCACATCCCCACAAGCTCAAACATAAGGATAAACAAAGTAAAATCGCCGCAAAAATTTTTATATGAATCCTCCTATCCTATCCACTGCATGGTTCGATCAAGCAATCTTTCCTTTCAAATCCCCCTTTTTAATCCTTTGTACGGGCTTTTCGGGTGCGTCGAGCTCTTGCGCTATGCATCCACGCCCAACAAGTCTTTGTGCGCCGACACCCAACGAAGTACGGCTTCGGCTCGGCTTTCGAGTTTTGGCAGTGCATCCAAGGCAAAGTATTCGAGCGCAAGGCTTTCGCCGTCCGTCATACGCAATTCGCCGCTGACTTGTAAAGCCCGGTACAGAGCGATAACGGAATACAGCTTGTCGCCGTTTGGGTATTCAAAGTAAAAGTCCCGTCCCGAAAACACAGTCAAAAGCTGCAGCTCCTGCGCGCAAAGCCCGGTTTCTTCTGCAAGCTCGCGCCGTGCCGCTTCCTCCAAGGACTCCCCCAACTCCATACCGCCGCCCGGGATGCCCCATGTATGCGTATCGGCACGCAGGTTCAGTAGAACTTTTTGATCCCTTATCACCAACACCGTCGCGCCTGCCGACAAAAGCGGGCGATGTCCCACCAATTTACGCAGTTCCTTCAAATAGCTCATGCCGTTTATCCCCTTATCTTACTTGAAACAGGTTAAAAGGCGATCTCCGTAAAGTCATACATATCCTCTGCCGTCTCGGCGTTCGAGTGGATCGTGATCAACGAACAGCCGGGCGTGTCTGTAATGGCATAGCCGGACGAACGGACGACCTGATAATATGTATTGTTATAAAAGCTCACATAGTTTGTTTCGGGATGAATGTGCCCGATGGATACAAGTCCCACACAGCCCGCATCTGCCAGAGCGCTGTCCAGTGCGGCGTTGCCGTCAATCCCTGTATAAAAATCGGCGGGAACAGGTGCGATCTCTTCGGAATACGGCGTGCCGTTCTGCCCGGAAAGGGCAAAGTTCGGTGTATTCATGTGGAAAAACAGGCTGACGGTGACATTCGGATTTGCCGACTGTTTTTCCACGATAGTACGGCTGACCCACTGTACTTGATCGGCTTTCATGTAGTCATAGTCGTTGCTCGCGTCGCGCGCCAGCGAATCCATAAAAATCAGGCTGTGCACAAGCGTACCGTCTGCACGCTGCAAGTCGACCGCATACTGCGTCGCGCCTGTTGAATTCTCTTCATCGGCGACAATACAGTGGTTATACGCCGACAAAACAGCGACCACGTCCTCAGTCGAACCGTTTTTCTCACCGTCGTTGTTGCCGGGGACATACGCCCAATATTGCCCGAGCTCTTCAAACAGCGTGCCGACGGCTTCGATCGCGGCAAGCTTGTTAAAGCGCGGGTCAACATTGCTCCCCTCGATCATATCCCCCGAGATCACGACCAGATCGGGCTTTTGCGCCTCTATTTGCGTGCGCATGGCGGTAAGCGTCTTTTCGTCCTTGCCCGTCGTACCGCTGATGAGGTGGGTATCCGTAAATTGCAGCACAGTAAAGTCGCCGTTCGCATCCACGGTAAAGGTCGGTACAGCCCGCCCAACGACCGAAACGCTCTGTACGCGATCCGTAATATCCCCGCCGCATGCGGTCAGGCAGGAAAGCACAAGCAGCAAAACAAGTAATCCGGCAGCGATTTTGGTTTTCATCCGTTTCTCCCCCATTTCTTTTTAATTGTAGCATGCGCAGGGAGGAAAAGGCAACATATCCTGCGTACATTCGTCAGAAAATACAAATCCAAGGACAAATTTTCCATAAGCATAAAAAATGACCTGTCCAAAAGGACAGGTCATTTAAAAATTACACCCTAAAAACTGAACAAAGGGAAGGAGTGAGGTAAGGGGAAGAAAGAGAGGGGACAAGCAAGTGGTTTCACTTTGGAAGACCACAAAAGGTCAAGCCCTCGACCTATTAGTACTGCCAAGCTGAACATGTCACCATGCTTACACACGCAGCCTATCAACCTCATAGTCCATGAGGGGTCTTACCAGCTTAAGCTGTGGGATATCTTATCTTAGAGATGGCTTCACGCTTAGATGCTTTCAGCGTTTATCCAAACCGCACATAGCTGCTCGGCCGTGCTCCTGGCGGAACAACCGATGCACCAGCGGTGCGTCCATCCCGGTCCTCTCGTACTAGGGACAGCGCTCTTCAAATATCCTGCGCCCACGACAGATAGGGACCGAACTGTCTCACGACGTTCTGA
>UQZS01000067.1 GCA_900545625.1 uncultured Oscillospiraceae bacterium | reverse complement strand
CTGTATGCGCTTTGCGACACGCTCGACGCCGTCGCCGTTGCGCGCGAAGCAGGCATCCCCGTCATCGGCGGCGCGTTTTTGAATCTGTATAACAGCCTTGCGCTGGAGGAAGCGGCTCAGATCGGCGTTTCGGAAGCGGTGCTTTCCCATGAACTGCGCCTTTCGCAGATCGCCGCTTTAGGCGGAGTGCTGCCGCGCGGGGTGTGCGTTTACGGGCGGATGCCCCTGATGCTCACGCGCAACTGCCCCGTGCGCAACGGGACGCCTTGTGCAAAATGTGATCGGACGGGCTTTTTGACAGACCGCAAGGGCGTGCGGTTCCCCGTTCGGTGCGAGAACGGCTTTTCGCAGGTTTACAACTCCCGGCCGACCTATATGCTCGACCGGCTGCAGGAGATTCAAAACGTGGATTTTTACTTTTTGGATTTTACGATAGAATCCAAAGAAGAATGCGCACAAATATTAGATGCGCTCGAAGCCGGCGCCGCGCCGCGCGGCGAATTCACCAGAGGACTTTTTTACAGAGGTGTGGAATAGTATGGAAACACTTAAAATCTGCAAGGTACGCGACGACGCAAAAATCCCCGTGCGCGCGACGGACGGCAGCGCAGGGCTTGACCTTTGCGCGTGCATCGACGAACCGTTGACCCTGCAAGGCGGCGAGACGGCGCTGATCCCGACGGGGCTTGCCATCCAACTGCCGAGCGCGAATTATGCAGCGTTCGTTTTTGCGCGCAGCGGGCTTGCGATCAAGCACGGCATCGGGCTTACGAATTCCGTAGGCGTTATCGACAGCGACTATCGGGGTGAAATTAAAGTCGGCGTCATCAACCAGGTCGCAGAAAGCTACACCATTTCCCCGGGCGAGCGCATTGCGCAGCTTGTGGTGATGCCCGTTTCCATGATGCCCGTAGAGGAGTGCGACCGACTCGACGACACCGCGCGCGGCGCCGGCGGCTTCGGCTCGACGGGAAAAAAATAAAGCCCCCAAAGCGGGAGCTTCTGTTTGGCAAATCAAGCCTGCTGATCTAGCAAGCACTCCTCCAAGAACTGCTCGACGGTCTGCATGACGGTGGGGTCTTCCTCGCAGAGCTTACGGAAATCCAAAGTCTTTGCATAGGCGGCAAGCGCATCGGCGCCGCCGTCTTTTTGTTTAGAAAGTACGCCAAAGCGTTCGAGCATTTCGGCGACGCCCGCCTCCGCTTCCAGTGTGTTGTAGACGTTATGACACTTTTCAGGGTAGATAACACGTTTTATATGCGGGTTTTCGGAAAGGTTCGGCGCATTTGCCGCCGCGTTGGAAAGCGGCACGACTGCATCTTTGCCGCCGTGGAGCAATAAGACAGGGACGTTTGCGGTTCGCAATACCTTGGAAGTCTGCGCGGCGGCCGTTTTGCCGAAGCGCAGCCGTTCCCAAAGGCGTAAAAACGGCTTTAACGCGCCGAACGGTGCGCCGGTTTGCGCGCTTGCCTGCGCGCACAGCAGCGTTGCGGCATCCTCCGGCGCGGAAAACGCGACCACGCCGCGCACCGCGGGGGATTGTGCGTGGCACACGGCGTAAGCGCCCCACGAATGCCCGCAGAGCACTACGGGGCGTGCTTTTGTTTTCTCATTTTGCGCGGCAAATGCAAGCGCGCTTTGCAGGTCTGAAACACTCTGCCCGAAGCCGCGAAGCGATTTGCCGTCCGAGGCCATCGTTCCCGTCGCATCATAGGCAAGCACCAAAAAGCCCTGCTTTGCAAAGAAATCCAGCTCCGTGGTATAGCTCAAATGCCCGCCGCCCATGCCGTGGGCAAAGATCAGCAGCGCGCGAAAATCGGTGCGCCCGCTTTCAAAATACAGATTGCCGCGCAGGGTCTCGCCGCGCCGGTTCGGGAACTCCACCGCTTCGGCTGCAAGGTCCTCAAAATCCGCTGCCGTAAAATAGTTGAGATACGCACTCCCCTCCTGCCGATTGCCGAACGCCGCGCGAAGCACCGCCCACGCGAAGATCAGGCAAAACAGCAAAACTAAAAATAAAATTGCCGAAACAAGATAGAGTAACAGCACCATATCGCCTCTTTGTCTATAACAGATGGTTTTACAACACCCGCCGCGCTATTTCAGGGCGGCTTCTCGATCTCGTTTCCCGTAAAGCACCCTCGCAACCGTGACAACGCGGTTCGCCTCGTCCACCCAATAGAATAATACATAATGCCCCACAGCGAGCTTTCGATATTCGTTCAAAAGCGGCTTTTGCGGGATATAAACCGGGTCAGCGTACGGAAAATCCTCTAACTGCTGTGCTGCTTGTATGAGCTTTTCTGCCGTGTTTTCCGCCGCCTGTGGATTTTGCAGCTCATACCCGATGTAGTGCACGATGTCCAAAAGATCCTGTCGTGCAGCAGGCAAAAACGCCAGCTTATACCGTCCCATTTTGGATTTCTTCTTTCATCGCCTGCAACACCGCTTTGGCGGAATAGCGGGTGTCGGTCAGGGCGGCTTCCCGCTCTGCCGCTTGTAATTTATGGTAAACTTCGCTTTCGAATTGCAGATTCTCGTAAGCGTCCATGCTCAACACGACCATATCGCCGTAGCCGTTTTTGGTTAAAAACACGGGCTGCTCCGTTTCATGCACAGTTTTGGAAATCTCCGCAAAGTGATTGCGCAAATCAGAAACAGGACGAATCATTTTCATCGTTTTCACCTCGCCATTATTTTAGCACAATTATGATAACATATCAATATATATCTTAAAAATCGACCCCCGCAGTGCGGGGGCCGTGCTCATTTTATGCGGTTTGTTTACTTCTTGATCTGCAGCGTAGCGATGTCCGTTAAGGACATTTTATCGCTCGGCACGATATAGGCGCTTTGCATGATTGCCCGCGCCGCGTCGAGAGACGTTAAGCACGACGCGCCGCTTTCCACCGCGATACGGCGCAGCTTGAAGCCGTCGCGGTCGGGCAGACGCCCGTGGGTGGGCGTGTTGATGATGAGCGACACATCCCCAGCAGAAAGCATGTCGAGAATATTCGGGCTGTCGCCGGAGATCTTGTTGACAGGCTTGACGTTTTGGAAGCCCGCCTCCAACAGTGCCTTGCGCGTGCCGGGCGTGGCATAAAATCGGAAGTCGGAATCCTTGAAGGCCTTGAGCATTTCGCAGATTTCGGGCTTGTCCTTATCGCGCACCGTGACGATGATCTTGCCGTCCTTCGGCAGCGAGATGCCGCCGCCCTCAAAGGCTTTCAAAAGCGCCTCGTTGTAATCCTGCGAAATACCGAGCACCTCGCCCGTGGATTTCATTTCGGGGCCGAGCGCCGTATCTGCGCCGATGATCTTTTCAAAGGAGAACACGGGCAGCTTGATGGCATAGTAGCCGCTGTTCGGGTAAAGCCCCGTACCGTAGCCCATATCCTGAATCTTCTCGCCGAGCATGGCGCGCGTTGCAAGGGAAATGGCGGGGATGCCCGTGACCTTGCTGATATACGGCACCGTACGCGAGGAACGGGGGTTGACCTCGATAATATAGACCTCCTCGTGCAGGACGATGAACTGGATGTTCATCATGCCGATGACGTGCAGCGCGGAGGCAAGACGCTTGGTGTAATCGACGATCGTTTTCTGCACGCGCTCGGAAAGCGTGACCGCCGGGTACACGGAAATCGAGTCGCCGGAGTGGATGCCCGCGCGGTCGACGTGCTCCATGATACCGGGGATGAGGATATCGCGCCCGTCGCAGATGGCGTCCACCTCGACCTCCTGCCCCATCAAATACTTGTCCACAAGCACAGGGTGCTCGGAAAGGTCGGGGATGGTGCGGGTAATGATACCCATAAATTCATTGATGTCGTCGTCGTTGGCAGCGATCTGCATGCCCTGCCCGCCGAGGACGTAGCTCGGGCGCACCAGCACCGGATAGCCGAGCGCGTGCGCGGCGGCGAGCGCTTCCTCGGTGGTAAACACCGTCTGCCCCTTTGGACGGGCGATGTCGCAATATTCAAGGATCTCGTCGAACCGTTCGCGGTCCTCGGCGGCATCCACGTGGTCGGCATCCGTACCGAGAATGGTCACGCCGAGATCGTTGAGCGTTTTCGTCAGCTTGATGGCGGTCTGCCCGCCGAACTGGACGATCGCGCCATCGGGCTGTTCCAATTCGACAATATTGGTAACGTATTCGGGCGTGAGAGGCTCGAAATACAGCTTGTCGGACACGTCGAAGTCGGTGGAAACGGTTTCGGGGTTGTTGTTGACGATGATCGCCTCACAGCCCGCTTTTTTCAGCGCCCAGATGGAGTGCACCGAGCAGTAGTCAAACTCGATGCCCTGCCCGATGCGGATGGGGCCGGAGCCGAGAACCATGATCTTTTTTTTGGACTTTGTGGTATCTACTTCGTTTTCGACGCAGTAGTCGGAATAGTAGTAGGGCGTCTGCGCCGCAAATTCCGCCGCACAGGTATCGACCACCGAAAAGCTGGGGCGGATGTTCCACATTTTGCGCAGATTCTTGATCGCCGCTTCCGTCACGCCGACATTTTTCGCGATCACGTCATCCGTAAAGCCGAGCCGTTTGGCTTCGAGCAGCGTATCGCGGTCGCAGCAGCCTGTAGAAAGCAGCTTTTCCATATCGACAATGACCTTGATCTTCTGTAAGAACCAAATGTCGATTTTGGTGATGTCATGGATCTTCTCGAGCGCCATACCGTTATAGATCGCCGCGGCGACAACATAAATGCGGGTATTGTCGATATTTTCCAACAGTTCTTCAAGTTCGGGCAGCGATTTTTCCAGCCATTCGGGATACAACAGGCTTTTGCGGTTTTCCTCGAGCGAATGCATCGCCTTTTGCAGCGCCGCTTCAAACGAACGCGCGATCGCCATGACCTCGCCCGTCGCCTTCATCTGTGTACCGAGCGTGCGTTTTGCCGTGACGAATTTGTCAAACGGCCATTTCGGGAATTTGACAACGCAATAGTCGAGCGCGGGTTCAAACGACGCAAAGGTCTTGCCCGTAACGGCGTTGGGGATCTCGTCAAGCCCTAACCCCAAAGCGATCTTCGCCGCAACGCGCGCAATGGGGTAGCCTGTCGCCTTAGACGCGAGCGCAGAAGAACGCGACACACGGGGGTTGACCTCGATGACCGCGTACTGGAACGAATCGGGATGCAGAGCGAACTGCACGTTGCAGCCACCTTCGATGCCGAGCTCCGTGATGATATTCAGCGCCGCCGAACGCAGCATCTGATAGTCTTTATCCATCAGCGTCTGCGAAGGCGCCACAACGATGGAGTCGCCCGTATGTACGCCGACGGGGTCAAGGTTTTCCATGTTGCAGACCGTGATGCAGTTCCCCTTGGAGTCGCGCATCACTTCGTATTCGATCTCTTTCCAGCCGGCGATGCACTTTTCGATGAGGACTTCCGTCACGCGCGAAAGCCGCAGGCCGTTCGCGCAGATCTCGCGCAGTTCTTCTTCATTGTCGGCAATGCCGCCGCCCGTACCGCCCAACGTATACGCGGGGCGCACGATAACGGGGTAACCGATCTTGGCGGAAAATTCCACGGCGGATTCCACATCATGCACGACAAGCGATTCGATGCAAGGCTCGCCGATCTTTTCCATGGTATCTTTAAATTCCTGGCGATCCTCCGCTTTTTTGATCGCCGTGGCGTTGATGCCGATGAGCCGCACGCCGTTCTCTTTCAGGATACCCTTTTCCTCAAGCTCCATCGCGAGGTTGAGCCCCGTCTGCCCACCGAGGGTGGGCAAAAGGGAATCGGGCTTTTCCTTTTCAATGATCTTGGTCAGCGTCGGGATGGTGAGCGGCTCGATATAGACCTTGTCGGCGATGTCGCCGTCGGTCATGATCGTGGCGGGGTTGGAGTTGACGAGCACGACCTCGATCCCCTCCTCTTTCAAGGAGCGGCACGCCTGCGTACCCGCATAGTCAAACTCCGCTGCCTGCCCGATGATGATGGGGCCGGAGCCTATGACCATAACCTTTTTAATGCTTTTGTCAATCATCGTATCTGCCCTCCGCCGCCATTTTCAGGAATTTATCAAACAGGAACGCCGTGTCGCGCGGACCTGCATTCGCCTCCGGATGGAACTGCACCGTGAAAATCGGCTTGCCGTGGTAGAGGATGCCCTCCACCGTGCCGTCATTGACGTTAACGCAGTGCACCTCGGCGTTTTGCGGCAGGCCCTCGGCCTTTACCATATAACCGTGGTTCTGCGAGGAAAGGTAGGTGCGATCCTCATGCAGGAATTTGACCGGATGGTTCGCGCCGCGGTGACCGTATTTCATGCGCTCCGTCTCGCCGCCGACGGCAAGCGCCGTCAACTGGTGCCCGAGGCAGATGGCAAAGGTCGGCACGCCGTAGTCATAGATCTTGCGGATCTCGCGGATGATGTTCACGCAGGCGGCAGGGTCTCCCGGGCCGTTGGAGAGCATCACGCCGTCGGGATGCGTCGAAAGCACGGTTTCAGCGCTTGTCCACGCGGGGTACACCGTAACCTCGCACCCGCGCGACGCAAGACTTTCCACAATATTGCGCTTTGTGCCGAAGTCGTAAAGTGCGATCTTCGCGCCTGCATTACCTTTGCCTGCCACATACGGTGCCTTGCAAGAGACACTTTCCACAAGCCCTTCCTGCTTGTAGGCATAGATTTCCTGCATAAGGCGGTCTTTGTCGGAAATATCGTCGGTCAGCACGCCGCGCATGGTACCCGATTCGCGCAGCTTTTTGACGACGGCGCGCGTGTCGAGCCCCGACATACAGGGGATGCCGAATTCTTTTAAAAGATTTTCGATCGTATCGGTGCAGCGGAAATTGGAAGGCGTGTCGCACAACTCGTGCACCAAAAAGGCGCTCGGCTGCAACCGTTCACTTTCAAAGTCCTCGCGGGAGATCCCGTAGTTGCCGATCATCGGATAGGTCATCACCACGCCCTGCCCCGCATACGAAGGGTCGGTCAATATCTCCACATAGCCCGTCATGGACGTGTTAAATACAACTTCACACACCGTCTCCCGAAAATCGCCGTGCGCCTGTCCTTCATAAACGGAGCCGTCCTCCAGCATTAAGTACGCTTTCAAAGCCTTCACCGATCCTTTCCGAATACACACATTTCAACAGTTTATTGTAGCATACAATCTGTCGGATTTCAACCGAATCGCCGCTGTATTTTTGCCGCGCACAAAAAATTAAGCGACGGTAAAACCGCCGCTTAACAACAAATAGAAAACGGAAAAACGGAAACGGAAAAAGCACCAACCGATGCAAAGGGGAAAACGAACGCTTCTTGCAGGGATCTTTGAAAAACACCGTGCATCGTTCCGCTTCCTTTCCGCGCTGCGCAAATTTTTTAGATTTTACCACGCAGCGCGGATTTTGTCAATTCCGATTTTTTAAGTTTTTTATTTTTCCGCTGCATCGGGTTCCGCTTCGCGCACAGCGAATACAAAGCGGGCATTGTCCGAGTACCACAGCGGGAAATTCGTGCCCCAAACATTGTCGTGGAGGATATAGGTGATCCCATCGCGTTCTATGTTCTCCGTTTTGTCATCAAACTCCAGAATTTTGCCTTTTCCAAGGCACAGCAGCGGCGCATGACAGCTTCGAAGCTCAAAAATTCCGTCCTCGGTTTGTAAATTTGCGCACTCGACGGCGTGCAGGCAGCGCGAACCCATGGAAACTACGTCGAACGGCGAAAGGTCTGTGCCAAGCTTGCGGACGGTAAAGTCCCCCTTTGCAGGGAACAGGTGCAGGTAAAACGCTTCCGTCAGGCGGTTGGCATCCTTGCCGAACCACGACACCTCCATTTGAAGCCCCGCATCGGTCAGGCGGTAAACGACCTGCACGAGCCGCGGCGCGCCAAGCTGCTCGCACACCGCTTTATCGCAGGTCAAATGCAGGGTGATTTCCGCCATACTGTCCGTGACCTGCGGCGCGGACGCTGCCGTACAGGTATACGG
>UQZS01000066.1 GCA_900545625.1 uncultured Oscillospiraceae bacterium | reverse complement strand
GCGAGCTGCAAATACAGCACCATCGTGCCGCGGCTGCCGTACCGCAAGGTCTCCATATGCATACCTCCGAAATTTCCATTGGTTTCCTTTTTTATATATGGCGGCGTGCAGGAAAAAAGACCGCGGACAGGTTGATTTTTCGGTTGGCTTTCGATACAATGGGTTTGAAGGCAATTCAAAATCCGAAGGAGTGATGGCAATGACGCCGCAGGAATTGGTCGCCTGTGCGCTGGACGCGCAAGCACACGCCTACGCGCCGTATTCGGGCTTTCAGGTGGGCGCGGCGCTTTTAACACGCGGGGGCAGGGTCTATCTCGGCTGTAATATTGAAAACAAGAGCTTTTCCCCGACCGTCTGCGCCGAGCGCGTGGCGCTGTTTAAAGCGATCAGCGAGGGCGAAACGGATTTTGAAGCGATCGCCGTGGTCGGGCGCGACAAAAATGGGGTTTACAAGCATTTCTGCACGCCGTGCGGCGTGTGCCGACAGGCGCTTTCGGAATTCTGCGCGCCGGATTTTAGGATCATCTTCGGTGACGATACGGGCGAATGTGAGGTGCACACGTTAGCCGAGCTCTTGCCGTATTCCTTTTCGATGGAGTGAATGCAACGCGCCGAATCCGGCAACAGACCTGACCGATATGCTAAAAAAGCACATAAAATTTTGTAAAATTTAGGGAATTTCTATAATTTTTACCGTTTGCTATACTATAGATGAGGGGATGCCAATGGGTCATGAAAATATTCGAACCATAAAATGACGCATTTTTGGGGAGAAGGCTATGGGTACAAAGCGAATTTTTGCGGTTGCTGCTCTTTTGGCAGTCTGCACGATTACACTGCTTGCCGGCTGCGTGCGGCCGTATGATACACAGATCTTTCTGACGTATTCCGAAAATACGCAAGCCTTTATCAGCGTTTCGGTGCCGTGGGATATCCGCACTGAGCGGTCGCCGTCATATTCCGAGCAATACGGCAGGAACGGCGAGTTTATATCTACGGAGCCTTTTTCCGAGATCGTTGCGGCGCTAAAAGCCGAAAATCCCGATGTCACGTTCCAAAAGATCCTCGACGACCGCTATTTGCTGACCGATACGGCGGGCAGCATGTGTATGCTGAAAGTCGAGCAGATCGGCGAAACGGCAGGGCACGGTGAGGGAATTCCCGGTTATGTATTCCCGAATGGGCTCACAGAGGGAGAATGCGAAACAGACGGCAGCAAAAGTATCCGATTTTATCAGCTGAAAAGCGGCTGCAGGGTCGGCGACGTCTCGGAGAATTTCCTCTGCCCGCTGCACCTGTTCACGGCTGAGGAGCTTGGGCTGATCCAGCATATCGCGTTCGGCGGCGCGCAGCCGGGCTCTATGTATCTTGCCGTCGGGACACAAGAGGATTTCCAAAATTTTTATACGGACTTCGGCTTGCAGCCCGAACCGACCGAGAGCGGCTTTTCTGTGCAGTGCACGGGGTCCGGCGGTTCGCAGCTCCTTGTGACGTTCACCTTCGGCACAGATGAAAGCGGCAATGCTACCGTGTCTTTTGAAGCACAGGCGGCATAGATCAAAACAACATATTGCGGCGGGAATCGGCATTCGCCTGCCCGCCGCGTTTTTGCATTTTCGTCAAATCTGCCCAATGTGCGGCATGTGCCGAAAAGGAAAAAACTACGGCAGATGCAACGCAGGCGGGCGTTCAAAAGCAAAACATAAGCACAAAGACGACCGAAAAAAGGCAGAAGTGTCGTCCACGGCATGCAGGCATACCAATGCCCATATAATCCATCTCCCGCATTTCACGGAACGTCAAGCTGGAAATACTTTATTTCCGTAAAGCAAGCCGCAGTTTCTCTTTTTCCGCTTTGCTGGGTTTAAGATAATATCCGTTTAAATCGGGTACGAGCAATTTTTGCAGCGCGTTCAAATCAATGTCCACCGCCGCAGCCAACCGCATAGCGGTGCCAAATAGCGGCTGCATTTTCCCACTTAGGTAATTTTGATATTGCCTTGGCGAAAGATCCACGCGCGCTGCTAACTCCTCAATCGTCAATCGCAGCGCTTGGCGCTGTTCTTCCACAAGCCGTAAAAATTCCCATTCGATTACAACAGCCATAAGATCACCCATTCTAACATTATGTGATAATATATCACTATTTTTGCAAACTTCCATCCAAATTTACAAAACAACATATTTTTTTGCAGAAATAACACGAAATTTAAGGGATTCATTTGCAGCGCTTTGCAGCGTTGCGATTTATGGATTGCTTTGGAAAAATTTTTGTAACAAACGGCTTTTCACTTAGTGCTTTGCCGAAAAAATTTACAAATACAAATCAAAAAGAAAAAGCGCAGGAGCCCTGCGCGCGACGGAGAGATTTTTGTTTTGGAAACACTGAAAATGTCCCAAACATGCGAGACAAAACAAAAAGCCCTGAATCCCTTATAAATCAAGGAATATCAAGGCTTTTTGCTTGGCGCGCTGCGAGGGATTCGAACCCCCGACCTTTTGGTTCGTAGCCAAACACTCTATCCAACTGAGCTAGCAGCGCAAATGCGGGTTCAAGCTATTGCTTTTAACCGCCCGAATATAATACCACCGAACGAAACAAATGTCAACAAATTTTTGCACGATTTTTTTTAAAAGCAAATCATTTTACGCAGGATTTGTTTGCGGTTGGGTATGTAACGGTTAGATCGACGCCCCAATATCAGCGGATGCAGGAAAATTCTCATCCCCGCTCTCCTCCCGCTTCGAGAAAATGCACCCGCAGTCCGTCTGCCGATACAGATCGTAGGCTTTGGAAAGTGCGATGGAACGCTTGTAGCCCTCTTTTTTCTTGAAATCCGAGGGCAAAAACCGCACCCCGACCGCTTCGCCGATCGCTTTCCCCAATTCGTTGAGGATCGCCGCATTCTTGTGGGGGCTTACGGTCAACGTCGTCGTAAAAAAGTCGAATCCGAGCGCGCGCGCTTTTTCGGCCGTGGCGCGCAGGCGCAGCCGAAAGCATTCCGCACAGCGCGCGCCGCCCTCGGGCTCTGCTTCCAAGCCCCTGACCGCATCAAAGAATTCGGCGGGGTCGTAGTCGGCGCGGATCTGCTGCACGCCTTTTGCAAACGGCGCGGCGGGTAAAAGTTTGTCAAATTGGCTTAAACGCTTTTCGTATTCCGCGCGCGGGTGGATGTTCGGGTTGTAAAAATATACGGAAACGTCAAAATGCGCGCATAAGACTTC
Organism: uncultured Oscillospiraceae bacterium; assembly: GCA_900545625.1. Lineage (GTDB taxonomy): Bacteria > Bacillota > Clostridia > Oscillospirales > Acutalibacteraceae > Fimenecus. The sequence continues at coordinate 4,758 of UQZS01000066.1, read as the reverse complement.
GAGCACCGCGCTCGAGCACGGCGCGCAGCAGCATTGCAGCAAAAGCGAAGGTCGCGCTTTTTTGGGCAGTGCCGCGAGTACCGCTTCCATTTCCTTTTGATAATTGACCTTCAAACGATCATCTCCGAAAGGGGTTCTGTTTACATAGTACCCGCCCTGCGGCAAAATGTCAAGCGCTGTGCGAAGGCACTGCCGTCGTTCGCGCGGCGGTCAGACATTTTGACAAGCTGTGAACAAAGTGTAACATTTTCGGTTGAAATTCCCAAAAACTTGTGCTATACTATTCACAATCCCGCAGAAGCGATTCGGCATTACCGTACCGTTTTTTCTGCCAAAATTCGGAGGTATGTGTATGAAAGTCTTTATGATCGGCGGCACGGGGCTTTTGGGCTGCGAAGCTGCCAAGATCCTGATCGAAAAGGGGCATGAAGTCAAGAGCGTCGCTCTGCCGCCGCTGCCCGAAGGGGCGCCCATCCCGCAGGAGATGGAGATCATTTTCGGCGACATCAACAAAAAGTCCGATGACGAGATCAAGGAGATGCTGAAAGGCTGCGACACCTTCATCTTCGCCGCCGGCGTGGACGAGCGCGTGGAATTCCCCGCGCCCGTGTATGACGCATATTACAAGTTCAACATTGCGCCCTTAGAGCGCATCCTGCCGCTGTGCAAGGAAATGGGTCTCAAGCGCGCGGTCGTGCTCGGCTCGTATTTCAGCTGGCTTGCCAAAGAGCGCCCGGATATGCCGATCTGCGAAAAGAACCCCTATATCCGCAGCCGTATCGAGCAGGAAAAGGTCTGCGAGAGCTTTGCGGATGAGAACTTTGATGTGTCTGTCCTGGAGCTTCCCTACATATTCGGCACGCAGCCCGGCAGACGTCCCGTGTGGGTCATCCTCATCGAGCAGATCGCCTTTATGGATAAATGGCCCTTTACCCTGTACCCGAAGGGCGGCACGACGATGCTCACCGTCCATCAGGTCGGTCAGGTCATCGCAGGCGCTGCCGAAAAGCATGTCGGCGGCTTCCGCGCGTGGAAGATCGGTATGTACAACCTTACCTGGCAGGAGTTCCTTGCTATCGTCTATGAAGCCCGCGGCATGAAGGGCAGAAAGGTCATCGGCGTTGCGCCCTGGATGATGAAGATGGGCATGGGCAAGGTTGTCAAGGACTACAAGGAACGCGGCATTGACAGCGGTATGGATCCGCTGTACCTGCCCTATATCATGGATGTCAATCTGTTCACTGAGCAGAAGGACGCGATTGAGCTCGGCGCGACCGAGGACGATATCCGTGCGGCGATCTTCGATTCGATCAAGGTCAGCGAGGACGCCTACAACGGCAAGGTCAAGCTTTTGGAAATGAAAGGCGAATAAGGCGGGCTTTCCGCCGTGTATCAGGCATCCGCATACCTTGCGGGTGCCTGTATTTTTCATCCGATATGCGCAACTGTGATTTTGTCACGGAAATTTCGGCGGCTTTGCGGTATACTGTGAATATCGAAAGCGGAATTTTGCTTTTGTTATTCTTTTACCGTACAGGAGGAAACAAAAATGTCAGTTTTGCATATCAAAGCAGAGAATTTTGAAACAGAGGTTTTGCACAGCGAAAAACCCGTGCTGTTGGATTTCTGGGCGTCTTGGTGCGGCCCTTGCCGCATGGTGGCGCCCGTGCTGGACGAGATCGCCGAAGAACGGCCCGAAATCAAGGTCTGCAAGGTCAATGTCGACGAGCAGGCCGAGCTTGCATCCGCATTCGGTATCATGAGTATCCCGACGCTGATGTTCGTAAAAGACGGCAAGATCGTCCGGCAATCGGTGGGCGCGCTGCCCAAAGCGCAGATTTTGGAAATGCTGGAATAAACGAAACGGTTTTTCCGGCGGACCCGGCTTTCGGGAAATTCGGAGAGGTGAATGTATGAAGGTTGTCATTGTAGGCGGCGTCGCGGGCGGCGCAACCGCTGCCGCGCGGCTGCGGCGCTTGGATGAAGCGGCACAGATCATCGTGTTTGAACGTACGGGCTATGTTTCGTATGCGAACTGCGGGCTGCCTTATTATGTCGGCGGCGTGATCGAGGATGAAGCGGAACTGACCCTGCAAACGCCGGAGAGCTTCCGGGCACGTTTCCATGTGGATGTGCGTGTGCACCACGAGGTGACGGCAATCGACCCGAAGGGCAAGTCTGTGACTGTGCGTAACTTGGAAACGGGAAAAACGTTTACGGAAACCTACGACAAGCTGGTGCTTTCCCCCGGGGCGAGGCCCGTCCGGCTGGGGCTCCCGGATCCGTTGCCCGAACGGGTATTTACGCTTCGTACCGTAGAGGATACCCTGCGCATCTACGAGTATGTACGAAAAAATGCTCCGGGCTCCGTGGTGATCGCGGGCGGCGGATATATCGGTCTGGAGCTTGCAGAGAACTTGACGCGCCAAGGACTTCAAGTGACGCTTGTGCAGCGCGGGCATCAGCTTTTGATGCCGCTGGACGCGGACATGGCGGCGTTTGTGCACGCGCGTATGCGCCGCGCAGGCGTGCGCCTGATCTTCGGGCATGCCGTGCAGGATGTGTCCGCAGATGCAAACGGTGTTCGCGTGCTGTCGGATAACGCGCCGCCGCTTTCGGCGGATATGGCGGTGATCGCCGTCGGCGTTGAGCCGGATACAAAGCTCGCCGCCGAAGCGGGACTTGCGCTCGGCGAAAAGGGGAGCATCGTTGTAGATGACCATATGCGCACAAGCGAGCCGGATATTTACGCCGTCGGCGACGCGGTGCAGGTGCAAAACGGTGTGACCGGCGAGGCGGCGTGCATTCCTCTCGCCGGGCCTGCCAATCGGCAGGGGCGTATTGCGGCGGACAACATCTGCGGCGGGGACAGCGTGTATCGCGGTTCGTTCGGTTCCAGCGTGGTGCAGATTTTTGATATGACCGCCGCGTCTACGGGGCTCAATGCCCGCGCAGCAAAGGCTGCGGGTATTAACTATGACCGCATTTATCTCGCGCCTATGAACCATGCCTCTTATTATCCCGGCGGCAAGGTCATGAGCATGAAAGTTTTGTTCGAAAAAGAGACCTACCGTCTGCTTGGCGCGCAGATTGTCGGCTTTGACGGCGTGGATAAGCGCATCGACGTGCTGGCGACCGCCATGCAGGCGGGGCTGACCGTGCGGCAGCTTAAAGATTTGGATCTCGCTTATGCGCCGCCGTATGCTTCGGCGAAAGACCCTGTAAACTTAGTCGGCTATATCGCGGACAATATAGCTTCGGGTAAGCTGCAACAGTTTTTCTGGGATGAGGTCGAAGCCTTGCCGCGTGACGGCAGCGTGACGCTTTTGGATGTGCGCACACCGGGCGAATATGTCCGCGGGCATATCGAAGGTTTCCGAAATATCGAGCTTGACACACTGCGGGACCGACTTGCGGAACTGCCCAAAGGAAAACCGATCTATGTCCACTGCCAAAGCGGGCTGCGCAGCTACGTCGCCTGCCGCATCCTGTCGCAAAACGGCTTTGATTGCTTCAATCTTTCCGGCGGGTACCGGCAGTATGCAGCTGCCGTGACCGAACGCGAAGCCGCCGTCGAAGCGACGCTTTGCGGTATGGAGAAGTAAATAGCGGTTTTGTCAAACCGTATAGAAACGGCGCGGGAAGCATTTGACTTCCCGCGCCGTTATTTTGGCTTTGTCTACTGTGCGCTAAGCTTCCGCAGCCGCTTTTCATCTGTGAGTTCCACTGCCCCGCGCGACAGGCGGATCAGCCCCTCGTTTTGCATATCCCGCAAAACGCGCGTCACGACCTCGCGTGCGGTCCCCAGATGGTTGGCGATTTTCTCGTGCGTGATATGCAGCGTGCCGCTGCCTTCGAGCGCGGCTTCCTCCAGCAAAAAGCCCGCCAGGCGTTTGTCCATGCTCTTCCACAAAAGCTGTTCTACCCGCCACATGACCTCGGAAAAGCGGCTCGCCATGATCTGGTTGGTGTAATTGGCAAGCGCGGCGCAGCTTTCTGAAGCCCTTTGATAGACTTTTGCAGGGATGACCCACACCTCCGACGCCTTTTCCGCCTCCACTGTAATATCAAATTGCAGGCTTTGGATCATACATGACGCGGAAAGCAGGCACACATCCCGCTCAAACAGGCGATACAGCGTGATCTCGCGTCCCTCCGGGGAGAAGATATAAGCGCGCAGCTGCCCCGACGCTACAAGCAGAAGCCCCGTGCAGCCGGAGGCTCCGTCATGCAGCACCGTCCCGGCCGGTACGCGGTGGTATACCGCTGCGTCGGCAAGCTTTGCGCGTTCGGCTTCGGGCAGTTCCCCGATCATCGGAAAAAATGCAGCAAGCTCCATGTAACGACTCCCTTGCGGTGAAAAACGCGGTCACTCCAAATCGATCTTGCGATCCTTATAGTAATAGATGCGGTCGTGCTCGCCGATCTCGCGCAGCACGCGGCAGGGATTTCCAACCGCCACGCAGTTCGCTGGGATGTCCTTTGTCACCACACTGCCTGCGCCGATGACGCTGTTGTCGCCGATCGTCACGCCGGGCAGGATCACTGCGCCCGCGCCGACCCAAACGTTTTTGCCGATGTGAACGGGAACATTGAACTGCATCCCGCGGCTGCGGAGCTTCGGCTCCACGGGGTGCCCCGCCGTAGCGACAGTGACATTCGGCCCAAACATGCAGTGATCGCCGATATAGATATCGGTGTCATCTACCAGCGTCAAATTGAAGTTGCCGTAAACGCCGTTGCCGACATGCACATGCC
>UQZS01000065.1 GCA_900545625.1 uncultured Oscillospiraceae bacterium | reverse complement strand
TGAAGTCCATGTCGCCGAAGAAGTCTTCCACGCCCTGGATGTCCACCATGGTCATGAAGCGGTCTCCTTCGGTCACAAGGCCGCAGGAGATGCCCGCTACGGGCGCTTTGATCGGCACGCCCGCCGCCATCAGCGACAGCGTAGAGCCGCAGATCGAGCCCTGCGAAGTCGAGCCGTTGGAGGAAAGCACCTCAGAAACAACGCGGATGGCATACGGGAATTCCTCGACCGACGGGATCACCGGCAGCAACGCACGCTCGGCAAGCGCACCGTGGCCGATCTCGCGTCTGCCCGGCCCGCGGGAAGGTCTGGTCTCGCCCACGGAATAGGACGGGAAGTTATAGTGATGCATATAGCGTTTTTCGGTCTGGCTGTCAATGCCGTCCAAAAGCTGCGCACTGCTCATCGGACCTAAGGTCGTGACCGACAGGCACTGTGTCTGCCCGCGGGTGAACATGCCCGAACCGTGCACGCGCGAAAGCAGATCGACTTCGGCATTCAGGGGACGGATCTCGTCGATGCCTCTGCCGTCCACACGCTTGCCGTCGTCCAAAAGCCAGCGGCGCACGACGAACTTCTGAAGCTTGTACAGGCAGTCGTCGATCTTGTCCGCCTCTTCGGGGAACTGCTCGTCAAATTTTTCATGCACAGCGTCGTAAACGGGCTTCAAGCGCTCGTCGCGGATACGCTTATCGTCGGTGTCGAGCGCGGCGCGCACATCCTCGATCGCGAAATCCTTGACCGCTTCGTAAAGCTCGGGCGAGGGGTCGTTCGACGGGAACTCCACCTTTGCCTTGCCGACTTCTTCGCGGATGCCCTTGATGAACTCGACGATCTTCTGGTTTGCCTTATGGCCGAACATGATGCCGTCAAACATGACGTCGTTGGGCACTTCGTTCGCGCCCGCTTCGATCATGGCGACGAGCGAATCGGTCGAAGCGACGGTGACCGCCATCTCCGATTTCTCACGCTGCTCGGCGGTGGGGTTGATGACATATTCGCCGTCCACAAGGCCCACGGACACGCCGCTGATGGGGCCATCCCACGGGATCTCGGAAATGCTGATGGCGACGGAAACACCGATCATCGCGGTGACGTCGGGCGCGCAGTCGGGATCAACCGACATTACGGTCGCCACGACGCCCACGTCGTTGCGCATGTCCTTGGGGAACAGCGGGCGGATCGGGCGGTCGATGAGTCTCGAAGCCAGCGTCGCCTTCTCGCTCGCTCTGCCCTCGCGGCGCAGGAACGAACCGGGGATGCGACCGACGGAATAGAGCTTTTCCTCAAAATCGACGGAAAGCGGGAAAAAGTCGATGCCGTCGCGCGGCTTTGCGGACATGGTCGCGGTGCACAGAATTTCGGTCTCGCCGTAGCGCACCATGCAGCTGCCGCCGGCAAGCTGCGCCATTTTGCCGACCTCGACGACAAGCGGTCTGCCGGCGAGCTCGGTCTCAAAGCGTTTGTAGTCCTTGAAAAACATTACCTTACCTCTTTCTTTTTGCGCACAAGGGCGCGTTTTCTATTTCCGCGGAGGCTCGGTTCGGTTTTTAGCAATAAATGCGGCCGTCCGAAAGCCGGAAAGCTCCATTTACCGCTAAAACATCCGACGCGCCTCCGATGGGGAACGGTTTTGCAAAGCTTGGCAAAAGCAAAGCAAGGCAAGCAGCCGCAGAGGACCGCTTGCCTTACGCGCATTTTATTTGCGGATGCCGAGCCTTGCGATGAGCGAACGATAGCGCTCGATGTCGGTCTTTTGCAGATACGCAAGCAGGTTGCGTCTGTGACCGACCATCATCAAAAGCCCGCGGCGGGAGTGATGGTCCTTTTTGTGGGTCTTCAAGTGCTCGGTCAGATCGTTGATGCGCTTCGTGAGCACCGCGACCTGTACCTCAGGCGAGCCGGTGTCGCCCTCGTGGGTGGCATACTCCGCCATGATGGCCTGCTTTTCTTCTTTGGTCATTTGGTTTCACCTCTTTTAAATTTGCCTGTCGCGCAGCACAGAAGAAGGTTAGGTGAATACCCGGCGTTTACGTACCGGGTCTGCGCCGAAATCCGTGCATACCGAATCAGCGTTGCTATTATATACCGACTTTTTCGGCTTGTCAAGGAGAATCTTGCTATGCGCTTATACAGTTAAACATGCCCGCTGTTTTGCTGTTTTACGGATTTCCCCTTTGCAATTTTGCCCATACTATGGTTTAATAACCTCACGGATCTCTGAAACGCAGAGCTTTTCAGAGATTCGGAGAACATTGTATCATGCCCGCCTCGCGCTTGCGCGTTCGGCGACATGATATAACAGAAAAAATCTGTTTGGCGGAAGTGAGAACATGATCGGCATCATCGGCGGCGCGCCGCGTGCTGTCCGTGCTGCGGTGATTTTTACGGCTCTCCCCGCTTTCCCGTTTTTGTATATAACGCCGAAATCTTTTGCTTGCGGTTGCTATTTTGCGGAAATTAGTATATTATATACAAATAGAATATTCACCCTTTGGGTTTCTCGAAAATATTTTGGAGGATTTGTATGAATTACGCACTGTCCAAGAAGAAAGCAAAAGAGCTGCTTGAAGCCAAGCTCTCCCACTTTATGGGGGTGTCGCCCGAGGAGGCGACCGACGAGCAGTATTACAAGGCGATCGCGCTCATTTTGCGCGATATGATGAGCGAGGGCCGCGCGGAGTTTTCCGAAAAGGCAACCACGGCGGGCACCAAAAAGGTCTATTACCTTTGCATGGAGTTTTTGATGGGTCGCTCCCTCAAAAACAACCTGTATAATCTCAACCTTACGCACGTTTTTGAAAGCGTGCTGGCGGATTACGGCGTCAAGCTCGAAAACCTGTACGAATGTGAGCCGGACGCGGGCCTCGGCAACGGCGGGCTCGGACGGCTTGCGGCATGCTATTTAGACGGGCTTGCAACACAAGGCTACCCCGCGCGCGGCTACTCCATTCTGTATGAGGCGGGCATCTTCAAGCAGAAGCTCGTAGACGGCTGGCAGACGGAGCTGCCCGACTTCTGGCTGCCCGGCGGCGACGTTTGGCTTGTCCCGCACGAGGAAAGCGCACTGGAAGTCCGTTTTGAAGGCGAGGTACGCGACTCGTGGGACGACAAGTTCCATCACGTGGAGCTTGTGAATTACAACCCCGTGCAGGCTGTCCCCTATGATATGTATGTTTCCGGCAAGGACGGCAAGGGCATTTCCGTCCTGCGTCTGTGGTCGGCAAAGGCGCCCGCTTTGGACATGTCGCTGTTCAACCAGGGCGACTATATGCGCGCCATGGAGCAAAACGCCATGGCGGAGGTCATCTCCAAGGTGCTCTATCCTGCCGACAACCATCCGGAGGGCAAATCCCTGCGGCTTCGGCAGCAGTACTTCCTCGTTTCCGCTTCGGTACAGGACATCGTCCATCGCCATTTGCGCGTGTACGGCACAATGGACAACTTCGCGGACAAGGTCGCCATCCATATCAACGATACGCACCCGACGCTCGCCATCCCGGAGCTGATGCGCATCCTGCTGGACGAATGCGGCTACGGCTGGGACGACGCGTGGAAGATCGTCACGAATGCCGTCGCCTACACGAACCACACCGTCATGCGTGAGGCGCTCGAATGCTGGCCCGAGGACCTCTACCGCCGGCTGATGCCCCGCATCTGGCAGATCACGAAGGAGATCGACAACCGCTTCCGCAGCTTTGTGTGGCAGGCGACGAACGACGCCGACCGTGTGGAGCGCATGGCGGTCATCTCCAACGGCGTGGTGCGTATGGCGAATCTTTGCGTCGCGGGTTCGCACTCCGTCAACGGCGTTTCGGCGCTGCACAGTGAGATCCTCAAGGATTCCGTATTCCACGATTTCTATACCCTCACGCCCAACAAATTCAAAAATGTCACAAACGGCATCGCGCACCGCCGCTGGCTGTGCCAGGCGAACCCGAAGCTGTCCGAACTGCTCAACGACCTCATCGGCGACGGCTATGTGCTGCACGCCGACGAGCTTTTGAAGCTGCGCGACTACAAGGATGACAAATCCGTTCTTGAAGAATTGGCAAAGATCAAGCGCGCGAACAAGGTGCGCTTTGCCGAGCACGTGCAAAAGCAGACCGGCATACAGCTTGACCCCGATTCGATCTTTGACGTGCAGGTCAAGCGTCTGCACGAGTACAAGCGCCAGCATTTGAACGCGCTGAACATTTTGGCGCAGTACCTCGCCATCAAGGCGAACCCGAACGCGGATTTCACCCCGCACACCTATATCTTCGGCGCGAAGGCGGCGTCGGGCTACTTTATGGCGAAAAAGATCATCAGCTTCATCTGCGCGCTCGGCGATATGATCAACAACGACCCCGACATGCGCGGGCGCTTAAAGGTCGTTTACTGTGAAGACTATAACGTCACCATGGCGGAAAACCTGATGCCGGCGGCGGATATTTCCGAACAGATCTCCCTTGCGGGCACGGAAGCGAGCGGCACGGGCAACATGAAGCTGATGCTGAACGGCGCCGTCACCTTAGGCACCATGGACGGCGCGAACATCGAAATTCACGACGCGGTCGGCGCGGACAACATCTTCATTTTCGGCATGCGCACGCCCGAGGTCGAGGAATTAAAACGCCGCGGCTATAACCCGCAGAGCTATTACAGCAACAACACCGAGCTGCACGACGCGCTGGATTTCGTGGCGCGCAACGCCATTGCGGGCAAGACCTTCCCCGAGATCAGCGGGCTTTTGACCAACGACCCGTATATGGTGCTCGCAGATTTTGCCGATTACCGCAGCACCCAGCACCGCGCGGCGGCGGCTTACGGCGACACGCTCGCGTGGAACCGCATGTCGCTGATGAACATTTCGGGTGCGGGCCGCTTCGCGGCAGACCGCGCGATCAACGAGTATGCGCAGAACATCTGGCACACGAAATCCGCGTTCGCAGCGGACGAGAGCGAAGAAAGAGCGCGCACCGCGTCGAAGTCCGCGGGAAAACCGGCGCAAAAGAGCGCAAAAGCCGAAAAGCCAGCGACGAAAAACGGTAAGGGGAAGAAATAAATCCTGTGCAAAATTTGAACCGCTGCATATGAGCGGAAAATGAACGGCATACAACGCAGTACCCCCGGCGGAAAACTCCCGCCGGGGGTTGGTTTTGTAGTCCTTATAAGGTACGTATATCCGCCGCCGCCTGTAAGATCCAGCGCGCATCCACGGCGTCGACTGTGCCGTCGCCGTTCGCGTCCGCAGCGGCGAGGGCAGAGCCTTCCAGCGGACGTATACCCGCTGCCGCTTGCAGCACCCAGCGCGCGTCTACGGCATCCACATCTCCGTCACCGTTCACATCACCGGACGCAGCGCCCGAGCCCAAAATGACAAACGGAATATCATTTTCCGCAGCGTAGGTTTCCGCGCAGCTGCCGGGACATCCATAGAGTGTCAGAGCATCACAGTCCCTAAATGCCCATTCCCCTATGCTGGTCACACTGTCCGGAATGACGATGCTCGTTAGGGATCCGCACCGATAAAACGCCGAAAACCCAATGCTTGTCACGCCGTTTGGGAGCGTGATGTTCGTCAGCGATTCGCACCAGTAAAACGCATAAGCGTCGATGTCCGTCACACGGTCTCCCATCGTGATGCCCGTCAGGGATGCGCACAGATAAAACGCCCCAAGCCCAATACGCGTTACGCTCTCCGGGATCCTGTATTCCGCATCCGATTTTCCCGCCGGATACGCAACCAGCTCTGTTTTATCTTTGTCGAACAGCACCCCGTTTTCGCTTGCATACTTCGGGTTGTCCTTCGCAACCGAAATACTCGTCAGCGATTCGCACTTCCAAAACGCAGAAGACACAATGCTTATCACACTGTCCGGGATCGCAATGCCCGTCAGCGCTTCACAGCCGGTAAACGCATTTCCCTCAATGTGCGTCACGCTGTCCGGGATCGTAATGCATACAAGTGAAGTGCAGTTCTCAAATGCGCCGGTCCCGATAAACATTATGCCCTCCCCGACCGTTACGCTCGTCAGCGTATCACAGTTTTGAAACGCATAATTCATGATGCGCGTCACGGTATACCCATCCAGCTCCGATGGGATGACAAGCTCTGCCGCGCTACCCGTATAATCCGCAATCGCGCAGGTCTTATCCGCTTCGGAAAGGACCTCATACGTATAGTCCCCGGCGGTTTCGGCAGACGCGGCCAGCCCGCTCAGCGGCAGCACGGTCAACGCCATGCACACCGCAAGGCATACCGAAAAGAGTCGTTTTTTGAGCATGGAGCTTCTTCCTTTCTTTTTACGCTTTTCTTTAACTATAAAGCATTTTCCCGACGTTTGTCAACGCGCTGTATAGAAAATTTGGCAAAAAATCCCCGCGCGCCGAGCGTTGTCTCGGTGCGCGGGGATCCCTTTTTGTTGTTTGCGCTTACTTCTGCGCCTGTTTGGAATATTTCTTAAGGTAGATGAAGCGCATCAGGCGGGTCTCGATCGGGTTGATCGCTTTGCCCGTTCCGAAGAGCTTTTTGCCCGCTTCGGTGCGGCAGCCCTTTTCCATGACCATTTCCACGGCGGTGGCGTCGTACTCGCTGCCCGCGACGCACAGCGCGCCGTTGTTGGCAAGCAGCACGCCGTTGCGCCCTTTGAGCGCACGGACGGTCTTTTTCGCGGTTTTCAGCGTGTTGTTCGGGTCGTAGACCGCGTTCTTCACGGTCACGCCCACGAGCTGCGCGAAGTCGTCGAGCAAGGGCTTCATGACCTTGTTCGTGCGGGAGACCGCCATGACCGCAGGGCTCTGGTTGTGGACGATGTAGTTGACATCCGCACGCTTTTTGTAGATCGCACGGTGCAGCTCCGCGGCGGCGGGATAATCGTCGCCGGCGACCAGATCGCCGCTCTTGATATCGATGGTCGCGACCTCGCCCTCGCCGTTGACGGCGGAGATGTTGAACACGCTGCCGTCGCGCTCGCTGTTGCAAGCCGTAAAGCGCGTCGCCTGGCTGCGTTTTTTATCGGCAAATTTCTCTCCGATATAATCGTATACGGCGTCAAGGCCTGCGGCGATCGTGCCTGTGACCTCACTGTATTTACGGCGCAGGCTGCTTTCGCAGATCTTCTCAAGCTCGGAAGCAACGGCAAACGCATCCGCATAATCCTCGCCCATGCAGAGCGCGCCGTGGTGCGCCATGATGACCGCCTTGGAGTCGCTGCGCTGCATGGCGGCGACCACGCCCTTGCGCAGCTTGCCCGTGCCGGGCAGGCCGTAAGCGGCGAGCGGCACGTTGTCGCCGACGATCTCGGCGCTTTGCGCATCGACCGTATTGATGTCAAAGCCCAGCGCGCTGATGACCGACGCGAGCATCTGGTGTGTATGGATCACAAAATTGACTTCGGGGCGCAGCTTATACGCCTCGGCATGGATGCCCTTTTCGGACGACGGCTTGACATCGCCGTCGTAGGAAAGATCGGCAATGTTGACCAGCACGATCTCGTCGGGGGTCAGATCCTCGTAAGCTCTGCCCGAGGGGGTAATGACGAACTGCGTATCGCTCACGCGGCAGGAGATATTGCCCCATGTGCGGGCGATCAGCCCCGACGCGACGACTTCCTTGCCGGCTTTGATGACCAGTTCTTTTGCTGCCTGAATGTCCATGTGTTTCTCCTCTCGTCGAAATGCAAACGGGGGCGGAGCGTTCACCGCCCGCCCCCGAATTCGGTTGTGTTGGACTTATTTCTGGTTCGGGAGCAGCACGACGTTCTCGAACACCTTGTCGAAGCAGGCAAGCGCCTGGTCGATCATCTTCGGCGTGTAAGCCGCAGAGGTATACAAACGGCTGCCCGCAAGCGTCACGAGGCCTTCCGCCATGTAGGCGCAGCCCATGTGCTGCATCTCTTTCTTGCGCGCGGAAGTTTCGCTGAGCACGGTCGGGATGGTCCACGGCTTTTTCCAGTTGATGGAATAGTGCATCGTGCCGACGGTCTCGAGGTGGCAGATGGAGCCTTCGTTCCAAACCACGAACGGCAGGTTGTGCTTTTTCACGAGCGCTTTGAGGCCCTTGGTCAGGCGGTCGCCCATCTGGCCGGCCTTCTGGCAGGCGTTCTGCTTGTCGATCTCCTCGAGCGTGTAGTAGCCCGCGCAGCAGGACAGCGGCGTCGCCGTCATCGTGCCGCCCGTGAAGGCTTTCTTGACCTTTTCGCCGGTGGCGTCGAGGCCCGCGCCGAGGTACTTCATGTATTC
>UQZS01000064.1 GCA_900545625.1 uncultured Oscillospiraceae bacterium | reverse complement strand
CGCTTCGCGACATTTCCCCGCACTGCGGGGAATCACCCCTGACAAGGGGAGCAAACGTTACTTTTTTGTATGTTTGCTTTTGGTGTTACGCCGGGAAGAACGCACGGTGTACGGCAGCGACGGCGCGGTCTGCGTCTTTCGCATCGATCAGCACCGAGATCTTGATCTCGCTTGTCGCGATCATGTCTATATTGATGTCATGCTCATACAGCGCCTCAAACATCTTGGACGCCGTGCCGGGGTGGGATTCCATGCCCGCGCCGACCACGGAGATCTTGGCGACCTCGATATTGCAGACAATGTTCTTATCGTCGATGTCGAAGGTGTCGCGTACAGCCTGCACGGCCTCTTCGGCATTCGCCTTGGAGACGGTGAAGGAGATGTCCTTGGTGTCGTCTCTGCCAACGGATTGCAGGATGATGTCCACATTGATCTTCTTCTGCGCGAGCTTTGAGAACAGGCGGAACGCAACGCCGGGGTTATTGGGAATGCTCTTGACCGAAATTCTTGCTACGTCCGTATCCTTCGTAACGCCTCTGACCAACATTTTTTCCATTTTTGCGACCTCCTTTACGATCGTGCCGGGAACTCTTTTTAAGCTGGAGAGCACTTCGATCTCCACATTGTATTTTTTCGCCATTTCCACCGAACGGTTGTTGAGCACCTGCGCGCCGAGCGTGGCGAGCTCCAGCATCTCGTCGTAGGTGATCTCTTTGAGCTTCTTCGCATTTTCGACCTTGCGCGGGTCGGCGGTGAACACGCCCTCGACATCGGTGAAGATCTGGCAGCGGTCCGCGTGGAGCGCCGCCGCGAGCGCCACGGCACTCGTATCTGACCCGCCGCGCCCAAGCGTGGTCAGGTCATCGTATTTATTGAGCCCTTGGAAGCCCGCCACCACGACGATGTTGTGGCGGTCGATCTCCGCACGCAGGCGGTCGGTCTTGATAGACTTGATGCGCGCCATGCCGTAAGCGGAACTCGTGGAAAAGCCTGCCTGCCAGCCTAAAAGCGATACCACCGGGCAGCCGAGCTTTTCGATCGCCATAGACAGCAGCGCGATCGAGATCTGCTCGCCGGATGTCAGCAGCATATCCATTTCGCGTTTGGATGCCTTGGGGTTTATCTCATTGGCTTTTTCGATCAGGTCATCGGTCGTGTCGCCCTGCGCGGAGACGACGACCACAACGTCGTGGCCCGCGCGGTAGGTATCCGTCACGATACCCGCGACATTCATCACGCGTTCGGCATTGGCAACCGAGCTGCCGCCGAACTTCTGTACGATCAGTCCCATACATTCCTCCGTAAATACCGCGCTTTGTCACGCGGAGATTTTTAAATCAATAATCCGTGATGCGGATCTGCGAGCGCACATGCAGCCCCGGAATCGCCGCGAGCTTGTCGCAAAGCGTTTGCTCGACATCCGTTTCCGTGAAAAAGGCGATCTCGTTTTCAGGCGCGCCTTCACGCGAGAGCACCCGCACCTCGCCGACCGCGTCGCGCACGGCGGCAAGCACTTCCTCGCGGTTATCGACCTCGGCGCGCACATACAGCGCGACGGGCAGCGTACGGTAATCCACGACGTAATTTTCCTCGCTCGGGCCCCAGCCGAACGCTTTTTTGCGCCGGACATGCTTGGCGCAGTCGATCACATCCGCCACAACGGCGCTCGCCGTGGGCAGCTTGCCCGCGCCTCTGCCGTAAAACACCACGTCGCCGATCGCGTCGCCGCGCACGAGGATGGCGTTGAACACGTCGCGCACGGAGGCGAGCTGGCTGCCGTTCTGCACCACGGCGGGTGAGACGATCGCGGAGATCTTTCCGCCCGGCTGCCGCTTGGCACAACCGAGGAGTTTGATGACCCCGCCGCCGCTTTGGACATAGGCGACGTCCTCGAGCGCGATGCCCGAAATGCCCTCGGTGTGGACGGATTCAGGGTACACATGCTTGCCGAAGCACAGCGACGCAAGGATGCAGATCTTGCGGCACGCGTCATGCCCTTCAACGTCCGCCGTGGGATCTTTTTCGGCATAGCCGTTATCCTGTGCGAGCTTTAAGGCATCCGAAAAAGTCATATTCTTTTCGATCATCATCGTCAGGATGAAGTTGGTCGTGCCGTTCAAAATGCCGGCGATCTCGTCGATCTCATTAGCGGCAAGGCACTGCGTAATGGGGCGGATGATCGGAATACCGCCGCCGACAGACGCTTCAAACAAGAAATTGACGTTGTGCTCTTGCGCCATCTGCAAAAGCTCGTAGCCCTTTGCGGCAACCAGCTCCTTGTTGGAGGTCACCACGCTTTTGCCCGCGCACAGCAGCTGCGAAACGAATTCAAACGCAGGGTGCAGACCGCCCATGGTCTCTACCACGATCTTTACTTCGTCATCGTGGAGAATGATGTTGAAATCCTTGATGAATTTTTCCTCGTTTTCGTCACCGGGGAAATCGCGCAGATCCAGAATATACTTCAATTCCAGAGACGGCTGTGTGCTGCGGCGAACGATGCTCTCGTGGTTTTTGTTAAACACTTCCACCACGCCGGAGCCGACCGTCCCGTAGCCCATGACCGCGACATACATATGCTCACATCCTAATCTATTGATACGTATAGCATTTTAACACAAAACGCACGGGGAATAAAGAAAAATTTTGATTCGTTTGCAGTATTTTCTAAATTTCTATGAATTTTTCCAATCCGCATTGTATCTTTCCGAAAAATAGTATAAAATGTATATAATATTGCGGGAGAGTTCTCCGCTTCGCTGCGGAGAGCGGGAGGTGCAAATTTACATTGAACAAAGTCGAAAAACGGCGGGCATTCATCATCAACATCGTTTATGTCGGCATTATCATCGCACTGTTTTATTTGGCAGTCAAATATGCGCTTGGGGTCGTGTGGCCCTTTGCGGTCGCGTTTTTCGTTGCAATGCTGCTGCAGCGCCCTGTCGCCTTTCTGACGCGCAAAACACCGCTTCGCCGCGGACTTGCATCGGTGATCCTGGTGCTGTTCGCGCTGGTCATCATCGGATCGATCCTTGTGCTCATCCTATATCGCATCGGCGCCGAGCTGCGTGACTTTTTTTCCTTTCTGCTGATGAAGCTGGAGGACACGGACGCGTTTGTGGAGCAAATCGTTTCATGGCTTCAGGACACACTCTCCTTTTTGCCGCACTCGCTTTCGGACTCCATTGTGAACAGTGTGCAGGGTTTCTTAAACAACCTGCTCGGTGTAGAGGCGCAGGCCACCGCCGAGCTGGAAGCACAGAATGCCGCGAGCAGCGGGCTGGATCTTTCTGTGCTTTCCACGCCGCTGAACGCGGTCTGGGGCACGGCCAGACAGATCCCGATGTTCTTTGTCGGGCTGCTGGTGTGCATCGTATCCTGCTGCTTTATGACTTCGGACTACCACACCCTGCGCGATATGATCTTAGCACAGTTCCCGAAGGAACGCGGCGACGTCATCGTGCGCACCAAACAGATCATTTTTTCCACGCTCGGCAAAATGTGCAAGGCGTATTCCGCGATCATCTGTATTTCCTTTGTAGAGCTGAGCATCGGGCTTCTGATCCTGCGGCTGCTCGGCTTTTACGAAGGCAACTACATTTTTGCCATTGCGCTCATCACCGCACTTGTGGACATCCTGCCGGTACTCGGCACGGGTACGATCCTGATCCCATGGAGCCTGTGGTCGCTGTTTACGGGGAATATCGGGCTTGGCATCGGGCTTTTGGTGATCTATGCCGTGATGGGTGTGATCCGCCAGGTCATCGAGCCGAAGCTGGTCGCCTCGCAGTTCGGGATGCCGCCGTTCATGACCATTATGGCGATGTATATCGGCACGCAGCTGTTCGGCTTTATCGGACTGTTTTTGCTGCCGCTGACCATGATGCTCGTAAAGGTGCTCAATGACGAGGGCATCATCCATGTATTCAAGTATAAGAAAAAGGCGGCCGCCGAAGCGCCGGCTAAGACGGATGATGCGCAGGCGCAGAAGGAGCAGCCGCATGAGGATTGACCTGCACTGCCATCTGCTTTGGGGCATAGACGACGGCGCCGAAAGCATAGAAGATACGCTGGCACTGTGCGAAACGGCAGTGGAAAACAAAATCCGTATCATTGCCGCCACGCCGCACTATATGGATTATACAGGCACCGAGGATTTTCTGTATGCACGCAACCGCAAGATCGCGCAGCTCAATTCTCTTTTGCGCACGCGTGAGCTGCCCGTGCACATCTGCGGCGGCGCGGAGGTCTTTCTGCACGACGGGATCTTTGACGCGGGGGATCTCTCGCCGCTTACGCTGAACCGTTCGCGCTATCTGCTGTGCGAATACGCGCTGCAGCCGTTCGATCCCGCACTCGCCCTGCCGCTTGCAGAAGAGGTATTTGACCGCGGGCTGGTGCCCGTGATCGCCCACCCGGAGCGCTACCCGACCTTTTATCGGCATCCGGAACTGGTGGCAGACCTTGCGGACATGGGCGCACTGTTTCAGGTAACGGCGGATTCCGTAGCGGGGAAGCTCGGCAGCCGCATTCGACAATTTGCCGTAGAACTGCTCACGGACGGGGTTGCCGATCTGATCGCAACAGACGCGCACCATCCGACGCGGCGCGGGAATGCGCTGGATGCGTTTATTGCGGATTTTCCGCCCGAGATCTCCGCTGCGCTTGTGACCTATACGACCCAGACCGCGCCGCAGGCGGTGCTGCAAAACGCCGACCCGAAAACGATTCGACACGGCGCATGGGATGCGTAATTTACAATGTGTTCACAACCGCGTGTACGTTTATTCACAAGGCAGCGGTATACTACTGGCAAATCAAGGGACGGAGGACATTGCGTTGAACGGGTTTCGATATAAGTTCTATCGCTTTATGGAGGGGCGCTACGGGCTGCGCGCGCTGCAAGACCCGATGCAGATCCTCATCTATGCCGTCTATCTGCTTTTGGTGCTGATCCAGTTTTTCACCCGCATTCGGATCATCAGCCTTTTGGAGCTCATCCTCATCGGCGCGACGCTGTTTCGCGTGCTGTCAAAAAACATCCCCGCCCGCGAGCGGGAAGCGCGCGCGGTCTACACCTTCTACTGCAAGGTGCGCGACGCATTTCGCTTCCGCAAAGCGAATGCCGAGGCACGGCGGCAGAAACGCGCCGTGCAGAAAGAACGCCGCAAGGATAAGGAGCACATTTACCGCGAATGTCCAAACTGCGGTGCGACGTTGCGTCTGCCGCGCAAAAAAGGCAAACACACGGTGCTTTGCCCGCGCTGCGGCAACAAATTCGGCGTGAAGTGCTGATACCGCTTGAAAATTAAACCGTAAAAATAGATGGCCCCGAGCGTTTGCTCGGGGTCGCTTTGCTTGATGAACGGTTTTGCTTACTTCATAAAGACCTTGCCGCTGTCCCAAGCCTGCCCGATCTTTTCACCGATCGCATAATACCCGCTTTGGAACTGGTCAAACACGAACGCATTGAGCTTCGTGGGATCGACCTTGCCCGAAGCGTCCAGAACAGAGTCTTCTGCCAGGACGTTGACGATCTCACCCAAAACGCGGAAGCCGCCCTTGTCGTGCTGCAACTGTGCGACCTTGCATTCAAGCGTCAGCGGAAATTCTTCCACAACGGGTGCATCCACATGTTCGGAACGAACGGCGTGCAGTCCGGTGCGTGCAAATTTGTCCGCTGTATTATTCGCGGAAGCCATACCGAAATAATCCGCTTCTTTGAGATGCGCCGCGTCTGCAACGCTTACTGTGAACGCACCGCGCGCTTTGATATTTTTCGCTGTTTTATGGCTTTCCGTGATGTTCAGCGCGACCATGTTGTTTGCACAGATACCGCCCCACGCCATGTTCATCACATCGACCGTTTCGTCCTCGCCGTAGGTGGCGATCATCAAAACCGGCATCGGGTACAAATAGGGCTTTACGCCCAGAGATTTTTTCATAGCAAAACCTCCTGCTTTTATGTAATTTTAAGGAATTCGAGCCTCTATATAAACATAGCACAATTCGCACAGGAAATGCAAGCAAACCATGCGACTACACTTGATTTTCGGGGTAGAGCTTGTATAATGAAAAGGGAGAAGGGAGTCTGCGCATGATACGATTTACAGTCGGTGGAAAAGCCGTCACGGTTTTTCCAAGTCAAGAGCGCAGTGCGCCCGTCATCTATCTCAACACCTTTGCCCACGAGGGAGAACATGTGCAAAAAGCCTTACAGGACGCCGGCGGCGCGCCCTGCACACTGGTCACGGTCAGTATTTCGGCATGGGAACATGACATGTCGCCGTGGGCGATCCCCCCGATCGCCAAAAATGCCGCGCCTTGCACCGGCGGCGCGGACGAGTATCTGCGGCTGCTGGTTGAAGCGATCCTCCCAAAAGCGGAGCGCACGCTCTCAGGGAAGCCTGTATGGCGCGGGCTTGCAGGATATTCGCTTGCGGGGCTGTTCGCCGTATATGCGCTTTACAAAACCAATGTATTCACACGCGCAGCAAGTGTTTCGGGGTCGCTGTGGTATCCGAACTTTTTAGAATATGTCCGTACACAGGAAATGAAGCGGATGCCGGAGCGCCTGTATTTCTCGCTCGGCGACCGGGAGCAGAACACGCGCAATCCGTATTTGAAGCCCGTGCAGGAAAACACGCAGGCACTGGAAGCGTTTTACCGCAGCCGCGGGATACGGACGATTTTTCAATTCAATCCCGGCAATCACTATGCAAACAGCGCCGCGCGCACGGCGGCGGGGCTTCTGTGGCTGCTTACGGACTGACGCTTTGCGCTTGCACGTTTACAAATGGAGGTTTTGCAATGGAACAGCAAACGCTCTTTTCAAGTTCGGAGGATACGCCGCTTGCGGCGCGCCTGCGTCCGCAGACGCTCGACGAGATCGTCGGACAGCAGCACCTTATCGGCGAAGGGAAGGTGCTGCGCCGCCTGATCGAAAGCGACCGCATTTCCTCCATGATCTTCTGGGGGCCGCCGGGTGTCGGCAAGACCACGCTTGCGCGCGTGATCGCAAACCGAACCAAAGCCTCCTTTATCGACTTTTCCGCGGTGACGAGCGGCATCAAGGAGATCCGTACCGTCATGCAGCAGGCGGAGGACAACCGACGCTTCGGCGAACGCACCATCGTGTTCGTCGACGAGATCCACCGCTTCAACAAGGCCCAGCAGGACGCTTTCCTGCCCTTTGTGGAAAAGGGCAGCATCATCCTGATCGGCGCCACTACCGAAAATCCCTCCTTTGAGGTCAACGGCGCGCTTTTGTCCCGCTGCCGCGTCTTTGTGCTCAAGGCCCTGACCGAGGATGACCTGATGCAGCTTTTGCGCCGCGCCCTGGCCAGCCCCAAGGGCTTTGGGGAGCAAAAAATCGACATCCGCGACGACGTGCTGCGCCTGATCGCCAACTTTGCCAACGGCGACGCCCGCACCGCCCTGTCGGTGCTGGAGATGGCCGTGCTCAACGGCGAAAGCGGCGACGGCTTTGTCAGGGTGAGCATGGAAATGCTGGAACAATGCCTTTCCCGCAAATCCCTGCTGTACGACAAGCAGGGCGAAGAGCACTACAACCTGATTTCTGCCCTGCATAAGAGCATGCGCAATTCCGACCCCGACGCGGCGGTGTACTGGCTGGCCCGCATGCTGGAGGCCGGCGAGGACCCGCTTTACGTGGCGCGGCGCGTGGTGCGCTTTGCCAGCGAGGACGTGGGCCTGGCGGACCCGCGCGCGCTGGAACTGTCGGTAGCCGCCTATCAGGCATGCCACTTTCTGGGCATGCCGGAATGCTCGGTGCACCTGACGCAGGCGGTGGTCTACCTGTCGCTGGCGCCCAAGTCCAACGCCCTGTACAAAGCCTACGAGCATGCCAAAAAGGACGCCCTGACCCAGCTGTCCGAGCCGGTGCCGCTGCACATCCGCAACGCCGTGACCGGCCTGATGGCCGAGGTGGGCTACGGCAAGGGCTACCAGTACGCCCACGACGCCGCCGACAAGCTGACCGACATGCGCTGCCTGCCCGACTCGCTTTTGGGCACCGAGTACTACCAGCCCACCGACCAGGGCCTGGAGAAAAAATACGCCGAGCGCCTGGACCAGATCAAGCAGTGGAAGCGGGAGCACGGGGGCTGACAGGCCCCGGCGGGCGGCCGTCGCGTTGCATCGCCCCTCCCTGCATGCTATAATAAGACAACATTTTTCCTGACCGATACACGGACAAGCCGGCGCGCCGCGCTGCACCCAAGGGGGCACCCCATGAACATCGCCATTGCCGGCACAGGCTATGTGGGCCTGGCCAACGCAG
>UQZS01000063.1 GCA_900545625.1 uncultured Oscillospiraceae bacterium | reverse complement strand
CGTCTGGACAATACCTATAAATTCCTGTCACAGGTCGGTGATTTTGTCATGTCCTTGAGCCGCAAGGTAGAGGCGGGCGAGCAGATCACCGATGACGAACGGCAGCAGATGTTTGCGCTTTTGGATTTTGCAGAGACCTTAAGCGCGCAGATCTCCGATATGCGCACACAGCTTTACGACGGGCTCTTGGACTTCGCCGCCTCAGAAAACACGCTTGCTGCGGATGCCGAACAGATCAGCACGCTTTCCGGTGACATGGAGGATACCGAGCAGGCACTGACGGAATATCCGTCGCTCATCTATGACGGCCCGTTTTCGGATCATATCAATCAGATGGAATCCGAGCTGCTAAACTCAGCCGAAGAATTCACGCAGGAGCAGGCGCACGAGCGTGCAGCGGAGATTTTGGGTATGGAAAAGGATGCGCTGACCTTTGTCGGCACGGAGGAAGACAATTCCGCCGCTTACGTGTTCGGGACAGAGGACTCGACCGTTGCCGTTACAAAGCGCGGCGGGTATCTGCTGTATCTGCTTTCGGGCAGCTTTGTGGGCGAGGCGACGCTTCAATATGAAGATGCGCGCACTTACGCCGCCGACTTCCTGACACATTGCGGGTTTAGCGGTATGCAGGAAAGCTATTACACGATCTCCGACGGCGTTTGCACCATCAACTACGCCTATACGGAAAACGGCTATATCTGCTATCCCGATCTCATCAAAATCAGCGTGAGCCTTGCGGACGGCACGGTGCTTTCGGCGGACTGCCGCGGCTATGTGATGAACCACAAGGCGCGCACCTATACCGCACCAGCCGTGACACGCGAAGCGGCAGAGGCAAATGTCAGTCCCCTTTTGACGGTCACAGACATGCGCCTTGCCGTGATCCCGACCGACAGCGGCGGAGAAGCGCTCACCTATGAATTCCACTGCAAAAACGAAAACGACGAGGAATTTTTAGTCTATATCAGCACGCAGACAGGCTATGAGGAAGAAATCCTGCTGCTTTTATATGCCGATGACGGCGTTTTGACAAAATGAATAATTCAGACTTTTCGGCAAAAAATAGAGACGTCCGAAAACGTAAAAAAGAGGGACTGACTATGAAAAAAACCATTTGGATCCTGGCGGCGGTCGCCGTTGTGCTCTGTGTGTTCTTAGCGGCATGCGGCGGCAATGACGACAATGCGGGCACGGATTTGATGACGGATGCACAAGACATGATGACCCACGCGGGCGACGCGGTCTCCGACGCCGGCGACGCTGTAGGCGAAGCGGCACAGGATGCCGGCGACGCCGTGGGCGATGCGGTCTCCGATGCAGGCGATGCGGCCGGCGATCTTGTGTCCGGTGCGGGCGACGTTGCGGAAGACCTCGTCACGGGCGCGGGTGACGCGGTCTCGGACGCGGTAAGCTGACGATCAACGCGCAGGCAAAAGCACAAGGGGATGCCGCGCATGCGGCATCCCCGTTTTTCGATGAAATCCCAACCGGGCGCCCGTTTCTTTCAAAACGGGCGCCCGGTCGTTATAAGGTTTTGTTTTTACAGCTGCAGCGCTTCAAAAATTTTCCGTTTGTAACCGAGGAAGGCTTCGCCGAGCATGAAATCATGCGCGCGCGGGCGGGGCTCTTCTATGGGGATCTGTGCAAAAATCGTCCCCGGGCTGCCGCCCAAAACGCACACGCGGTCGGACAGCTTGACCGCCTCGTCCACGTCGTGCGTGATGAACAAAGTCGTCAGCTCTATGTCGCGCATGATGTCAAGATACCATTCATGAATGGCGCCCTTGGTAATGGTATCCAGCGCACTGAACGGCTCGTCGAGAAGCGCGATGCCGTCGGACGCGAGGTAGGTGCGCAAAAGCGCCGCGCGCTGGCGCATGCCGCCCGAAAGCTTGTCGGGATACTTCTTTTCCGTTCCCGCAAGCCCGAACCGCGCGAAATGCGACGCCGCCTGCTCGCGCGCCTCCTTTTTCGGCACGCCGCGCAGCGTCAAGGGCAGCGCGACGTTGTCGAGCACCGTGCGAAACGGCAAAAGCAGATCCTTTTGCAGCATATAGCTGATCTTGCCGGGCATACCCGTTGTTTCCGCACCGTTTACAAACACGTGCCCGCTGTCGGGCTGCATAAGCCCCGACAAAATGTTGAACAGCGTTGTCTTGCCCGCACCGCTGATGCCGAGCAAACAGACAAGCTCCCCTTTTTGCAGGGAAATGCTCACATCCTCGAGCACCTTGTGGTCGCCGAAGCTTTTAGAGATGTGCTCGGCGCGCAGCACCGCGTCAGGAGAGATAGGCATTCGTATACCCCGTTCCTGCGGGCAGCTCTTTTTCTACAAGCCCGTTGTCCCAAAGCCAAGCATAAAATGCATCCCAGCGCGCGGGATCAATGTAGCCCCACTGCTTGACCTCCGCCTTATACTGCTCGGAGATCCACTTCTGGCTTTCGGTCACAAGCTCCAGCGAATCGCGCAGCGACCCGGTGGTGTCACCGTCCACAAGGATCTGCGCCGCCTCTTCGGGATTGTCGATCGCGTATTCATAGCCCCTGCGCAAAGCGTCGAGGAACGCCCGCGTCTCGTCGGGATGCTCTTCCAAAAACGTATTGTTTGCAATGAGAACCGGCGTGTAGTAGTCGAACACGGGGTCGATATCTCTGAAATTGAAATAGTCAAAATCCAAACCCGAAAGCTCGGCCGCGATGCAGCCCCAGCCGTAAAACACCCAGATCGCGTCCGTCAAATGCTCGCGCAGGGCGCCCGCCTCATCGGTAATGGTGTTCGGGATCAGATTCACCTTGTCAAAGTCCCCGCCGTCGCGCTCAACGACCGCGCGCAGCGTGGCAAGCTCGATGGGCGAATCCCAGGTGGAATAGGTGTGGTTCTCCAGGCCCTTCGGTCTGTCCATCCCCTCGCCCGCGCGCGAGATGATACCGGAGGTATTATGCTGCAAAAGCGCGGCGACCGCCGTAACGCCTAAAGGCTCGTCCGTCACAAACGCTGCAGCAAGCGTGTCCTGCGCTTCTACGGCAAACTGCGCCTGCCCCGCTGCGCACATGGCTGCAGCGCCCGTTTCCGGCGGCTGCACCACGGTCACGGAAAGTCCCGCTTCTTCAAAATAGCCCTTGGCAAGTGCCACATAAATGCCGGTATGGTTGGTATTCGGCGTCCAGTCGAGCGACAGGGTGATCTCCGTCAGGTCCCCGCTCGACTGGCCGCTGTTCGTCTGATCCCCTGCGCACGCCGCCATTGAAAACAGCATTGCTGCACACAAAAGCAGTGCGCCGAGCTTTTTTAAAGTCGATTTCATTTACGCTCTTTCTCCTTTCGTTCCCACGGCATCACAAGATACCGCAGCAGCGTCACGCCCCACATCAGCAAAAGGCTGATGAGCGTGATGAACAAAATCACGGAAAACATCTTGTCAAACGCATATGCTTTTTGCACACGCGTCATATATACGCCCAAGCCCTCAAAGCCGCCGAGCCATTCCGATATGACGGCACCCACCACCGCGTAAGAGGCGGAGACCTTTAAGCCCGCAAAAAATGAGCCGAGCGCCGAAGGCATCAGCACATGGCGGAAGATTTTAAGTCTGCCCGCGCCCATACTGCGCAGCAGATTGACCGCATCCGCGTCGGCACTGCGGAAACCGTCCAGCAAACTCACGGCGATCGGGAAAAAGGTCGTGATGACGACCAGCGTGATCTTCGGCGCCATACCAAAGCCCATCCACAGCACCAAAAGCGGCGCGATGGCGATGGTCGGGATGGTCTGCGTGATGACCAGCACCGGGTAAAGCGCTTTGTAAAGGAACGCAAAGCGGTTCATCAACGCCGCCAGCACAAAGGCGAGCAGCACCCCGATAGAGAGCCCCGCGAACGCTTCGCACAGCGTCACGCCCGCATGCTGCAAGAGCAGCGGGAAATCCGTAACGAACGCATCGAGCACCGCGCGCGGGGACGGCAGCATGAACGCCGGCACCCACGAAAAGCCTGTCGCCGCCGCCCAAAGCATCACGACCACAAGCAGCGCCGCGATGGGCGAAAGCTTATTTATGATGTTTTGTAACTTTTTCGTCAATGGTCAGCACCCCGCCCTCGGGCTTGTACGAAATTTTGACATAGGCGGAAACCGACGGTGCGCCTGCGCGCACGGCTACGTGCTGGCACTCGCGAACGATCTCCATCAACTGATCGTAATCCTCGCCCTCGATGGTCGTCTCAAAGGGGCCGACAGAATAGTGAAGTCCCGTGGACGCGATATAGTCGATGACCTCATCTACGATACGCACGACTTCTTTCGTGTCCTGCACGCCGGGCAGGACCTGGATAGCTACGCTTGCTTTCATTGTTTTTTCCTCCGTTTGCAAAAAATAAGCCTTACGGCAAGCTGTCGTAAGGCTTTCGATGTTTTCACGCAAAACAAAAAGCTTCCTACGGCGGCATTACCCGCATCAGGTCGTAGGGTCAAAGGAGCGCTATCCTTTATCTCAGCCGGCTTGGCGCCAGCCCCCCTGTTTCTTGTCATAAGACTTTATATGCAGTATAAACCGGATCACCCAAAAAGTCAACCGCCGAATTTTCGATATCGCTTGTGTTCGTACAGATGGTTTGTAAATATTTGTAAGATTTATTCGCTTGACGGGCGCCGCGCTTTCCTGTACTATGGAAGCGGAGAAGTTCTGCTATAAAGCAAGGAGGATACCATGGATCAACCCAATAAATTGCCGAACCCCTCTGCAACGGAAGATATGCAGCCCAATCCGGCGGAAAATGCGCCTGCGGAACAAGCATACCCCGCGCAGCAGCCGTCTGACAGTGCACAGCCGGCTCCCGCACAGCAAGCGCCTTACGGCGCGGCGGGACAAATCCCTTACGGCGCGCAGCCCAATCCCGCACAGCCCCCTTATGGTGCGCAGGGGCAGGTTCCCTACGGCGCACAGCCCAATCCTGCACAACAGTCTCCTTACGGCGCGGCGGGGCAAATCCCCTACGGTGCGCAGCCCGCCAATCCCGCACAGCAGCCGTATATCCCGTATGGCACTGCGCAGCAGCCGTATCCGCCTATGGCGGCACAGCCGCAAAAGAAAAAGCTTTCCGCCGGCAAGATCGCTGCCATCGTGGTTTCCGTCCTTGTCGTGCTCGGCCTCCTGTTCGGTGTCGGCGGTTTTCTGTTCGCCCGCAAGGCGCTTTCACCCCAAACCCAGCTTGCGGCATATGCTGAGTCCGGGGATCTCGGCACACTGATGGGGGTCTGCGATCTATATGATACGTTTTTGATGAGCATCGGCGATACGGTGGGCTTGCAATCGTGTTTTGCAGAGGTCACGCGCGATCCCGACCTCTTTTATAATACCTTCCCCTCCACAAGCTGCGCGGACATCTACGAAAACGCTTTTGCCTGCTATAATACATTCATGGCAGACTACTTCGTGCTGATGCTACAAAACGGGGATTACGACAACTACGTGCGCATCTTTACGGAAAAGATGCTGGAATATGACCCTGTAACCGAGTATTATTACATGACCTCAAGCACATTCGTCTATTATATTGAAAACGACTATTTTGTGCCGACCGAGGAACAGGCGCAGGTGATCGTGCGCGGCTTTGACGCGCTCATCGCCGCTTCGACCTCATATGAGGAAATGTATCTAAATCTTGAGGAATACTACGACTGCTGTATGGCCCTGGGGCTGCAGGAGCAGGCGTATGCCATTGCCGAGCAGATGCATCAATTCGAGAGCGCAAATACAGGCTGGGCAGCCGCATAACGCCGATCGGCTTTTTCCATGTACGAAAACCCGCCCCGCACATCTTTGGATGTGCGGGGCGGGTCATTTTTTCACGGCTGCCGCAATACGGTTTATTGTTCCGCGTCGTTCTGCACGTTTTCTTCCTCGTGCTCCACTTCGATGCGCAGGTTCAAATACGAAAACAGGCACACCGCAAGCCCGATGACCGCCAGCGGGATCGCGCCGTAAATAAACTGCATCGCGCCGCACACGACGCCCGCAAGCAGCACGGCAAGCCCCACCATGGACTTGAGGATCGCCAAAACCAATTTTTTCTTCTCAAGCATCTTCCATACCCCTTTCTAATGCTTTCATCTGTACCATACCACATGGCGCTTCGCGTGTCAAGGCACGCACGGTTTTTCGACAAGTGAGATGCCTTTGATATGTTTTCCCCGCCGCTTACAGCAGGAAAAAGCCGACCGCGCCGCAAAGCATCCCGATCGCCGCGCCGCAGAGCACATCGCGCGGGTAATGCACCCCGCCGACCACACGAACGACGGCGAGCAGCGCGCCGAGCGCCGTCAGCACGATCCCGACGGGCACAAACGTATAATAAAAGGCAAACGCGATGACAAACACCGAAAACACGTGACGGCTCGGGAAGGATTCACCTTGCTTGTCCTTTTGAAGCAGCGGCTGAAATTTAAGCGCCTCATACGGGCGCTTGGCATTGATCACGCGGCGCAGGACGCTCACCACCGCGAACGACACACCCGGCACGAGCACACACCGCCAAAAGCGCGTGTCCCGCGTAAAGAAAAGCACGCAAAGCAGCACGGGGTATGCAAGATATACGAGCGCCGTCAGCACCTTATCCGTCATGCGCAGCGCGCGCAAAAGCGCCTGATGCTTTTGAAAGGGTTCTGCCAGCCGCAGATACTGTTCCCGCGTCATACGCGCCATTCCTTTCGCTTTCGTTTAAGCCCAGTATACCAAATCCCGCACCGCTGCGCAATAAAAAAACGGGGACGCAACTGCGTCCCCGCAAGAGGTCATATTCGGTTTGCTTACGCAAGCTCCGCGAAATACTTAATGGTGCGAACCATCTGGCTGGTGTAGGAGTTCTCGTTATCGTACCAGGAAACGACCTGCACTTCATACAGATCGTCGGCGATCTTCGAGACCATGGTCTGGGTCGCGTCAAACAGCGAGCCGTAACGCATGCCGATAACGTCGGAGGAGACGATCGGATCCTCATTGTAGCCGAAGCTCTCGCTCGCAGCCGCCTTCATCGCAGCATTGATGCCGTCCACGGTGACATCCGCGCCCTTGACAACTGCGGTCAGGATCGTGGTCGAGCCGGTCGGAACGGGCACGCGCTGTGCAGAGCCGATGAGCTTGCCGTTGAGTTCCGGGATGACCAGGCCGATGGCTTTCGCAGCACCGGTGGAGTTCGGAACGATGTTGGCAGCGCCGGCACGTGCGCGGCGAAGATCGCCCTTTCTGTGCGGGCCGTCGAGGATCATCTGATCGCCGGTGTAAGCATGGATCGTGCTCATGATACCGCTCTGGATAGGCGCATAGTCATTGAGCGCTTTCGCCATGGGCGCCAGGCAGTTGGTCGTGCAGGAAGCGGCGGAAATGATGGTGTCCTCCGCAGTCAGGGTCTTTTCATTGACGCTGTAAACGATGGTTTTCAGGTCGTTGCCCGCAGGCGCGGAGATGACAACCTTTTTCGCACCGGCGTCGATGTGCGCCTGGCTCTTCGCCTTCGAGCAGTAGAAGCCCGTGCACTCGAGCACGACGTCTACGCCGATCTCGCCCCACGGAAGCTCCGCAGCGTTCGCCATAGCATAGATCTTCAAAGTCTTGCCGTCCACGGTGATGGTGCCGGCTTCGTCATCTGCGGAGATCGTGTGCAGATTTTCGCCGATCTTGCCGCAGTAGCCGCCCTGTGCGGTATCGTACTTGAGCAGGTGCGCCAGCATCGAGGGCTTGGTCAGGTCGTTGATCGCAACGACCTCATAGCCTTCTGCGCCGAACATCTGACGGAACGCCAGACGGCCGATACGGCCGAAACCGTTGATTGCAACTTTTACGGACATAGGAATTACCTCCAAAAAAGTATTTTTACTTTTGCGTTTAACATTTTATACCGAATACCGGAAATTTGCAAGAAGTTTTCCAAATTTCCCCGTGCTTTGTGAAAACTTTGTCGTACTGCCTAAAATATTCGTATCACCGGCGAAAAAGGGTATGCTATTCCCATAACTGCACGGCGGCAACCGTTTTCAGTATGCCCGCCGCGCATGGAAAAATTCGGCCGAGAAGGGGAAAATATGCAGAACACGCTTTTGGAGGAGCTCGAGGATATGGAACGCGTCCTGCAAAGCGGCAGCGCCACAGACGCGCTGCGCGACCGTTTGCAGGGGTATTTCGACGAGCTGCTGTATCAGGCAGGCAGCGGTGCGCCGCCAAGGCTGCTGGAGGACGCGTACCGCCGCGGCATGCGCACGCTGCGTGCCTTTTACAACGCACAAAGCCCGTGCGCGCAGGACGGGCGCGTGCGTTTGGAACTGAATGCTTTTTTCGAGGATCTGGCCTTTTGCTGCGACCTGCTGTGCGGCGAGGGGCGCGTGGTCTTTTGCCCGACACGCACGGTACAGACGGTATGCGCGCCGCGCGCGCTTTTGTGGGCGGCGCTGGAGATGCTTGCCTGTGCGCTGCGGCTGTCCGGCGGCGCACCGATCCTGCTGCGCGTTTTTGCGCATACGGATTTTGCGGGCTTTGCGGTCTGTGCGCCCG
>UQZS01000062.1 GCA_900545625.1 uncultured Oscillospiraceae bacterium | reverse complement strand
GGTTTTGTCTGGCAACTCTACCTTAACACAGGTCCTTTCTATTCGCTATCTTTTTCTTATTTGTCACACATCATTGTAACACCTACAGCGCTTTGCCTGCCTTTTTTGTGTGATGTGTTGCAATTTCAGCAGGAATATGCTAAAATATACCATCAATTCCGACAAAGGAAAAAGAAAGGGCGCACAACCATATGAACACTGCGAAAACCGATCTGCCGCGTGCCGCTGCCCCCGAAGAGGTGGGCGTCTATGCCGACGTTGCCGAACAGTTTGTCGATTACATACAGCGCGAGCAGCTGGAGTTTCACAGCCTGATGGTGCTGCGCCACGGCAAGGTCGCGGTCGAATGGTATAACGAGCCGTATGATGCGCATACCAAACATACCATGTACTCCGTCAGCAAGAGCTTCACCGCTACGGCGGTCGGCTTTGCCGTCAGCGAAGGGCTTGTGCAGCTTACGGATAAGGTCTTGGACTTTTTCCCGGATTACCCGCCGAAAACGCCGAATCCTTACTTTGATAAGCTGACGGTGCGCACACTGTTGACTATGACCTCCGGCAAGCAGACCGACTTGATGGCGGACAAGGGCAAGATCGACTGGATCGCCGATTTTATCAATTCGCCGTGGGTGTTTGAACCGGGTACGGATTTCTTATATGTTAATGAAAATATTTATATGCTCTGCGCGATCCTGCACCGTGCCACGGGGATGAGCGTGATCGAATATCTTACCCCGCGTCTGTTTGAGCCTCTGGGCATCGATGTCCCGTTTTGGGAGACCGACCGCAACGGCGTTGAAGCCGGCGGCTGGGGTTTGTATATCACGACCGAGGATCTTGCGAAATTCGCGGATTGCTACTTGCACGGCGGCAAATACCGCGGGCGGCAGGTCATCCCGGAGGAATGGGTAAAAGAAGCGACCGTTAACCAGCTCGGCGACGTTCACCAGCCCGGCGAAGACGCAGACAGTAACGCCGGCTACGGTTACTGCTTTTGGATGAACGGCAGCGTCCCGAACTCCTATCGTGCGGACGGTATGTTCTCGCAGTTTGCGATCAATCTGCCCGATTACGACGCAAGCATCATCACCACCGCAGCGGTTCCCAGCGAACCGCAGGCACGCGAGACGATCTGGAAATTTTTCCCTGCGGCGTTCATCAATGAAAACGCGGCGAAAGAGCCGCCCAAACCCGAAAGCACCTTGTTCACCCGCCCTGCCGTCTCGCCGCATTCGCCGTTGGAGCCGAAGATCGAGGGCAGAACGATCAAAATGCGCCGCAAGATCCTGCTGAATCTCATCGGCTTCCCCATGAGCGTGCTGCCGCTTGCCGTGACCTTTATGATGTCCGACCGCGCCGGCAACATTGACCGCGTTTCTTTCCACTTTAAGGAGCACGAGTGCAGCTTCAGCTGGAGCGAAGGCGACGAGCGCAACACCGTCGCCTGCGGCATGGACGGACATTATCGCTACGGCACCCTGACGCTCGGACACGTTAAATTCAAAGTTTGTGCGAATGCCGAGTGGCTCGACGACTTCAATCTGAAGCTGTCCATCCGGCCGATCGAGACGATTGGCAAACGCGACCTCAATTTCCTGTTTAAGCGCCGCGACCGCGTGACCATGACCCCGTCGTCCACGCCGTCCGTCTACAAGATCTGCGATACGCTGGTCGTCAATCTCGGCGACGTCATCAAAAACCCGATCATCTCTAAGGCGGCGCAGATCCTCATCCGCTTTGCCCCGCCGCTTGCCGAGCCGAAGCACTACGGCAAATTTATCGATTGATGAAAAAACGACCCGCGCCCCGAACGGGCGCGGGTTTCCTATAGCGATAAAAGGAGCTTTTATGGAACTGCACACCATGGAAATGACCCCTGAACGCACGCTGCTCGTTGGCGTGGATACGGGCGAATACGATTGCGAAGCGTCGCTTACGGAACTGGAAGCGCTCGCAAAAACAGCCGGCGCTGAAGTTGTGGGTGTCGTTTCGCAAAAGCTCGAAGCGCCGAGCCCTGCCACGTATATCGGCAGCGGGAAGCTCGGGGAGATCCGCACTTTTTGCACGGATAATGAAGTGGAACTGCTCATTGCCGACGGCGAGCTGTCGCCGGCACAGCAAAGGAATCTGGAAAAAGAGACGAAAACGCGCGTCATCGACCGCACGACGCTGATTCTGGATATTTTTGCGCAGCATGCACGCAGCCGCGAGGGCAAGATCCAAGTGGAACTCGCGCAGCTGCAATACCGCCTGCCGCGTCTTGCGGGGCAGGGGAAAGGGCTTTCCCGCCTTGGCGGCGGCATCGGCACGCGCGGCCCGGGCGAGAGCAAGCTCGAAAGCGACCGCCGTCATATCCGGCGGCGCATCCAGAGTTTGCGCGCGCAGCTTTTACAGATCGAAAAGCGCCGCAGCGCCTACCGGAGCCGCCGAAAAAAGGACGGCGTGCAGACCGTGGTGCTCATGGGCTACACGAACGCAGGCAAATCGACCTTAATGAATGCACTGACCCATGCGGGCGTCCTTGCCGAGGACAAGCTTTTTGCCACGCTCGACCCGACCGCCCGCTGCCTGACGCTGCCAAGCGGGATCCCGGTGCTGCTTGTCGATACCGTCGGCCTTGTTCGACGCCTGCCGCACAAACTTGTGGAGGCGTTCCACTCAACCTTGGAGGAAGCGGCGGATGCAGATCTCATTCTCAATGTCTGTGACGTGTCCGACGCGGCGGTGGAAGAGCACGTCGAGGTAACGGCAAAGCTGCTTCATGAACTTGGCTGCGCCGGGACACCCGTGCTGCATGTGCTCAACAAGTGCGATACACCGCATCCGAATTTCCTGTCCGTACCGAGCCGCGATACGGTCTGCATCAGCGCACGCACGGGCGAGGGGCTTGACCGCCTTTTGCAGGCAGTTGAACAGCGCTTGCAGCAAAGAAGCGCGCACGCCGTACTGCGTCTGCCTTTCGATAAGGTCGGCGTGCTCGCCGAGGTACGCCGCCGCGGCCGCGTACTTTCGGAGGAATACCTGCCCGACGGTGTGCGTGCCGATGTTGCAGCCGACACGGCACTGCTTGATACGCTGCAAGCCTATATCGAATAGAACAGAATACAGCATATAAACGGCAGGGCGCCCCGACCAATTCGGTCGGGGCGCCTTTTTCTGTTTTTCCTAATGCTTTTGCTACCGCATTGCGACAAATTTTTTACCGCTTGCTTGCTACAATACAAGCCGATCCCGAAAAGGAGGAATCGATATGCACACACGCATTGAGACGGACGGGCAGGTCATGACAGTCTATCTCGACGGCGAGCTTGACCACCACAACGCGCCCGCCGCACGCGAAACGATCGACGAATTTGCCGTGGGCTTTCACCCGGCACACACCATTTTGGATTTCGGCGGCGTCACGTTTATGGACAGCTCCGGTATTGGGCTTGTCATGGGGCGCTACAAGCTGCTCGTACAGTTTTCCTGCACGCTGGAGATCCGCAATCTTTCCGCACACGCCTATAAGGTGATGCGTCTGGCGGGACTCGACCGGATCGCCGCGCTTTCCCGCGCAGACAAAAAGGAGGCAGAAAAGCATGAGACCCATCAATGAGATGCGGCTGCAGATCGAAAGCCGTTCTGTCAACGAAGCCTATGCGCGTGTGGCGGTCGCCGCCTTCGCCGCTGCGCTTGATCCGACGCTCGAAGAGGTCAACGACATCAAAACGGCGGTCAGCGAGGCGGTGACAAACTGCATCGTGCACGCATACCCGAACGAGGTCGGAAAAATCTACATACAGGTGCGCCTGTTTGAACGCGGCCGCATGGAGATCCGCATCCGTGACCGCGGCTGCGGCATCGCAGACGTGAAAAAGGCACGCGAACCGCTGTTTACGACGCGCGGCGGCGACCGTTCGGGACTGGGCTTTTCCGTTATGGAGAGCTTCTGCGACAAGGTGCGTGTGCGCTCCGCCGTGGGGAAGGGCACGACCGTAACGCTCGTGAAGCTGCTGCGCGGCAGAGAGGCAAGCCTTGAACCGTGACCGATTGATTGCCGAAAATTTAGGACTCGTGCATGCCTGCGCGAACCGCTTCCGCGGGAAGGGCATCGAATATGACGATCTGTTTTCGGCGGGCTGTCTGGGCCTTGTCAAGGCGGCGGACGGCTTTCGTGCGGAATTGGGCTTTGCGTTTTCGACCTATGCCGTCCCGGCGATCTTAGGCGAGATCAAACGCCTGTTCCGTGACGGCGGCAGTGTGAAGATCAGCCGCGCCTTAAAAGAACGCGCCCGCACCGCCGCGCACGTGCGGGAAGAGATGACGGCATCGCTCGGGCGCGAGCCGCGTCTTTGTGAGCTTGCCGAAAAAATGGGCGTTTCGGAATATGAGATGACCGAGCTTTTGGGGCTTTCCCAGCCGACCGTTTCCTTGACTGCGGCAGATGAGGACGGCGAGCGCCAGCTGGATATCCCTGTGGAATCGGGCGAGGATGAAATTCAAAACGCGCTGGCGCTGCGCGAGGTGCTCGAAACGCTGCCCGAAGCGGATCGGAAGCTTATTGAATTACGCTATTTTCAAGGGTTGACGCAGGTCAAGACCGCCGAAGCCCTGGGGCTTTCGCAAGTGCAGGTCTCCCGGCGCGAACGCGGCATACTGCTCGAAATGCGCAAACGTCTGACCGGATAAAAGCCGCCCTCCGAACGGAAGGCGGCTTTTGTATCGAAATTCGGATATAAGTTAAGCCTCTGTGTGCCACACCGCACAGGCGCAGGGGGCAAGCTGCAAAACTTCACCGAGCACAGGCGGTGTATCGGTATTGCACAGCAGCAGCTGTGCGTTGCCCCTTATAAATTCCGCCGGGACGGAAAAACGCACCGCTTTCGGGGAAAGGCTGCATACGACGAGCAGCTGCTCTTTGCCGAGCCTGCGCGCAAACGCAAATACATTCTTATCTTTTTTGCCGATCGGAAGGACTTCTCCGTCACGCACGATGTCGGCATATGCCTTGCGCAGGGAAATTGCCGTTTTATAAAAATGAAAAACGGAGCGCGGATCTTTTTGCTGGTCGGCTGCGTTGATCTGCTTGTAATTTTCATTGACCTTCATCCACGGCGTGCCGCTTGTGAAGCCGGCGTTCGGCGCGTCGCTCCACTGCATCGGCGTGCGGGCATGATCGCGGGCGTATCGCTGCAAATACCGTTCGGCAAAATGCTCGGCGATTCTGCCGAAGGGCTTACGGCGTGCGTCGGCAAGCTGATTGACCGATTGGATATCTCGGTAATCCGCCTTTGAAAACACGCAGTTGGTCATGCCAAGCTCCTGTCCTTGATACAGAAACGGCGTACCCTTTTGAAACAGCAGCGAAACCGCAAGGCTTTTTGCCGCAGCGGCACGGTGCTCGCCGGCAGGCGCAAAGCGCGGCATACTGCGGGGCTGATCGTGATTCTCATAGTACAGTGCGCCCCAGCAGTTTTTCGGCAGCGTCTGCCAACGGAACAGGACCTCCTTGAAGCGGCGAAGGGGCATGGACCTTTGGTCGCGTGCGAACATGGTGCGCACATCTGTGTGCTCAAAATGGAACAGCATGTCCAAAAGCCCTGCGTCTTCGCGCGTGATCTCACATGCACGCCGAAAATCGATCCCCGCCGCCTCGCCGACGATCAGGGTATCAAAGCGGGCAAAGGCGCGCTCGGACAGCTCGTGTATATAGGCTTTCCAGTGCGGGCCGACCACGACATCCTTTTGCGCGGCATGATATAGGTCGTCAGGCTTGGAAATATAGGTGATCACATCGCAGCGAAAGCCGTCCACACCCTTTTGCAGCCAAAAGTTGCAGATGTCCGCCACTTCGGCGCGCACCTTCGGGTTGTCCCAATTCAGGTCGGGCTGCTTTTTGCTGAACAGGTGCAGGTAGAACTGTCCGGTCGTCTCGTCGTATTCCCACGCCGAACCGCCGAAACAGGCGCGCCAGCGGTTGGGCGGGTCTTTTTTATCGGGACCAGTGCCGTCGCGCCAAATATAGTAGTCGCGGTACGGGTTCGCTTTATTCTTTCGGCTCTCCCGGAACCACGGGTGTTCATCCGAGGTGTGGTTGACAACCAGATCCATCAGCACACGGATGCCGCGGCTGTGGAACGCCTCAAGCATCCGTTCAAAATCCTGCATGGTGCCGAATTCATCCATGATGTCGCGGTAATCGCTGATGTCATACCCGTTATCGTCATTTGGAGACTTATAGCAGGGCGATAGCCAAACGGCATCCACGCCGAGTTCTTTTAAGTAATCGACCTTTTGCAGGATGCCGGGCAGATCGCCGATGCCGTCGCCGTCGGAATCCATAAAGCTGCGCGGATAGATCTGATAGACCACCGCGTCCTTGTACCACCTTGTTTTCATAAAGACTCCTTTATAAAAAGTGTAAGCATACCGCCTGTGCGGCGCGCCTTGCGGGCAGATGCCATTTGTGCTACAATGCAAAAAACGGAGAAAGGAGCGCGCTTATGCAGATCCGTATCCGTCCGCTTTGTGAAACGGACATCCCTGCCGTCGAGCACATCTGCCTTGCGACCGCTGCCCCTGCCCGGCGCAAGAACA
Organism: uncultured Oscillospiraceae bacterium; assembly: GCA_900545625.1. GTDB lineage: Bacteria > Bacillota > Clostridia > Oscillospirales > Acutalibacteraceae > Fimenecus. The sequence goes on along the minus strand of UQZS01000062.1, from coordinate 2,794 downwards.
CACGCGAGCAGGAGAATACACTGCTGCTTTACAACCGCTGCTACACGCGCACCGAACGGGATTTCTGCTTTGTCGCAGCGGATGAAACAGACTGCGCCAGGGGGTATATCCTTTGCGCGCCCGATCTTGCGCGCTACCGCGCGGCATTTGCCGAAAGGGAGCTCAAAGAGATCAGGAAGCTCGGGCTGTTCCGCGCCCTAAATGCACGCGGTTCGTTTAAGCTGCAAGCCCCGTTTGCAAAAGAATATCCTGCGCACCTGCACATCGACCTGCTGCCTGAGATCCAAAGCAGGGGAATCGGGTCACAGCTTATGCAAGCGCTCAAAGAAAAGCTCGCCGAAAGCGGCGTACCCGGTGTGTTTCTGTGCGTGTCGTCCGACAATACACACGCCGTCGCTTTTTATAAAAAACACGGATTTGCCGTGCTGCGCACGCTCCCCGGCGGCTTATGCATGGGCTGTAAACTGTAAAAGGGGATATCACCGCGCGCCCTTGCGCGTTCTGCCCAGCAGCCGGTCAAGCACAAAGGAAAGATAGCCGAGCGCTGTGAACACGACCGTGATCGCAAAGACCATCAAAAGCACTCGGCTCCAGCCGTAAGCATCTACGTCCAAAAACGGATACGGGAAACGGCTTTGCCCGCCGTAGCCCGTAAAGGTCGCGGTGCTGACCTCGGCGCGGATCAGGATGAATACAAAATACGCAAAGGGAAGCGCCAACCACGCCAACGGGTGCAGGGGTTTATAGTTGCCTTTTGGGAAAAACAGGAAATAGTCGAGCACAACGCCGATCGGGACAACATAGTGCACCAATGTGTTGCCGATGAGTAAGGTCTGTGAAACTGCGCCGACGCTCGCTTCCATCACGCCTGTGAGCATGAAATGGTATACAAGTCCCGTCACCGTGATGCACATGGTAACGGCGCCTTTTATCAGTGCGTTTTCCCGTGCGGGCTGCACGATGACGAGAAAGGCGAAGTACAAAAAGCAGACGAGATTGCTTAACACCGTGTAATAGCACAGCAGCATTTTTGCGCCGCCCAAGGATCCGACGCCCACGAATTCCAAAATCAGCCCTGCCTCACAGACAAGCAGGAACAGCAAACGGTAAATCTGTTTGATGTGTTTGTTCTTGATATACATGCTTTGCACACGCGGCACCGTACAGTGCGCCGCAACTCCTTTTAGTTTTCGTGTTCCATTGTAGCATTTTTCTTTGTAAGATTCAATTTTTTCAGCGAAAGCTTGAAAAATTTTCCTGTATATCCTATAATTACCTTGCAGCGCAAGCTGCAAATGGGAAAAAATAATAAACGGAAAGGGTGATTTGCATGGCTGAATTGAAAGGCTCCAAGACCGAAAAGAACCTGCTGGCGGCATTTGCGGGCGAATCGCAGGCGCACACGAAATATCTGTATTATGCGTCCAAGGCAAAAAAGGACGGATATGTGCAGATCGGCGCGCTGTTTGAAGAAACTGCGAAGAACGAAAAAGAGCACGCGAAGATCTGGTTCAAGCTGCTCAACGGCGGTATGCCCTCCACGCCCGAAAACTTAAAGGACGCGGCGGCGGGCGAAAATTACGAATGGACCGACATGTATGCGGGCTTTGCCAAAACGGCGCGCGAAGAAGGCTTTGACCACATTGCCGAGCTGTTTGACGGCGTTGCCGCGATCGAAAAGGAGCACGAGGAACGCTACAGAAAGCTGCTTGCCAATATCGAAGGCGGGCTCGTATTTTCGCGCGACGGCGACATGGTCTGGCAGTGCATGAACTGCGGCCACATCGTCATCGGCAAAAAAGCGCCCGAGGTCTGCCCCGTGTGCGCGCATCCGCAGTCTTATTTCTGCCTGCGTGCGGAAAACTATTGATCTCTGTATTGTCTGAAAGGAATTGAATTATGGCAAAATATGTATGCACCGTTTGCGGTTATGTGTATGAGGGCGACGAGCTGCCCGAGGATTACGTCTGCCCGCTGTGCGGCGTAGGCGCCGACCAGTTTGAAAAAGAAGAAGACTGAAAACGGCAATCGAAAAGCGGTCTCCTGCTCGTTAGAAGCAGGGGACCGCTGTTTTTGTTTTGTCTTTAGGCTTGCGCCGTGAACGAAACAAATTCCACGCGCAGGTCCCGCCCTTCCATGGCGAGCGTCTGCGGCATGCCGTCCGCTGTGCAGGACAGGGAGAAAATGTCCCCCGCCTCGGTCTTGCTGGTGTATACGGTGCGGTCGCCGTAGCCCGCGACAGTGCGATCTGCCGTATCCGAGCGCAGCGTGTTCACCGCCGCATACAGAAGGTTGGCAAACGAGGCGTCGGGCAGAAAGGCGGGCGGGGTTTCAAGCGTCAGCCCCAAGAACGAAAAACGGCAGCCGTCCGCATTTTGTGTGATCGAGAGCGATGCGACCGCCTCAGGCGCAGTCAGCGCCGTTTGCGCCGTACCGTCCGCCGAAACGGTAAGATCCGCTTCAAACTCCAGCGCGCCGTGCGTGACGGCGATTTTTGCCGTGAATGCGGCGGGCAGCGGCGTACCGTCTGTTTCGGGGCTTGCATTTTGACATCCGCAGCAAAGCAGCAGCAAAACCGCCGCCAAAATACACCGAATCCGCCGCATGGCATCGCGCTCCCTTAAAGGTCAAATCGGGAAAGTACACTTGGCAGTGCACAAAGCATCTTCGACGGCGTGACCGAGCACATCGCCGATTGTGCGGCAACGGCATCGCCTGCAAGCCCATGGATATGTGCGGCGGCCACTGCCGCTTCCAGCGGCGAAAGGCCCAAACACAAAAAGCCGAGCAGCAT
>UQZS01000061.1 GCA_900545625.1 uncultured Oscillospiraceae bacterium | reverse complement strand
GCTACCGAAAGCTCAACGATCTAAAAGCCGAATGTGAACTGCCGGATGTCGCCGTAAACTATGCGCGGCTCTCGGCACTGACAGAAGAGATCGAGGCGTTGACGGAAACGATCGACGCCTTGGAAACGGAATGGTTGACCCTCGACGAATAAGCCGTCTAAAGGCGTGCGCATACCCGCTTTTTAGCCTGAAACGGACTTTTAATTTTTTGTAAATTCATACGACGACAGGCGCTTTTTCAAAAAATGTGCTTGTATCTTTTGTCAAAATAGTATAAAATGAGTATGTTTATTCGGTCTTCCGAAAAATCATCTGAAAAAGGATGGAACGGTATGGAAAACAATCACGCAGAAAAAAGCCAGGCGGAGCTTTACCGCGAGGAGCGCAAAAAGCGCATTGACTCCGCGGCAAAGAAAAAGGCTAAGAAAAACCCGAAGGCTGCTAAAGCGAAGCGCATTGCGGCGAAAGTCATCGGCATTGTTTTAGCCGTGGCGATCGTGCTCGGTGCGGTATACGCCGTGCTCAATTTCTTTGGCGTGCCGCAAAAGGTGCTGACGGCAGCGACGATCGGCGACGAGAAGGTTTCCGTGGCAAAATACAATTTCTACTATATGGATCTTTACATGAGCGTACAGCAGACCTCTGCGCAGTATGATTCGCAATACGGCGACGGCTACGGCGCAATGTACACGGGGTACGATTCTTCCCTGACGCCGATGGAGCAGGAATATCCCGAGGAGCTGGAGGGCTATGAAGGCGAAGGGACACCGACCTGGGCGGATTATTTCCGTATCAATACGCTCAATTCCCTGCAATCCTATATTGCGTATGCGGATATGGCGCGGGAAGCCGGGCTTACGCTGACGGAAGACGAGCAGGCGGAGATCGACGAGCAGATCGAAAGCCTGCGCTCCACTGCGGAATCCAACGACTATTCCCTGAACCGTTGGCTAATCCGGCTTTACGGCAAGGGCGTGAACGAGGATCTGCTTCGCGAAGTTTTGGAAGAGCGTTATCTGGCTTCCAATTATGCGCAGCAAAAGAGCGAGGAACTGACCGATGCGGTCACGGATGATGAGATCAATGCGGAATATACGGAAAACATAGCGGATTATGCGGAGCTTTCCGTGTCGCTGTTCACCGTTTCGGCGGATACGTCTTCCATTTCCGAGGATGCGACCGAGGAAGAGCAGGAAGCCGCACGTACCGAAGCGATGGCTGAAGCAAAGAGCGAAGCGGACCGTTATGCCGCACAGGTCACGAACGCCGCTACGCTCTTAGAGCAGGCGCAGGCATATAACAGCACGGCGACCGAATCCGGCGTTACGCAGACCGATGTTACCGCATCCACGCTGGAGTCCACCTACGGCACGAATGTACGCGACTGGGTGCTTGCCGCTGAGCGTGCGGTCGGTGATGTGGGCGTTGTCGAATCCGACAGCGGGTACACGGTCATTTACATGGCGGAGCTGCCGCATCAGGACACGACCAAGCCCGTGGATGTGCGCCACATCCTGATCCAGTTTGAAACCGAGACCGACGACGAGGGCAACACGGTTGAGTTGACGGATGAGCAAAAAGCCACCTACTATGCACAGGCAGAAGAAATCTACCAGCAGTTCCTGGATAATCCGACGGAAGACAATTTTGCTGCGCTTGCCAATGAAAACAGCGATGATCCCGGTTCTAATGAAAACGGCGGTCTTTACGAGGATGTACAGCCCGGCGAAATGTTCGAGGCATTTGATAATTGGATCTTTGATCCCGCGCACAAGCCCGGAGACAGCGGAATCGTTGAAACGGAAATCGGCTATCACATCATGTACTATGTCGGCAACGACAACGAGGAAGTCTGGAAGTCCACGGTGCGTACGGCGCTGGCAAATGAAGCCGTTACGGCGTTCGATGAGGAAATCATCAACGGCGAAACCTATCAGATCGACGCCTCTTCCATGATGATCAACTGGTCTGTTTCGCAGCTGGAATCGCTGATCACGGACACCTATATTGCGAGCAATTATAATTCTTAAAAGCACTTACAAAAACGCCCCGCCGATTTTGGCGGGGCGCAATTTTTGGATGACAGCAAAAGGACGGCCTAAGCCGTCCTTTTCTTATTTGTTTCTCTGTTTTTTGCCTACAGGGACTCCGCAAACAGATGAATATCGTCTTTAGAAATTCGGGAAAGCGCGTCCGCAAAAGAGAAGCCGAGCGCATCCCCCGCAGGGTACAAATCCGCAAGCGGCAGCAATACAAAGGAACGATTGCACATTTCGGGATGCGGCAAACGCAGGTACGGTGTATCCGAGGTAAACCCTTCGGCGACCAGCAGATCCAAATCGATCACACGCGGGCCGTTTTTGAATTCCCGCACGCGTCCAAGCCCCGCTTCGATCCCTAACAGCGTGCCGAGCAGGGCTTCCGGCTGCAAAGCGGTGTCCAGCTCCGCCGCCATATTGAGGAAATCTCCCTGGTTGGCATAGCCGTAGGGTTTGCTTTCATATACGCGGGAACAGCGGATGACACGCGTTTGCACCACGCGGTCGATGGACGCCAGCGCATCGCGCAGATTTTGCACCCGATCGCCGAGATTGGTCCCGAGCCCCACGACCGCTTTCATGCCTGCACCTCGACAGGCTCGCTATCCGTGCGCTCCCGCGTGATCTCGACCGCCGTATAATCAAAATCCGCCTGTATGGGCGCATACGGCTTTTTCACACGGACGGTGACTTCCTTTACGGCGGGAAAGCCGCCCAAGACCGCATCGGCAACGACCTGCGCCGCACGTTCTAATAAATCAAATTTATCGGAAAGAAAAGCCGCGCGCGCGGTTTTCAGCACCTTTGCGTAGCTGACGGTATCCTCCACGCGATCCGTCTGGCACGGCACATATAACGGTAATCGGCAGATGATGTCCAGCAGGAACATCTGCCCGTTCTCTTTTTCTTCCGGGTTCACACCGTGATACGCGTACAGGCGCAGCCCGCTTATATGTATGCTATCCATTTTGCATTCCTCCCCGGCGCAAAAGCGCATCCGCCATATCTGCGGCGGCGCGCGCTTCACGCACATGATGCACTCGGACAAGATCCGTCCCGCCCGCAATGGCAAGTGTATCGGCGGCAAGTGTACCGCACAGGCGCTGTACTTCCTCACTGCCTGCCTCATTTGCGATCATGCGCTTGCAGGAAAGCGCTGTCAACAGCGCATGTTTTTCCGGCTTAACAGATCCAAGCGCACGCAGCAGCGCAAGATTATCCTCGTGACTTTTTCCAAAGCCGAAGCCGGGATCCAAACAGACACTTTGTGCGGCGATCCCCTGCTCTCTTATAAACGCGGAAGCATCCTTAAAAAAGGCGCGTACATCCGCGCACACACCGTTTGGGTATGCGGCAGATACGTCTGCGTTCGCGCCGCCCGTGTGCATTAAAATCCAGCCCGCGTCATGCTCGCGCACGACCGCCGCCATATCCGCAGACAGCTTTCCGCTTACATCGTTGACGATCGCTGCGCCGTTTTCCAGCGCATACCGCGCCGTGGCAGGAAAAAACGTATCCACGCTCAAAGGGACAGAAACCGCCCTGCGAACGACAGGCAGAAACTGCCGTAAGATCTCCAATTCCTGCGCTTCGGAAAGCGGCATGTGCCCGGGGCGCGTGGACTGTGCGCCGATGTCGATCAGATCCGCGCCGTCCGCTTCCATTTCGCGTGCATGTTCCGCTGCCCTTTGCGGCTCGTTCCATTTGCCGCCGTCAAAAAAAGAATCCGGGGTGACGTTGAGGATGCCCATCACATAGGTTTTTGTGCCAAGCGGGAAAGAAAAGCCCCGACCAGAAAAAAAAGACATGCGCTTATTCCCCCCGCAGCAACGCCATGGCTTCCGCACGGGTGCGCGCATCCTTGCGCATACTGCCGCGCAAAGCGGAGGTGCGCGTGACCGCGCCTGCCGCACGCGCACCGCGCATGGTCATGCAAAGGTGCTCGGCCTCCACCACGACCGCGACACCCTGCGGTGCAAGATGCTCTTCTAAAAAATCCGCGACCTGTGCGGTCAGGCGTTCCTGAAGCTGCGGGCGTTTGGCAAAGCTGTCCACGATACGCGCGAGCTTGGAAAGCCCGATCACCTGCCCGCCCGACGGGATATAAGCGATGTGCGCCTTACCGATGAACGGCAGCAGATGGTGCTCACACATGGAATACAGCGGGATATCACGCACCACGACCATTTCGTCGTTTTTACCTTCGTTGAACATCTTTAAGTGGCGCGTCGGGTCATCCGACAGCCCCGCAAAAATCTCTTCATACATATTGGCAACGCGCTTCGGCGTTTCCATGAGCCCTTCGCGGTCAGGGTCTTCACCGATGGCAAGCAGAATTTCGCGTACCGCGCGTTCAATGCTCGGTTTATCCATAAATCCGTCTCCTTATTCGTCAAAAGCAAATTGCAGCGTGCGGGTCACATCACTGCGCACATACACGACTTCATCCACCCGCCCCGCAAGACGACGGTCGGCAAGATATAAAACCTCATAAACAGCCTGGTTTTCCGCAAGATCCGCAACCGCTTCCGAATAGGCCTGTTGATTCGTGAACCGGGCTTCTATGGTGTATGTTTCATCCTGTATGCTTTGCGCTGCCGCGCGCGCCATGGTTTGCAGGCAAGCGTCGTCATATGCAGAAAACTCCATCCCGTGTTGCACATAGTAGTTTGCCACAACAGATGTGCAGTTGTTTTCGGCGGGCGCGATTTCTTCGTGGTTGACGCTGATGTAAGCGTCGGTCACATTAAAATAGGTGTGGGCATAGTGGTGGATCTCCTCAGCGTCCAGATCATCCCAAGTGGCGTCCACATGGTAATTCGCACCGCCGATGGTCACAATGTTCCACATATGCCCCTCGCGGTCGCCGCTGTCATCCACGCCGACACCGGTCACAAGATAATTCGGTATGCCGACCATATCCAAAAGCAGCTGCAGCGCACGCGAGTACCCCTCGCACACTGCCCTGCCCGAAAGCAGCGCATCGTACGCCGTATAGCCGACCGTGGCGTCATCCGTCACATATTCTGTATTCCGGCAGATATAGTCGTGGAAAAACAGTTCCTTGTCATAATCGCTTGCCGAACCGGAAGTTTGTGCCACAACTTCTCGCGCCTCGGAAAGCAGCGCTTCGGTCTCGGCTCGGCAGGTCTCGGCGTCTGTCACATACTGCGGTACAAAATACGCTTTGGCGCCACGCATCACGATGTGACTTTCGTTTTCCATACACAAAAGCGACGGATTGTCATAGGACAGGGCTTGAAACATCGCGCTGAACGCCTCGTCGTCCAGCGGCGGGATCTCGATCTCCTCCGGATGCGCCTCCACAGCGTTCAAAATCAGCGTATAGGCGATCTGCGCGTCTTCGGACAGCGTGTGATAATAATAGCGTGTCACGCCGTCCTGCGCATAGATAAGCTCCGTGTCGGAAAAGCGCGTCGGAAGCATCATGCGCAGCGTATCCAGATTTGCAAGCACGATCCCTGCACAGAGCGCAAGCACTATAAGAGCCGCCAAAGCGCGTCTTTTCATGCAGGCTCCTCCCCGTCTGTTGGCGGTGTACCGACCGAAACGGCATCTTGCAGTGCGAGGAACGTATACAACAATCCGTCAGACTGCGTACAGTCCAGCACGGAAAAGTTAGTATCCGACTGATTACAGACGCTGTTAAACAACGGGGACGGATCAGCAGGGTCAAAAGCAGAAAGCAATTTTTGCACCAGCGCGCAGACGGCGTCCGCCTGCTGCTCGGCGGCGGAATACCGCAGGTATTTTGCAAACAAGTCGCCCGTCAAGCTCTGCTCGCCCGCGTCGAGAAACAGCGTGTAATCCGCGCCGCGGTATTCGATGGCCTCCGGGATATGCACGGTAATATCGCCGATTTCCCCAATCACCTGCCGCAGCTGTGCTTCGGTCTGCTTGACGTACCGTTCCAAGGTGACACCGAGCGCGCTTGCTACGCTTTCGCGCAAGCCTGCCAAGCCGTATTTTTGATAGATCGCCGAGTAGGTCGCCGTTTCGCCGTTGTATGCGACGGAGCTTGCGGGTGACAGCGTGTATACGGAAATGCGCCCCGCATTTGCGTCGGCAGATATTACGGAAAGCAGCACAAGGCTGTCGTCGGAATCCACGCAGGCATAAAACACATCCGCACTTTGCACCCGTGCGGTCGCCAGCACCCCGGTCGTTGTCTCCGTCGGTGCGGCAGTGGTTTTCTCAGGCGAGATCAGATTGTTCAAATCGTAATCGACCGAATGCAGGAACAGCAAAACGGAAGCGATCCCGAACACCAGCACAAACGCTGCAAACGCCAAAATAAACGCGCGGGTTCGTCTGGCTTTCAGTTTTTGCTCGCTTGTGAAACGCAGCTTGGGCTTACGGCGCATGTCTTCACCTCACAGATGCTTCGTCCAACATAAGAAACACGTTAGTTTTCTTCGGAGGGTGCGGCTTTATCAGCAACGGAAAAACCGCCGTATTTCCGCAAAAACAGTACCGGTACAAATACTAACACAGCGACTGCCGCTGCGGCGAAAAACATCACATTGCCGGGGGCGGAGGTCACTACGCCGTATTCATTGGTGTAGGTCACTTCCGAAACACGGCACACAAGATTCCCGATATACGGACCGATGACCATCGGCAGCAGGACAAAGAAAATCATGCGGATCCCCTGGAACGCACCAACCTTGTCGGCGGGCATATAATCCCGCACAGAGGCGTTCATTGCTACGGACAAAAGCGCCCAGCCGCCGAGCGCGGGCACGGCGCAGATCAAAAACGCCGTAGAGGTTTCGGCAAAGCCCGCTGCGACAAGCCCTGCCGCATACAGCAAAATAGAGATCCAAACAAATTTTTCCTTGCCGAAGCGGTCCATCAGCCTGCCCATGCAAACGATCAGCGCTACGACGACTGCAATCACGACAACCGCCGCGACCATGATCGCGGGCGTAAGGGACGCCAGCACACTGTCCAAGCTGAAATTCAGCACATTGCCGAGATAAATAAAAATGTACGGGAAAAAGACTTGAAATGCCGTTGAAGAAATGCAGGCAGCGGTAAACGCGAGATACAACCGCTTATTCTCCTTTACAACGGCCGGCTTGAATCCGTAAATCAGATTGGCAAAATAGTTGCCGTCCGCTTTTTGCATAGTCGGGCGGTCACGCAGCGTAAACAAACCGACTACGCCGCATAACAGAACTGCGCCGCCCAAAGCGTAAAAGAACACGTCGTAGCCGATACCGCCGACAGCGCCCGAAAGCCCCATAACGACCGCCGTAGCAAACAGCGGCAAAAGTGCAAGCACGCTTTCCACAGTCGCGCGGTTCTTGGTATTGGTCACATCCGTGACCCAGGCATTGAACGCCGCATCATTGCCGACAGAGCCCATTAAGGTCATAACACAGTCCATAACAACGACCAACGCGACTGTGACGGTTAAAATTTGAATTTCGTCCGTGAGCCCGAACAGCGCCGCAGTATGATCGCGCGAGATTGCGCCGAACGATGCCGTAACAACGCCCCAAAGCAAATACCCGACACAAATGAAAACTTTGCGTTTGCCGACTTTATCGCTCAAGGTACCGGCAAGGAAGGTCGTGATCACCGCAGTGGCTGCGCTGCATGCGACCATTAAGCTGATCGCGCTCATCACGTCGACAGAGCCATCGACCGCCGCCTGTGAGGCGCCGGTATAAATCGAGTTGTAAAGGAACGTGTTGAAAAACATATTTTCCACGCTCCAGGCAAGCTGCCCGACAAGTCCAAACAGAATGATATTAAACCAAACTCGCCCGCCGAGCCGATTTGCTTTGGCTGACACAGTGATCTCCCCTTTCACATTTCCGGCACAATCGATTGCATGATAAATACGGTTGTGGATATTGTAGCATATTTCCCAAAAAGTTACAATGCAAAAACGAAAAAAGCGCGCCTGTATACAAACGCATACAGGCGCAAAGTGTGTAAAATCAGACTGCATCCTTCGGCGAACGCTTAACGCTCGTTTTGGCGGGTACTTTTGCCGGTACGGAAGTTTCAACCAAAGGCTTTTCCCCGCTCTCGACGCAGGCTTTCGTGATAATGACCTTATTGATGCTTTCATCCGACGGGATCTCATACATCGCAGGCTGCAAAACCTTTTCCATAATAGCACGCAGTCCACGTGCGCCGGTATTCTTTTCCAAGGTCAGGTCTGCGATCGCGGCGAGTGCATCCGGCTGGAATTCCAGCGTAACGCCGTCCATGCGGAACAGTTCGGTATACTGCTTGACAAGAGCGTTTTTCGGTTCTGTCAAAATGCGGATCAGTGCATCGCGGTCGAGATTCTCCAACGTCGTAATGGCAGGCAAACGCCCGACAAGCTCCGGGATCAGACCGTATTTAACAAGATCCTGCGGGATGACCTGGGCATAAATGCGCGCCATGTCCGCCTTGCGTGACTCGGTAAGCTCACTGCCGAAGCCCAAAACCTTATTGCCCGTGCGCTTTTCAATAATCTTATCGATCCCGTCAAAAGCGCCGCCGCAGATAAACAGGATGTTGGTCGTATCGATTTGAATGAACTCCTGCTGGGGGTGCTTTCGACCGCCCTGAGGCGGGACGTTGGAGACGGTGCCCTCCAAGATTTTCAGAAGCGCCTGCTGCACGCCCTCGCCGCTGACATCGCGGGTGATAGACGGGTTTTCCGACTTGCGGGCGATCTTGTCGATTTCATCGACATAAATGATCCCTTTTTCAGCACGCTCCACGTCAAAGTCTGCCGCCTGGATCAAGCGAAGCAGGATATTTTCAACGTCCTCGCCGACATAACCCGCCTCGGTCAGCGTGGTCGCGTCCGCGATCGCGAATGGAACATCCAGAATATCGGCAAGCGTTTGGGCGAGCATCGTTTTGCCCACGCCCGTAGGCCCAAGCAAAATAACATTACTCTTTTGAATATCGACATCCGAGCTGTCGCCGTAGTAAATGCGTTTGTAGTGGTTGTAAACCGCAACACTTAAGGCAATTTTTGCAGCATCCTGCCCGATGACATATTCGTCAAGGTGTGCTTTGATCTCCTGCGGTTTCGGAAGCGGCTTATTCGGCTTGCTTGCCTGTTTGCGCTTTCTGCGCCCGGCGTCGCCTTCCTCGACGATCTCCATGCATAGCTCAATACACTCGTCGCAGATGCAAACGCCCGGACCCGCAATCAGTTTATCGACCTCGTCCTGCGATTTTCCGCAGAACGAGCAACGGACAGTTTTTTCTCTGCCGTCGTTTTCTCTAGCCATAGTGCTTCCCCTTTTGTGTTATCGCTTGTAGAAGATCTTATCGACCAGGCCGTAATCGAGCGCCTCTTCAGCGGAAAGGAAGTTGTCGCGCTCCGTATCGCGCGCGATCTGCTCGATAGGCTTCCCCGTGTTTTCCGAAAGGATACGGTTCAGCTTTTCACGCGTACGCAGGATGTGCTTTGCGACGATGTCAATCTCCGTCGCCTGCCCCTGTGCGCCGCCGCTGGGCTGATGGATCATGATCTCACTGTTGGGCAGTGCAAAACGCTTGCCCTTCGCGCCCGATG
>UQZS01000060.1 GCA_900545625.1 uncultured Oscillospiraceae bacterium | reverse complement strand
CTGACGGGCACGGCCGGTGCCCTTCTGGCGCCACGGCTTCTTGCCGCCGCCGGAGACCTCGGAACGAGTGCGGGTTGACTGCGTGCCCTGGCGCTGGTTGGCAAGGTAGCTGACAACCATCAGGTGCATGGCAGATTCGTTGGGCTCGATCGCAAAAATGCTTTCGTTGAGCTCGAGGTCGGAAACCTTTTTGCCGGCCTTGTCGAGTACTGCAAGTTTCGTCATTTAGAACACTCCTTCCTTATTTTTTCACCGTATCGGCAAGCACCACGATCCCGCCCTTGGGGCCGGGGATGGCGCCTTTGACGGCGATCAGGTTGTTTTCGGCGTCCACCTTAACGACGTCGAGGTTCTGGATGGTGACCCGCTCGGCGCCGAGGTGACCGGCAAGCTTCTTGCCCTTGTAAACGCGGGAGGGGTCGGAGCACGCGCCCAAAGACCCTGCGTGCCGCGCGACGGGGCCGGTACCGTGGGATTCCTTCAGGCGGCCGAAGTTCCAGCGCTTGATCGCGCCGGCGGTGCCTTTACCCTTGCTGGTGCCGACAACGTCCACACGGTCGCCGACTGCGAAGACATCTGCTTTGAGGATGTCGCCGACGTTCACGCTCGCGGTGTCTGCAAGGCGGAATTCCTTGAGCACCTTTTTCGGGGCGACGTCCGCTTTCTTGAAGTGACCGGCGAGGGGCTTGTTGACGCGCGTGACTTTCACGTCGCCGAAGCCGACCTGCACAGCCTCATAACCGTCGTTTTCCATCGTCTTTTTCTGGACGACGACGCAGGGACCTGCCTCCACGACGGTCACGGGGATGACCTTGCCGCTCTCGTCAAAGAGCTGCGTCATGCCGATTTTCTTACCGATAAGACCTTTTTGCATTGTTTTTTCCTCCTTTGGTTATTGGTTGGCTCTCGCCAACATGACCTTTGGGCGCACACTTGGAAATCAGAGCTTGATTTCGATGTCCACGCCTGCGGGAAGCTCAAGGTTCGTCAGCGCTTCAACGGTCTTATTTGAAGGTCTGAGAATGTCGATGAGCCTTTTGTGCGTTCTCTGCTCAAACTGCTCGCGGCTGTCCTTATACTTATGGACGGCGCGCAGAATGGTCACGACTTCCTTTTCGGTGGGCAGCGGAACGGGGCCGGAGACCTGTGCGCCGGTGCGCTTGGCGGTCTCGACGATTCTTTCCGCAGCTCTGTCCACAAGGTCGTGGTCGTAGCCCTTGAGCCGGATACGGATCTTCTTGCCTTTTGTTGCAGCCATGTTTTGTTGCCTCCTTGAAAGTTAGGGCAAATGCTTTTCTGCAACCCTGCCGGGTGTTTACAGCCTTCCGAACAAAAAACCGAAAAACCTCGGTTTTTCGGACGGCGCAGAAAAGCGCACAGTCGCTTTTGCGAACGCGCCTTCGCGCGCCCAAAAGCGGACAGTATGGGTCGCCCGGTTTGGAATCGGACATACTCCGCGGTAATTCCCTGCATCCGAGTGCAGCCACCTACCGCATCATCGCATATCGGTCGCATAAAAAAGGGCATGGCTCGCCCTTTTCCACGCGTGCCTTGGTATTCTATCACACCCATTTGGAAAATGCAACAAGTTTTTTCAAAAAAGTTCGTGAAAAAAGCCGAAAATCAAAACTTTTTTCCGCGAATCGGTTTCGGTGAATTTTCGACCGCAAGATGTTGTGGGTGGGCGGCTCAGACATCAGACATTAGAAGACAGAAATCAGATGTGGGATGGGCAGGTTTCACACATTGCCGCGGCTGCGCTGAAAGGAAAAGTGCATCATTTGTAGGGCGGGGGCTTGCTCCCGCCACGGAGCGCGCGGAAAGAAAACCGACAGCCGCACAGAGTGTACGGGAAAACCCGGTTCGGGGAAATATCGTAAAGAGACAAAAGGGGTCGGGGATTCTTAGCATTTGCTCACACCGAGACGGAATCCGAACACACGGCGGGAGCAAGCCCCCGCCCTACAGACTTCAGCAGAATTTGAATTGTTTTCGCAGCCGAAAGGCTCCGCAAGCACACGGTTTCAACCGAATGCGCCTGCACGACTTCTGACCTCTGCCCTCTGACCTCTGAATTCTGAAAGCGGTCAGCCGCAAGGGCCGTCCCTACGGGTTTTGCGGTTCGCACAGTAGTTCGGCGGGAGCAAGCGCCGTCCTACAGAGCGTGCGGATTTTTGACTTTGTACAAACCTCCCCGTCCCCTGTCTCCTCCTATAGTATATATAATAGTATACCGCCGTTGCGGCCGTCTGCCGGTTTGCGGCGGCTTTTCTTTGTCTGCTTTGCCGGATGCGGCGGAGGTTTTTCTGCATTTTGCCATTTGGGTTCAGCATTTTGCATAGAAAATACTGATTTAGAGCGCGCAACCTGCTGCACATTTCCGTTTTTATGTTGTGTTTGCATAAATCTTACAAAACAACTTGCAAAAATAATGGTTTTCCTATAGAATAAGGAACATATTTTTTAAAAATTGCAAGATTTCTTCGTAAATCCTGCAATTTGTCCGGGGCGGCGTGCAGGATACGTGCACGACAGCACGGCGCGGGCACGTTGCTTGCGGCGGTCGGTTCCGCGCAGGGCTTCCCGTCCCGAAAATCCACAGCACAGGGTGTGAGGTAACATGTTAAAACGCGAAGGCGAAGTACGCATCCCCTCCGGGTGCGCCATTTCGGCGATCATCGACCGCGGCGGCGCGCGCTTTTCGGGGGCGGACATCATTGAGAGCATCGCGCTCATGCACGACCGCTCCAACGGCTTGGGCGGGGGCTTTGCCGCCTACGGCATCTACCCCGAGCACAAGGAGTATTATGCGTTCCATATCTTCTACGATGACAACGATGCGCGCGTACGTACCGAGGAATTCCTCTTCCGGCACTTCGACATCGAGACGTTTGAGCAGATCCCGACGCGCAAGGTCAGATCCATTCGCCATGCGCCGCTCATTTGGCGCTATTTCGGCATGGTGCCGCAAAGCAAGATGCGCAAGAACGACTACGACGCGGACGAATACACCGCGCGGTGCGTCATCCGCATCAATAACACGATACCGGGCGCGTTCGTCTTTTCGAGCGGCAAGAACATGGGCGCGTTCAAGGCGGTCGGTTACCCCGAGGATGTCGGCGAATATTACATGCTCGATGAATACAAGGCGCACACCTGGACCGCACACGGGCGCTTTCCGACGAACACCCCCGGCTGGTGGGGCGGCGCGCACCCGTTCACACTGCTTGACTGGTCGATCGTCCACAACGGCGAAATTTCGAGCTACGACGCGAACCGCCGCTACGTTGAGCAGTTCGGCTACAAATGCAATTTGCAGACCGACACCGAGGTCATTACTTACCTGTTTGACCTGCTGGTGCGCCGGCAGGGGCTGACGCTGGAAACGGCGGCAAAGGTGCTCGCCGCGCCCGAGTGGGATGTGATCGACCGCATGCCCGACGAGGAACGCGAGATCTGCACCGCGCTGCGGGCGGTCTACTCCGGGGCGCTCATCAACGGGCCTTTCTCGATCTTAGTCGGCTTTAAGCAGGGCATCCTTGCGCTCAACGACCGGCTGAAGCTGCGCTCGCTCATCCAAGCGACAAAGGGCAGCAAAACCTATTTTGCGTCGGAGGAGTCCGCAATTCGCGTGATCTGCCCCGACCCCGAATCCATTGCGGCGGTGGACGGCGGCACGCCCGTCTTCATCCCGTTTGCGGAGGTGGCGGAATGATGGACTACATGGTTCCCGAATTTGAAGTCGAGCGCAACCCGTCGCGCTGCATTTCGTGCGGCGCGTGCGTGCGGCAATGCTCGTATGAGGTGCACTATTTCGACGAGGACGGCAAGACCGTGCTCGCCGACGAGCGCAAATGCGTTGCCTGCCACCGCTGCGCGACCATCTGCCCGACACACGCCATTAAGATCAAAGCCTTCGACATGGCGTACAAAACGCACCACAACTGGACACCCGTCGTCCAGCAGGAGATCCTCAAGCAGGCCGAAACCGGCGGCGTGCTGCTTTCGGGGATGTCCAACAACAAGCCGTACCCGATCTATTGGGATCACATCCTGTTGAATGCAAGCCAAGTGACGAACCCCTCCATTGACCCGCTTCGAGAGCCCATGGAGATCCGCACGTATCTCGGAAGAAAGCCGAAAAAGCTGGAATTCCATAAAGACGGGAAGCTCAAAACCAAGCTCGAGCCGCAGATCAAGCTGGAAACGCCCATTCTATTTTCCGCCATGTCCTTTGGCTCGATCTCCTTTAACGCACAGAAGTCGCTCGCAATGGCGGCGCGCAAGCTCGGGACGCTGTTCAACACCGGTGAGGGCGGCATGCATCCGGGGCTGCGGGAATACAGCGACTGCGCCGTCGTGCAAGTCGCGTCGGGCCGCTTCGGTGTATACAAGGATTATCTGGAGAATTCCCGCTTTATCGAGATCAAGATCGGTCAGGGCGCGAAGCCCGGCATCGGCGGGCACCTGCCCGGCGAAAAAGTGACGGTCGAGGTCAGCAACGCGCGCATGATCCCCGAAGGGTCGGACGCCATTTCCCCCGCGCCGCACCATGATATTTACTCCATCGAGGATCTGCGCCAGCTCATCTGGTCGCTCAAGGAAGCGACGCAGTATAAAAAGCCCGTGGCAGTCAAGATCGCGGCGGTGCACAACTGCGCCGCCATCGTCTCCGGCGTGGCGCGCGCGGGCGCGGACATAGTGGTGATGGACGGCTTCCGCGGCGGCACGGGTGCGGCGCCTACGCGCATCCGCGACAACGTGGGTCTGCCCATCGAGCTTGCGCTCGCGGCGGCAGACCAGAGGTTGCGCGACGAGAGCATCCGCGGCACGGTCTCGCTTGTGGCGGCGGGTTCGTTCCGCAATTCGGCGGACATCGTCAAAGCCATCGCACTGGGCGCGGACGCGGTATATGTCGCCTCCGCCCCGCTTATTGCCATGGGCTGCCACATGTGCCAGCAGTGCCACACGGGCAAGTGCAACTGGGGCATCGCGACCCAGCGGCCCGATCTCGTCAAGCGCCTGAACCCCGAGATCATGCACGAGCGCGTGGTGAACCTGATCAACGCATGGAACCACGAAATCAAGGAGATGCTCGGCGGCATGGGCCTTAACTCCATCGATTCCCTGCGCGGCAACCGTTTGATGCTGCGCGGCATCGGGCTTACCGACCGCGAGCTTTCGATCCTCGGCATTGCCCACGCCGGAGAATAAGGGAGGGAACAGACCATGAAAAAAGTGATCGCCAGAGAAGCCCTTTGTCTCGACTGCAAGCTGTGCGAGGTGTTTTGCCGCACCGCGCATTCCAAATCCAAAAACGTGGTGCGCGCGCATCTTCGCGAAGATCCCGTTCCCGTTTCCCGCATCACCGTGGAGGGCGACACACACGATTCTGTCGCGGTCAACTGCCGCCACTGTGATGACCCCGCCTGTGTGAACGCCTGTATCACGGGCGCGATGCAGAAGGATCCCGAAACGGGCATCGTCTTTTGCGACGAGTCGCGCTGCATCGGGTGCATGACCTGCCTTGCGGTCTGCCCCGTGGGGTGCATCAAGGCGGGGCGCACTGCCGTAAAATGCGACCTGTGCCAAGAGACGGGCGAGCCCGCGTGCGTGAAAAACTGCCCGAACCGGGCGCTTGTCTATGTAGAAGTCGGAGGTGATACGGAATGAAACGGTATGCCATCGCCGGCGCTTCGGCGGCGGGGCTTTCCTGCGCCAAGACCCTGCGCGCGCTGGACCCCGGCTGCGAGATCACCCTGTTTACGGAGGAAGCGTATCTTCCGTATTCCCGGCCCATCATTTCTTACTACTTAAAAGATAAGGTCGGCGCCGACCGAATTTATTTGCAGCCGTCGGACTTTTACGAGAAGAACCGCATTACGGTGCGCACAAACACCCGCGTCGCCGCCGTGCAGGCGGGTGCACTTACGACCGAGGGCGGCGAAACATACAAATTCGATAAGCTCCTGCTCGCGACGGGCTCCGTGCCTTTTGTGCCGCCGATGGAAAACGTCGGCGCGCAGGACAATGTGTTCACCTTCCTGACCATGCGCGAGTCCGAACGGCTCAAAGCCTATGCGAAACCGAACATGCACGCGGTCATCATCGGCGCGGGACTGATCGGCTTAAAAGCCGCCGAGGGGCTGCGGCCGCTCGTCGAAAGCGTGACGGTCGTGGAGCTTGCCGACAAGGTGCTGCCGTCCATTTTGGATGACGAAGCGGCAAAGACGGTGCGTGCCCACCTGAATGCAAACGGTGTGGAAACGCTGCTCGGCGACACGGTGGTGCGCGCCGAGGGGGAAGACAAGATCACCTCCGTAATGCTTAAAAGCGGCAAGACGCTGCCTTGCGACCTGTTGGTGCTCGCCGTGGGCGTGCGCCCGAACACGGCGCTCGCAGAAAGCGCGGGCGCAGACGTGAACCGCGGCATCACCGTGAACCACGACACCATGGAGACGACCGTCCCCGGCATTTTCGCCGCGGGCGACTGTGTGCGAAGCTACGACATTTTGGACGGGCAGGAAAAGATCATCGCCCTGTGGCCCAACGCCGTGCGCGAGGGCGAGACCGCCGCATACAACATGGCAGGCGTCGAGCATAAGGACACGGGCAGCTTCGCGGTCAACGCGATCGACTTTTTCGGGCTTCGCATCTGTACCTGCGGGCTCATCCGCGCCGAGGGCGCGACCGTGCTTTCACGCGAAGGCGAAAATTCCGGCAAACGGCTTCTTATCAAAGATAACCGGCTGGTCGGCTTCGTGCTGTTAAATGCCTCCGAGCGCGCAGGCATCTACACATCGCTGATTCAAAACAGGGTGGAGCTGAACACGCTTTCGGGAGATCTTTTGGACGAACCGGGGCTGATGCTCTATGCGCGGGACATCCGCACCGAAAAACTGACGGGAGGTGTGCGCGCATGAAGATCATTATGGCAGGCAAGCGCGGCTTCCGCACGCTGAACGCCGAAGTGCGCGAGGCGCTGGAAACGGAAAATGAAGTGCGCATCGAAGACGTGAACGGGCAGCGCTACATCGGCGCGGGGCTCGACCGCGGCAAACGCCTGGAAGTCCACGGCACGCCCGGCAACGACATGGGCGCGTACTTGAACGGCGGCACGATCGAGGTCTTCGGCAACGGGCAGGAGGCGGTCGGCAACACCATGGGCGGCGGCTCCGTCACGGTGCACGGGCATGTGGGCGACACGCTCGGCTACGCCATGCGCGACGGCGAGATCTATGTCGAAAAGCGCGCCGGCTCGCGCGCAGGCATCCATATGAAGGAATTCCGCGAGATGCAGCCGGTTATCGTTATCGGCGGCACGGTCGGGGCGTTCCTCGGCGAATATATGGCGGGCGGGACGCTCGTCGTTTTGGGGCTCGACCGTGCGGACACGCACCCGATCGTCGGCGCGCACTGCGCCACGGGCATGCACGGCGGCCGCATTTTCGTGCGCGGCGAAGTCCCGCAGGAGAATCTCAGCGAACACATTGCCGTGCTTGCGCCCGATGAAAAGGATCTTACGGACTTGAACCGCTTTGTCCATGAATACTGCGCGCGCTTCGGCGGGGACGCGGCGGAAATTTTAAAAGTCCCGTTCCAAAAGCTCGTACCCACCACCTCGCGGCCGTATGCGAATTTGTATACCCCGAATTAGATTTTAGCTGCCGGATATGCGGCAGGCAGGTTTTGCACAGTCGAAACGCTGTACCCCCCTTCCCCTCGCAGGGAAAGGGGGGTTTTTATTTGGCGGGTTTTTGCGGCTGCGGACAGAGATTAGATTTCAGTGGTCAGCAGTCAGAAAATAGATGCGGTGCAGGCTTTTTTCCGCACCGCCGCGGCTTCGCACAAACTCCTCCGCTCCACATCTAATATCCAGCATCTAACATCTACCATCTAAAACGGGCTTCTGTTCCAAATGGAACGGAAGCCCGTTTTTTCAGGTCAATTCAAACTGCCCGGTATACAGCTGGTAATACCTGCCTTTTTGCGCAAGCAGGCTTTCATGGTCGCCGCGCTCGATGATCCTGCCGTGTTCGAGCACCATGATCGCGTCCGCGTTGCGCACGGTGGAAAGGCGGTGCGCGATGACAAAGGTCGTGCGTCCCTGCATGAGTTTGTCCATGCCCTGTTCCACAAGGCTTTCGGTGCGCGTGTCGATGGAGCTGGTCGCTTCGTCGAGCACCAGCACCGGCGGGTCCGCTACGGCGGCGCGCGCAATGGCGAGCAGCTGCCGCTGCCCCTGCGACAGGTTCGCCCCGTCGCCCGTGATCACGGTATCATAGCCCTGCGGCAGGCGCGTGATGAAATCGTCGGCGTTGGCAAGCTTCGCCGCCGCCACCACCTGCTCGTGCGTGGCGTCCAAATTCCCGTAACGGATATTGTCCTCCACGGTGCCGGTGAACAGGTGCGTATCCTGTAATACCATCGCAAGCGAGCGGCGCAGGTCCGCCTTTTTGATCTTTTGGATGTTGATGCCGTCGTAACGGATCTTCCCCTCCCGGATCTCATAAAACCGGTTGAGCAGGTTCGTGATGGTGGTCTTGCCCGCCCCCGTTGAGCCGACGAATGCGATCTTCTGCCCGGGCTTCGCATACAGCGAAACATCGTCAAGCACGGTCTTTTTGCCGTCGTAGCTGAAGGACACATGCTCAAACACCACGTCGCCCTCTAATTTTTTATAGGTCACGGAGCCGTCCGCCGTGTGGGTATGCTTCCACGCCCAAAGCCCGGTGTGCGCGTCACATTCCGTAAGCTGCCCGCTTTTGTCGTATGCGGCGTTGACGAGCCGCACATAGCCGTCGTCCGCTTCGGGTTTTTCATCGAGCACCTCGAAAATGCGTTCCGCGCCGGCAAGGGCGGACAGGATGTTGTTGAACTGCTGCGAGAGATTCGTCAGCGGCTGCGTGAACGAGCGCGTATACTGCAAAAACGACAGCGCCGTACCGACCGAAAGCGTTCCGCCGATCACAAACGCGCCGCCGGCCGCCGCAATGACTGCGTAGACGATGTGCGAGAAGTTGCCCATGATGGGCATCAGGGCGCTCGCATACGTGTTCGCAGACGTCGCCGCGTGCTGGAGCCCGTCGTTGAGCTCGCTGAATTCGGCGAGCACCTTTTCCTCATGGTTGAATATTTTGACGACCTTCTGCCCCTCAATGGTCTCCTCGATAAAGCCGTTCGCCGCACCCAGCGCCTTTTGCTGCGCGCGGAAATACTTGCCGCTCTTACTTCCCATGGCGCGGATGATGAGCAGCATGATCGCGATGAACACGAGCATGATCGCCGTCAGCCGCAGGCTTAAAAACAGCATCATGCCGAACGTTGCAACGACCGACACGAGAGACGAAATGGTTTGCACAAAGCCCATGCTCAGAAAATTTCGGACGGTATCCACATCGTTGGTGTAGCGGCTCATGAGCTCGCCGTGCGTGTGCTTGTCAAAATACGCGATCGGCAGATCCTGCATCGCGTCGAACAGGTCGCGCCGCAAGATGTTGACCGTGGACTGCGAAAGCGTGAGCATGATGCGCGCGTAACCGAACGACGCGAGGGAGCTTGCAATGAACAGGATCGCCATGCGCGCAAGCATCCGCACAAGCGGGCCGAAGTCCGCGTTTTCGGGCCCCGCCGCGATGAGCGGCAGCAAATAATCGTCCGTGAGCACACGGATAAAATACGCCGCCGCGACCATGCCGAGGGTGCTGGCGAGCACCAGAAGGAGCACGAGCACCAAAAGCCATTTGCGTTTGGAGATATAGCCGAACAGCCGCCGCAGCGTTTTCCCCGTGTTTTTCGGGCGGGCGCCGGGTCTGCCGCCG
>UQZS01000059.1 GCA_900545625.1 uncultured Oscillospiraceae bacterium | reverse complement strand
GTGGTGGGGTTCTCCTCTGCGGCGGGGGGATTTGTCACATCCTCCACGGGCAAATCGGGATCGAACGGCGGTACGGGCGTGGTATCCTCCGCCGCATTTTCGCCGTTGATCCAATCCTCATAGCTTTCCCAGACCGAAGGATCCTCCTGCCCGAGCGCCCAGACGCCCGCACCTTTTAAGTCGTATTTTTCAATCAGGCTGAGTTTTTCCTGATAGGATTCGTCATTTTCATACCAAACGACATATCTGCCGGGCGACAGCACAAAGTCGCCGCCGACGACAAACTCGCCGCTTTCCTCTGTAACCGTGAATTCCGCGCGGACAGACTGCGTTGCTTCATCGTAGATGATCGTAGATTCGCAGTTTTCCAAAATCCTTTGGATCGTCTTGCTGCTTGTGCCCTTGCCTACGATGCGGTCGTTGTCCAGACTCCAAACCCGCCCGAAAAACGGGATGCCCACCACGATCTTGTCGGCGGGGACACGCTCGAGCGCGTACAGAATGGAGTTTTCAACAAAGTCAATGCTTGCCACAGGTCCCGCTTCGCCGCCCTCAAAGTGCTCATCATACGCCATGATCAACAGGTGGTCGGCGTATTGCGCGAGCGCTTCGTAGTCATAAGACCCGTGCCAACCGGTCTGCCAGTCGTAGGGGTTCGCGGCGACCGCCACGGAGATCTCCTTATACTGCGGGATCTTTTCGCGCAGCAGGCGCACAAGTTCCGTGTATTGGTCGCGCTGGAGGTGCGTGACGTTCTCAATATCCACATTCACGCCGTCGAGGTCATATTCCTCCACATACTCCGCGATCTGCGTGGAAAGCGACTCGACATCCTGCAAAGCGTTGACGCCTGCGGTACGGTTCCAGTGGTTGCTTAAAAACGGCACGACCTTGATCCCTTTTTCGTGCATGGTCTTGACAAAGAAAGGGCTCAAATAATTGAGCTTGAGACTGCCGTCTTCGCGCAGGTCAAAATAGCTCGGCGAAACAACATCCAGCGCATCGCCCGTCTGATTGACGTATTCGATCTGCTGGAGATCCGTGCCCGTATACAGATAACCCATGGAGTAGCGGTCGCCCGCCGCGAGCGCCGTCAGGAATGAGGAAAAGGCAAAGGTGGCGACCAGAACGCCGGAAACCAGGATCTTGACGCTTTTGATCTTGACATTTTTAGCATAGCCGCGCAAAGTCGCCGCCAATTTTTTAGGACCCGGAACGGCACCGGGCTCCCTGGCAAATTCCGCGCCGCCGCGGTAATCAAGCAAAAGGTCGTAAGACCCGTCTCGGTTTTGAACCAATCGAATATTCGGGAACATAATTTGCACCGTCACTTTCTGCATGTACTCGCTTTTTTACCATTATTTCCGTTCTTTTTCCGATTATTCCGCCGGGCGCAGCAAACATAAAAAGCCGCTGAAATGTGCTAACATACCGATAAGACGGGGCGGGGAAGAAATAAATCCGTCCTCTTTAATCGGGTAGAATTCGCCTTACTTTTGTCCGGTTTGTGCGATTTTTGCCGATCTGCCATCCCGGCGTTGACATCGCCCGGCTGATTTGATAAAATACATATGTCAGCAATGGCGCGGGCGGTTTGCTTCGCGCCGTTTTTTGTAAACGGAAGCGACCGCCGTTTTACGCGGTCGGCTGGAGGAAATTTATGCGTTTTCGTTCCGACGGTACGTTTAAGATCATGCAGATCACCGACATGCAGGAGATCCCTGCCGTTTCGCCCGACACGCTCGCACTTCTGGAAGCTGCCGTAGCAGCGGAACAGCCCGACCTTGTGGTCTACACGGGCGACCAGATCAAAGGCTACGGCGTGACGTATAAGGGAAAGGGCGCGGCGCTGGAAGCTGCGGTTTCTGAAACCATTGATAAGCTGTTAAAGCCCGTTACCAGCCGCAACATCCCCTTTGCCGTCACCTTCGGCAACCACGACAGGCAGGTCGGCATTTCCAACCACGACCAGTTTTATCACATCTACAAAAAATACCCCGCCTGCGTCGGCGAACAGGCAGATGGCGTGGACGGCGGCGGGACATACAATATCCCGATCGAGCGTTCGGACGGGTCGGGAAAACCTGTGTTCAACCTGTATCTGTTCGACAGCGGCACGGATGCCAAGGGCGGCGGTTACGAGGCGTTTGATCCGAAGATCATCGCGTGGTACCGCAAAACGCGCGACGCCCTCAAAGCGCAAAGCGGCGATTATGTGCCCTCCATCGTATTCCAGCATATCCCGCTGCCGGAATACTACCATGTACTGCGGCGCGTCAAAAAAAGTGAAAAGGGCGCGATCCAGGCGTTCCGCACGCACAAGCACGAGTTTTACAAACTCGGCGAGACCTGCGGCCAAAATGATGTGCTGCTGGAGCCGCCCTCGATCCCCGATAAAAACAACGGTGAATTCGACGCGCTCGCAGAGTGCGGGGACGTACTCGCCGTATTCGTCGGGCACGACCACAAAAACAGCTTCGTCGGCCGGTATCAAAATATCGACCTCGGCTTTACGCAGTCCGCGGGCTTCAATGCCTACGGCAACCGCACGAAGCGCGGCGTGCGCTGTATCGTGCTTAACGAAAACGACCCGCACAGCTACAAGACCTACACGCGCACCTATGACGAATTGGTCGGCACAAAGGTCGCGCGTCCCGTGTTTGACTATCTGACCAGCAAAGCTCCCGCCACAGTGGACGCCGCCATACCCATGATTTTAAAGGGTTTAGGCGCGGTCGCTGCAGTTGTGATCCTGATTCTTTTACTCGTTCATTTTCTTTGATCCCGGGAGGTACCTATGGCACAGGGAAAAAAACAGGGTGCATTCGCACGCTTCACTGAAAAACACGCAGAACTGTGGAAATTTATTAAGTTTGCATTTGCAAGCGGCGGGTCGTCGGTCGTGGAACTGATTGTACACATGCTGCTGCTCAATTATGTATTCGCCTCGTTGACAGCCGAAGCGATCACCAACCCGACGCTGAATATGATCGGCATCACTTCGCAGGGATATTTGTACACCTATCTCATTTCCACCGCCGTGGGCTACGGCATTGCGTTTGTGCTCAACCGCAAGATCACCTTTAAAGCAGACGCCAACCCCACAGTAAGCATGATCTTGTATTTGATCATGGTGATCTTTACGATCTTTGCAAACGGCTGGATCGGGTCCGCCATTACGACCTTTGCACAAGCGCATGACCTGACCGGAAATTTGTGGGATATGGTCATCAAGGTCGTTTGCATGCTCATTCCGACGATCTGGACGTATCCGTGCAACCGCTTTATTATCCACCGCAAGAAAAAACCGGCGGAGAGCGACAGCACGCAGGTGTAAAGCTGATTTGCTTTTCGATCATTGAACTTTTCCCCGTGCAAAGGTGCATTTCGGAGCCTTGTACGGGGAATTCTGTTTTGTTTTCTTTGGTTTGGTCGGTTTTTTGACGTGGGCGCGCCGGGTGCCGCTGTTCGGACTTTTCGAAGTTGAGCGGTTCGCGTGTAAGGCTTTCCGCCTTTACTTTTCGATTTGGTCGGCACTACATGGCTGTGTGTTGAATAATTTTAACTGTTCATGATTTATTCATATTTCATTAAGCATTTGTTCATTTTTTAGCTGTTTCAATATGCTAAAGTCTATATATCCTATTTTCTTCCAAGGGGGACTCGGTATGGATCTGAAAAAAATCATCAGCAAAAAAGACGAAGCCGCGCAGTATATGGTGGATGAAATCACCTATATCTGCAAAACCTTTGAAAAGCGTGCGCCCGGTTCCGTGGGGGAAAAGCAGGCGTGCGACTATATGGCAAAGGTACTTAAAGAGCAGTGCGGCTGCGAGCGGGCGGATGTGGAATCCTTCAAAGAAAATCCCGGTTCGTTCTTCGGCTGGGTGTATTTCACGATCACCTTTGTGCTTTTAGCCATTCCGCTGTTTTTTGTGCTGCCCATCCTTTCAATTCTGCTGATCCTTGCGGGGCTGTTTGTGGTATTCATGCAGTTCGGGCTTTATAAAAAGCTGATCGACCGCTGCTTCCCCGAAAAAACGGGACACAACGTGACCGCCGTCAAAAAATGCACAGGCGAGGTCAAACGCCGCATTTTCTTCAACGGACACCCTGATGCGGCCTGGGAATGGCCGGTCAACTACAAGCTCGGCGGCGTCGGTTTTGAGGGACATGCGATCCTCTGCGGCGCGGGCGCGATGTATTATATGGTGCTTTCGATCATCGCCATTGTGCAGAACGGTTTCGGCGTAAACGTGCTTTCCACCGACTCCCCGCTTTGCATTGCCGGACTTTGGGGCCTCTTGTTCGTACCGTTTTTGATCGGCCTTTATTGGATCCGCAACGCGCACCGCATCGTGGACGGCGCGAACGACAACCTTTCGGGCTGCTATATGGGCATTGCCATTCTCAAACAGCTGGAAGAGGCCGGCATCGAATTTGAAAATACCGAGGTCGGCGTGATCCTCACAGGCTCCGAGGAAGCGGGGCTGCGCGGTGCAAAGGCGTGGTGCGAGCAGCACAAGGGCGAATTTGACGACGTGCCGACCTTTATTATCTCCTATGATACCATTCACGATCCGAAATACCTGATGACCAACTACCGCGACTTAAACGGTGCAGTCAAGGCGGATAAGGACGTTTCCGACCTGTTCATGGAAGCTGCCGCCGCGCTGAATATCCCCTGCAAGAAGGGCTGGGTGCCGCCGCTTGGCGGTGCGACGGACTCCGCAGCGTTCGCACAGGCGGGTATGCGCGCAACGGGCATCACGGGCCTTAACCACAAGTTAGAGGATTATTACCACACACGCCGCGATACATATGACAACATGAACCTCGAAGGGCTTGCAGGCTGCTTTGCCGCAAGTGTCAAGGCGCTGGAAATGTTCGACAACGGCGCGAAGCAGTAAATCCACAGCGCTTGTTCTAAAAAGCAGAAAACCGCGGGCTGCATAAGACAGCCCGCGGTTCCTTTTTATTTTCGGCAATTTTATTGTCCGACCCAGCCTTTTTTGTACATCAAATGCGCTGAGAGCATGGAGACTACGACGCCGACGGGGATAAGCACGCCGGTCGCGAGCGTGCCGTTGAACAACAGCAGGATCACGATCGCGGCGATCGGTACAAAGGCGAGCTTCCAGTGCTTCATAAAGTAGCTGATGCCAAGCGCCCCGAACAACGCGGGCACGACCTGATCGAATGCCGGTGCGAACACGGAACTGTCATCCGTAAGATACGGGAGCACCGGGCTGAACGCGACGACACCGACGGCGATGATGAGCGTGGTCACGATAGACGAGGTGGCGATGGCGATCGTTGAAATCACTTCACCCTCTTCGCTGTTGGCGCGCACCCCCGCGTTTTCCATGGCGTTTAAGCCGCAGGGCAGCTTGAGATTGGTGATATTGCCCGTGACGAAGCTCAGATAGGTACCGCCTGCGCCGAGCAGGGGCGTATAAGTGAACACCTCTATAACGGAGGTCGGATAAAACAGCAGCGCGACGGGCAGAAGTCCCTCAAACACATAGCGCGCCTCGGGCCAGACGCCGAGGTGCAGACAGATGGCAACAGGGAGCATCAAAAACAACAGCAGCGCCGCGATATCCCAAAGGATGCCGTAAAAATGCACGCCGCTTTCATAGGTTCTTTCTTTCATCGTCTCTCTCCTCCTTTACCCGCGCCACTCGAACAGCGCAATATCCGGCGGCAGAACCTGTGACAGGATCATGACGACGCCCATGGCAAGCAGCATGGAAAACGGCATGGCAAACGGCTGCAGCCACTTGATGTTAAAGCGGTTGGCGATCGATTGGAGGATGAGCATAAAAATCATGGAGGAGACCAGCGCGCAAAGGGACATGACGCCCGCGCCGTCGCCGATGATGGATTCTTCCCCCTTGCCTGCGATCGCCCTGCCGATGAATGCGGCGATCAGCCCGATAAATGCCGCGGCGGACATCACATCCGCCCATTTTCCGTTTTTGGCGACCGCTTTGCTCATACCCTTTTGGATCTTTTTGAGCAGGAACGGCACCAAGATCAGCGGCATGATACTGCCGAGCGTCATGACCCACGCGACCGCCGAAAACATTTCAGGATCCGTAACCTCCTGCGAAAGCCCCGCCGCACTGCCGAAGGCGTCAATAGCGGCCTCGGCGGCAGGCACCTCGTAGGTGATCGCGCCGATAACCGTCAGGCGGATCCAAGGCAGCACAAGCCCCAGCGCACCGGAAAGCGTGAGCACCGTCGCGAGAATCGCGAGCGCAGGCGCCACGGTGAACAGGGCGCTTGAGGAAACGGTTTTCTTGAGTGACGCGGTGTCGATCCCGAGCGCCTTCGCCCGTTTCCACGCACGCACCAGAAAAAACACCGACTGCGCCACAACGAACGCCACGACCAGGAAGCCCAGCGCATACATAAAGCCGTCTGATTTGAAATCCATCGGATCTCCCCCTTTGATATTTAATTTTTCCTGCAAAAAGGGCACGGCGGCCCGTCGGCACCGTGCCCAACCTTACATGGTTCAATATAGCATATTCCAAGACAAAATACAACCTTTTTTCGTTTGGCAAGCGTGAATTTTTATGCAGAAAAACGAATTTTGCTGTCTTGCCGTTCCTCGTCGAAATTTGCCGTTCGCGCCCAAATTTTGCCCTGCGACCCCTTGATTTTTTATACGGCGTACTATATAATAAATAGTGTCACACTTCGAGGGTGTAACCGCGAAGTGTGTTTTTCTGTTTTTAAAGGGAATTTTGAGCTGTGCAGGAGAAATGACGTGAAAATCGGGTTTGACAACGACAAGTATCTGAAAATGCAGTCGGCGCACATCCGCGAGCGCATCGCATCGTTCGGCGGCAAGCTGTATCTCGAATTCGGCGGCAAGCTGTTCGACGATTACCACGCTTCGCGCGTGTTGCCGGGCTTTCTGCCGGACAGCAAGCTGAAAATGCTGTTGGAGCTGCGCGAGGATGTGGAGATCATCATCGCCATCAATGCAAATGACATTGAAAAAAGCAAGGTGCGCGGCGATATCGGCATCACTTACGAGCAGGACATTCTGCGGCTTATGGATGTGTACGCTTCGCTCGGGCTTTCGGTGTGCGGCGTGGTCATGACACAGTATGCTGCACAAAGTTCAGCCGCCGCGTTTGAAGAGCGGCTTCAGAAGTTAGGCGTACATGTGTTCCGCCACTATCCCATTGAGGGGTACCCCGCGAACATCCCGCTGATCGTCAGCGACGAGGGCTTCGGCAAAAACGATTACATAGAGACGACCCGCTCGCTGGTGGTTGTGACCGCGCCGGGGCCGGGCAGCGGCAAAATGGCGGTCTGCCTGTCGCAGTTGTATCATGAGCACAAGCGCGGCGTGCAGGCGGGCTACGCGAAATTTGAGACCTTCCCCGTTTGGAACCTGCCCTTAAAGCACCCTGTGAACCTCGCCTATGAGGCGGCGACGACCGACCTCAACGACGTCAATATGATCGACCCGTTCCATTTGGAAGCCTACGGCAAAACGACCGTCAACTACAACCGCGACATTGAGATCTTCCCCGTGCTCAACACCATTTTTGAGCGCATTTTCGGCACGTCGCCGTATAAGTCCCCCACCGATATGGGCGTCAACATGGCTGGTTTCTGTATCATGGACGACGACGCGGTATGCGAGGCCTCCAGACAAGAGGTCATCCGCCGCTATTATAAGGCACTGGTCGCCGCGAAAAAAGGCGAAAATGTGGGGCAGGAGATCCTTTCTTTGGAGCTTCTGCTCAAGCAGCTTGGGATCACGCCGACTTACCGCCGCTGCGTGCAGCCCGCGCTGGATCTTGCCGAAAAAACAGGCGAACCTGCCGCCGCGCTGGAACTGCCTGACGGCCGGATCGTCACGGGCAAAACCAGCTCGCTTTTGGGAGCGGCGAGCGCCATGCTGTTAAATGCACTCAAGGCGCTGGCGGGCATCAATGCGGAGATCGATTTAATCTCGCCCGTTGTCATCGGCCCGATTCAAGATTTAAAAGTCAATCACCTCGGCAGCAAGAACCCGCGTCTGCACACCGACGAGGTGCTGCTTGCGCTCTCTATTTCGGCAGCAACGAACCCGACCGCCGAGCGTGCCATGCAGGCGCTGGAGGAACTGCGGGGCTGCGATATGCACACCACGGTCATTTTGTCGGATGCGGACCGGAACACCTGCGCAAAGCTGGGGCTGCAGGTGACCAGCGAGCCGATGCGGCAGACCAAGGCGTTATACTACAAATAAAACGGTGCATTATGCCCGTTTTACAAAGGGGATCTGTTTATGGCAGCAAAATACATTTTCGTGACGGGCGGCGTCGTTTCCGGCCTTGGCAAGGGCATCACAGCTGCATCGTTAGGCAGGCTTTTAAAGGATCGCGGGCTTACAGTCGCGGTTATGAAGCTCGACCCGTACCTGAACATCGATCCCGGCACAATGAACCCCAAGCAGCACGGCGAGGTGTTCGTGACCGATGACGGCGCGGAGACCGACCTGGACCTCGGGCACTACGAACGGTTCATTGACATCAACCTGACCAAAAACAGCTCCTGCACCTCGGGCAGTGTGTACTACAATGTGCTTTCCAACGAGCGAAAAGGCGTGTACGGCGGGCAGACCATCCAGATCATCCCGCATATCACCAACGAGATCAAGCGCCGCATTGCGCTCAACGAAACCGAGAACACCGACATCGTGCTCGTGGAGATCGGCGGCACAGTCGGCGACATTGAAAGCCAGCCGTTTTTGGAGGCGATCCGCCAATTCGCGCAGGAACGCCCCGGCAACTGCATGTTTGTGCACGTGACGCTCGTGCCTTATCTCGGCGCTTCCATGGAGCTCAAAACCAAGCCGACGCAGCACTCGGTCAAGGAGCTTCTCGGCATCGGCATCCGTCCCGACATCATCGTTCTGCGCACCGAGCACCCCATCGGGCAGGACATTAAAGACAAGATCGCACTGTTTTGCAACGTCCCCTCCAAAAACGTCATTGAAAACCGCGATATGCCCACGCTTTATGAGATCCCCATCGCGCTGGAAAAGGAAGGCATCGCGGACATCGTGGTCGAGCAGCTGCATCTGGGCTGTCGGGAGCCGGATCACACCGACTGGCTGCGCATGATGGAGAAAAACGCCTCGCTGTCGAAAGAGGTGAACATCGCGCTCGTAGGCAAATATGTGGAACTGCATGACTCGTATTTGAGCGTTAACGAAGCACTCAAGCACGGCGGGCTGGATCATGACGCGCATGTCAACATCGAATGGATCGATTCGGAAACGCTCACCGACGAAAACGCCGCCGAGATCCTCGGCGCGGCAGACGGCATTTTGGTGCCCGGGGGCTTCGGTACGCGCGGCATCCCCGGCAAGATCTGTGCGGCGAAATACGCGCGCGAGCACAAGATCCCCTACCTTGGCATCTGCTTAGGACTGCAGATCGCCGTAATCGAATTCGCCCGCAATGTTTTAGGGCTTTCGGATGCCAACACAACAGAGATCGATCCCGATACGAAAAACCCTGTGATCTATCTCATGCCCGACCAGCACGATGTGACGAATCTCGGCGGGACGATGCGGCTGGGTCTTTACCCGTGCGTGCTTGACGAGAACTCAAAAGCGTATGCGGCGTATCAAAAGCAGCTCATCCACGAGCGGCATCGCCACCGCTACGAGGTTAACAATGACTATCGGGAAATGCTGGAACACGCGGGGATGCATATCTGCGGCGTCTCCCCGGACAAGCACATCGTGGAAATGGTAGAACTGCGCGACCACCCGTGGTTCGTTGCGTCACAGGCGCACCCCGAATTCAAATCCCGCCCGACGCGCCC
>UQZS01000058.1 GCA_900545625.1 uncultured Oscillospiraceae bacterium | reverse complement strand
CCAGCAGCCGGTCATCCGTGTTGCATTCGACGGCACCTTCGGGCGCTGGACCGCCGGCGGCGCGCACTTCAGCTTCTCGACAGAAGAAGAGAGCCTTTCCGGCATCACCTATTATTACTCCGACGGTACAGACTGGCACGCGTTCGACGGCGCCGACCTGCATTTGGAGGAAAACACCAACGCCGTCTACGCCTTTAAGGCGGTCAACGGCGCGGGCACGGAAAGCATCGTGTCCGACAGCTACCGCGTGATGATCGATACTACTGAGCCCGACGTGGTGCTCACGCCCACCGTTACGGATCCGACTTGCGTGCCGTATGAAGTCACGATCGAGACGGTGACAGGCGAATCGGGCGTCGAATCGCTCGAAATGGACGGCGCGGACATCACCGGGAAGTCGTCTGTAACGGTTTCCGAAAACGGCTATTATCTGTTCACCGTGACCGGCGGCAACGGGCTTCGCAAGACCGAACTGCTCGTGATCAACAACTTCTATACCCCCGTTCTCGAGATCTCAGACATCGACATTGCCCAGAGCATTTCCGGCGGCACTGCCGCACAGGACGATTCCGAATTCGGCAGTTATTACAAAGAAGATGCCGTCGTGACGATCAACGTCAACAATACAGGCGCGGGCGTGATTGAAGAGATCCGCTATCGCATGCTGGACGCGGACGGCACACCGACGACCGAATGGCTCGTGTATGACGAGACGCAAAAGCCGCAGCTTACCACCAGCTTTAAAGGCTACGTCGAAGCGCAGGCGTTCGACACCACGGGGCTTGTTTCTGAGGTGTACGTTTCTGAAGGCGTTACCATAGATACGACCGCGCCGACCGCGCCCGTGATCACGGCAACGAACGGCGATGCAGCCTATGCCGACGGCGATTGGGCAAACGGCAGCGTAACGCTGACGGTAGAGAGTTCCGCGTTCTCCGGCATTTCCGGGTACCTGTACCGTGTGGATGGCGGCGATTGGCAGCCTCTTTCGGGCAACACGCTGACGGCGACTGCGGACGGCACGCACACCTATGCGTTCAAGGCGGTCTCCAACGCCACGCTGGAAAGCGAGATATCCGAAGAATTTACGGTGCAAATTGACAGCGAAACCCCGATCCTGCAAGTCGGTGTGGACGGCGCGGTCGGCACAAAGACAGAGGGCCCGATCACCTTTACGCTGTACACGCCCAACTGCCTGTCCGACGTGACCTATTACTACAACTGCGGCGACGGCTGGATGCGTCTGGAGGGCAACACGCTCACGCTGACCGAGGAAACGCAGGCGGAGTATCGCTTCAAGGCGGTCAACGCCGCGGGCAAGGAAAGCTATGAGAGCCCCGTGTACGCGGTGCATATCGAAAAAGAAGAGCTGAAACTGATTGTGCCGAAAGAGGACGGCTCCACCACCATTGTAGTGGACCGCTCCGGTACGACGGCGCTGCTTACCGGCATGACAGCGGACACCACCGTAGAGGCCCTGCGCGCACAGCTCCAAAACGAAGAAACGCAGATCCGCGTGCTGCGCAACGGCGTCGAGCTTTCGGATGGTGAATTGGTCGGTACAGGCTGCGTGGTACAGTGTGTGTCCGTCAATGATCCACAAACCGTGTATGAAAGCGTTACGGTGCTGCTCATGGGCGACGTGGACGGCGACGGTGCGATCACGCAAGCCGACTACAGCGCTGTCTCGAAAGCCATGTTCAATCCTTCCGCCATTGCGGACGGCGTATACAGCCTTGCAGCCGACCTCAACGGCGACACCGTGATCGACGGCTTTGACCTGGCGCAATTTGATCTGGTGCGCAGTATGTCCGCGGCACAAGCATAACGGCGAGGAGATCTTTTCCATGCAGAGTGAAAAACAGGCGCAGTGGGTGCGCGGCTACTGCGAAGCCGTCGGCGACCTGCTCACACACGAAAAGGTGCAGCAGATGCGCCGGTACCCACACCACAAGCCTGTAGATACACTGTATCACAGCGTATATGTATCGTTCCTGACCTATCGTATTTGCACAGCGATGCACTGGCGCGCGCGCGAAGCGACGCGCGCCGCATTGCTGCATGACTTTTATCTATATAATTGGTATGTCGATAAGCACGACGAGGGGCACGCCTGGTATCACCCGAAAGAGGCTGTAAAAAACGCCGAACACTATTTCGGTCCCCTTACGCCCATGCAGCGCGATATGATCTTAAGCCACATGTGGCCGCTGCACCTTATGCCGCCGCGTTCGCGCGAAGGCATGGCGCTCACGTTTGCCGATAAGGTGGGGGCGGTGCGCGATTTCCTGCGCCTTTCCAAACGATTTGAACCCGTTTACACCTGCATAGAAACGGAGATGAAACGGTATGCACGTCCTGCGGATCCTTGCTGAAGGTTTCCTCTGGTTCCTGCTTTACAGCGTTTGCGGCTGGATTATGGAAACGCTGCTTTATATTATTGTGCAGAAAAAGGTTGTCAAGCGCGGCTTCCTGTTTGGCCCCTTGTGCCCGATCTACGGCGTAGGCGCTGTTTTAAGCACCGTCCTTTTTTACGGGCGCATCGAAAATATCTTCCTGCTGTTTTTGGCGGGCTCGGCAGTCTGCACAGTGCTTGAATTTATGACGCACCTGGTGCTCGAAAAGCTGTTCCACGCTACCTGGTGGGATTATTCCGAAAGGCGCTTCAATATCCAAGGGCGTATCTGCCTGCGCAACAGCCTGCTGTTCGGTGTGGGTATCGTGCTCATCGTGCGTGTGTTCCAGCCGTATGTGATGGGATTTACCGCCGGGCTTTCGGATACGGTAGTATATTCCGTGGCGCTGGTGCTGTACTCCATTTTCCTTTTGGATCTTGCCACAACGGTAGCAGGTCTTAAAAACACAGTGGAGCTTTTGAAAAATTTGCAGGAGATCATCGGCGAGCATGTGCAAAAGGGCGTAGACACGACCGATGAATATATGAACGCCCTTGCCGAGCGCATCCGCACAAATCCAAACCTTGCGCGTTTGGCACAGACGGCGCGCGGCGGATTTTCTCCGGTAGAGCGGCTAAAAAATGCTTATCCGAAATTCACCATGAAGCGCTATAAGGACGCGCTGCATGTTTTATTTGACCGCTCGGAGGAAGATAAGCACCGGGATGACGGCACACAGGACCCGAGCGAACCGAAGGACTGACAACAAATGTATTTCGCGGAGCACAGCAAACGCTGTGCTCCGCCTTTTTTACGTCGCTTCCGAAAACGATTCGTCACATAAAACGCATATGTTCATACTATGATAGTGAAGTTGTCAAACTTACAATATCCGCATCGGGTTCGCCCGGTGCAGCTTTCAGGAGGAATCTGTATGGCAGAAAACAGGGCCTGCTGTCCAAACGACAAAGGGCTTCCGAAGATCCGCGAGGCGGTCTGCATCGATACGAACCGCGTGTATGATTCGTGCGCCGATAAGGATTGCCTTGCCGACCTGCGCGTGTACTTCCCGCCGCAGTGTCAGGAGATCGCAGAGCGCGCCACCAACGTGCGCTGCCGCGGTACCGAGATACTTAACGTGTTTATGGATGTGGAAAAAGTGCCGTTCAACCGCGGCTGTTACAGCGTGGACATCACCTTTTTCTTTAAGGTGACGGTGGAGGCATACTCCGTGGCGTCCGCACCGCCCACAACGCTTTGCGGATTTGCGACCTTCTCGAAAAAGTGCATTCTGTACGGCAGCGACGGCAACGTGCACGTCTATTCGTCCGAATACCGTGCCGATGCCGACGACAACCAGCTTATCCCGACCAATACGAATCCGCGCGCCAAAATCCAGGTCGCCGATCCGATTTGCCTTGATGCGAAGCTGTGCCGTCCGTGCGACTGCTGCAATAACCTCAGCGACAGCTGTATGCCCATCCCCAAGTGTGTGCGCCGTGCGTTTTCCGAAGAATTCCCTGCGGACTTCGGGGCATCGCGCAATGCGGAAAAGGTCGTTGCCGTGACCATCGGTATTTTCACGATCGTCCAACTGGAGCGCGATGTGCAGATGCTGATCCCCGCATACGACTTCTGCATCCCGCAAAAGGAATGCAGCTGCGACACCGACGACCCGTGCGAAGCGTTCCGCAAGATCAACTTCCCTGTGGATGCGTTCTTCCCGCCTAACGAAGCCGGCAGCAGCTGCTGCAATACGGCAGGCCCGTTCTGCCCCTGCGGCGACTGAACGTGCATTTAAGCTGCGGCGCGTCAAGAGCTCTTGGCGCGCCGATCTTTTGTCTGCGGCTTGCAAGTGGCATTAAAATCCTGTATACTGATAGGGAAAATGATAAAGGAGGCGGCGCCATGCTCGGCAGAGTCCATTCCTTTCAAAGCCTCGGCACGGTCGACGGCCCCGGCGTGCGCAGCGTCGTGTTTTTGCAGGGCTGCGGCTTGCGCTGCCCGTACTGTCACAATCCGGATACGTGGGACATGCGCGGCGGCGAAGAGGTAACGGCGCAGGCTGTGTTCCAAAAGGTCTGCCGCTACCGCGCCTATTTCGGCGAAAAGGGCGGTGTGACGGTCTCGGGCGGCGAGCCGCTTTTGCAGGCGGAATTTGTCACCGAGCTGTTCACGCAATGCACCGCGGCGGGCATCTCCACCGCGCTTGACACGTCGGGCGTGCGGCTGGATGATACAGTACGGCAGCTGTTGGACGTGACGGATATCGTGCTGTTGGATATCAAGTTTTCCGATAACGCAAAATACAGAAAGTATATCGGTATTCCTTTGGCGCAGGTGCTCGACTTCCTGCGCGAAGCGGACAAGCTTCAAAAGCACATCATCCTGCGGCAGGTCATTGTGCCCGGCGTTAATGACACGCCCGCGGACGTACACGCGCTCGGCGAGATTGCCAAGCCGTTCCAAAGCGTTCGGAAGATCGAGCTGCTGCCGTTTATGAAGCTGTGTGCAGAAAAGTATGAAGCCTTGAAGCTCTCTTTCCCGTTCGGCGATAAGCCGGAAGCGACCGGGGAACTGATCGAACGGCTTTCCGCCGAATTGCCGAAATTGCCCTTATAGCTTTTACGATCCCATTTTATAAAGGAGAATTTACTATGTTCCAAACCGAATCCCCCAAGCGCGGCGAAGAGATCGCCGTCATGAAAACCAACATGGGCGAGATCAAAATCCGCCTATTTCCCGCGCATGCGCCAAAAGCCGTGGAAAACTTCAAGACCCACGCGAAAAACGGCTATTACAACGGCCTTACCTTCCACCGCGTTATTAACGATTTCATGATCCAGGGCGGCGACCCGACGGGCTCCGGCATGGGCGGTGAGAGCATCTGGGGCGAGAGCTTCGAGGATGAATTTACCCCGGAGCTGCACAACCTGCGCGGCGCGCTTTCCATGGCGAACGCAGGGCCGAACACAAACGGCAGCCAGTTCTTCATCGTGCAGGCGAAGGCTGTCTCCTCGGATATGCTCGATCAGCTCGAAGCTGCCTCGGAGGAAGCGTTCCCGACCGAATGCGTGCGCGCCTATGAAGCGCTCGGCGGTACGCCGTGGCTCGATTATAAGCACACCGTGTTCGGGCAGGTGTTCGAGGGGATGGATGTGGTGGATAAGATCGCCGAAGTCCCTGTGGATTTCTTTATGAATAAGCCCATGCGCGATGTGGTAATGGAGTCCGTTACGATCGAACCGTACCAAGGCTGAATATATGCGACGGGCGAACGCCCGACCGCTTTGCGGAGGTAATTATGCTTTTTGAAAATATTGCCGTGTTGAACCGCGATTTTACCATTTCCGAGCACCAATATGTCGCCGTCCGCGACGCGCATATCGCCTATGTCGGCGCGCAGCGTCCGCAGGAGGATTACGGCGAAAGCTATGCCGGTGCGGGAAAGCTTTTGATGAGTGGCTTTGTCAATGCCCATACCCACACGCCCATGACGCTTCTGCGCGGCTATGCCGAGAATTTGCCGCTGGACCGGTGGCTCAACGAGCGCGTATTCCCGTTTGAGGACCAAATTCACGGCGAGGATGCGTATTATGCCGCCCTGCTCGCAATTGCCGAAATGATCCGTACCGGCACGACCTCTTTTTCCGATATGTACTTTTTTTCGGAGGACGTCATCCGTGCGGTGGGGGAAAGCGGCGTGAAATGCAATTTCAGCCGTGCCATCACGAGCTTTCAGGACGGCGACATACACGAACTTGCGAGCTTTCAGGAGAGTGAAAAAATCTTAGGCGAGTGGCATAACGCCTTTGACGGCAGACTGAAGATCGATATGAGCCTGCACGCCGAATATACCAACCGCCGCACGATCATCGAACAGTTTGCGGATATTGCGGCAGCGCACGGTGTGCGCGCGCACATCCACCTGTCCGAGACCGAAAAGGAGCACGAGGAATGCAAACAGCGCCACGGCGGGATGACGCCCGCCGCGCTGTTCGACGCCTGCGGGGTGTTCCGCGTGCCGACCACGGCGGCGCACTGTGTCTGGGCGGAGGACAAGGATATCGAGATCTTCCGCGAAAAGGGCGTGACGGTGGCGACCAACCCTGCCAGCAACCTGAAGCTTGGTAGCGGCGTGTGCAACACCTACAAGCTCTTGCAAAACGGCGTGAATGTCGCGATCGGTACGGATTCTGTCGCGTCGAACAACAACCTCGATATGTTCAAGGAGATATACCTTTGTGCGCTGCTGCCCAAGGGCTTTTACCGCCGCCCCGATATCGTATCCGAACATGACGTGCTGAAAATGGCGACCGTCAACGGCTATGCGGCGCAGGGACGCGACGACTGCGGGCGCGTGGAGACGGGATACCGCGCCGATTTGCAGGTTGTGGATATCGACACCGTGCACATGACGCCGCACCACGATACGGTCAACAATCTGGTCTATGCCGCAAGCGGCTCGGACGTCCTGCTGACCATGGCAGACGGCAAAGTGCTGTATCGTGACGGCGCATATTTGACCATCGACATGGAAAAAGTGAAATATGAAACGGAAAAGCGCGCCGCGCGCATCCAAGCGGAGGTGGCACAAAATGCGTGATACACCCCAAGGCTACGCCGCGTTGATTCGGGAAAGGTGTCCGCTTGTCCCCGAGGTCGCGCTCATCCTCGGTTCGGGGCTCGGGGAGCTCGGCGAACAAATTGAAAACGCGGTCGCTGTTGATTACGGCACGCTGCCCGGCTTCCCCGTCTCCACCGCGCCGGGGCACAAGGGCCGGTTTCTGCTCGGCACGCTCGGCGGCAAGGCCGTCGTTTGTATGCAGGGGCGGCTGCATTTTTACGAAGGGCACAGCATGGAGGATGTCATCCTGCCCGTGCGCGTCATGCGTATGCTCGGCGCTGAGACCCTGATCGCCACCAATGCGGCGGGCGGCATCAACACGTCCTTTTCCGTCGGGGACATCATGCTCATTGAGGACCATATCAACTTCATGGGCAGAAATCCGCTGGTCGGGACGAACGACGAGACGCTCGGCTGCCGTTTCCCCGATATGAGCTTTGCCTATGCGCCGGAACTTCAAGACCTCGCGGTGCGCTGTGCCGAGAAGATCGGGATGCAGCTTTGTAAAGGCGTTTACCTTGCCTGTTCGGGGCCGAGTTATGAGACGCCGGCAGAGATCCGCGCGTTTCGGACGCTCGGCGCGGATGCGGTTGGCATGTCCACCGTGCCGGAGGTCATTGCCGCGAACCACGGCGGGATGCGCGTCTTGGCGTTTTCGCTGATCTCCAACATGGCGGCGGGCATATTGCGGCAGCCGCTTACGGAAGAAGAAGTGCTCGAAGCGGGCAGGCAAAAGGGCGCGGAAATGCAGCGCCTGATCGTGGAAATATTGCGAAATCTGTAAGGATAAATAGCTTTACACAAAAAAGGAGATCCCATGTACGACCTGCACGGCGAGACCGTTCATTTTGATACCGAAAACAACCGCCTTTTGCTGCTCGATCAGACCGAGCTTCCGCAAAAAACGGTGGTTTTGGCGCTGCGAACGCGCGAAGAACTGTTTGAAGCCATCCAAAGCCTTCG
This sequence comes from uncultured Oscillospiraceae bacterium, assembly GCA_900545625.1. GTDB lineage: Bacteria > Bacillota > Clostridia > Oscillospirales > Acutalibacteraceae > Fimenecus. The sequence continues at coordinate 2,442 of UQZS01000058.1, read as the reverse complement.
CGTGCGCGGCGCACCTGCCATCGGCGTGGCGGCGGCGATCGGGCTTGCCGTGCTTGCAAACGAGAGCCGCCAAACCGAGATACCCGCATTTTGCGCCGAGGTGCGTGAAAACGCCGCGTATCTGAAAGCCGCCCGTCCCACGGCGGTCAACCTCCCGTGGGCGCTCGGCGAAATGGAAAAAGTTCTCAGCAACGGTGCAAAGACCGTCGAAGCGCTCAAAGCTGCGCTCACTTCGCGCGCGCTGGCACTGCACGCGGCGGATATAGAGGTTTGCCGCAGAATCGGCGAAAACGGCGCACCGTTTTTGAAAAACTGCTGCGCAGTACTCACGCACTGTAACGCGGGCCGCCTTGCCGCCGTCAAATACGGTACGGCGCTCGCGCCCATATACACGGCAAAGGAGCAGGGACACAACATCGCCGTTTACGCCGATGAGACGCGCCCGCTTTTGCAGGGCGCACGGCTGACCGCCTACGAATTGCACGAGGCGGGTATTGACGTTACCGTCCTCTGCGACAGCGCCGCATCTTATGTGCTCGGCAGCGGAAAAGTGCAGGCGGTGCTGGTCGGCTGTGACCGCGTGGCGGCAAACGGTGACACGGCGAATAAGGTCGGTACAAGCGGCGTAGCCGTGCTCGCGCAGCATTACGGCATACCGTTTTATGTTTGCGCGCCGTTTTCCACGATCGATTTTTCCTGTGCAAGCGGTGCGGACATCCCTATTGAGATGCGCGATGACCGGGAGATCGGTACGCTTTGGTATCAGAAAAAGATGCTGCCCGACGGTGTGTGCGCGCTCAACCCCGCGTTCGATGTAACAAGTGCAGACCTCATCACCGCGTTCATCACGGAAAAGGGCGTTATAGAGCCGAAAGCTCTTGCGCAGTATCGTTAAATCACCGCAAACCGTAGGGAAAGCCCTTGCGGCTGTCCGTGCTTTTAGATGATAGATATTAGACGTTAGATGTTAGATGTGCGGTGGGCGGTCTTGTGCGAAGCCGCAAGGGAGGCATAATCGCGTAGCGGCAGGAGACTCCTTTGTTAAGGGAGATGTCCGCGTAGCGGACAAAGGGTTTCCGGAATCCGGAGGATTTCCATGCCTGCTTTTGCAATTCCTTTTGCAAATACAAAAAACCCGAGAACTTCTCGGGTTTTTTACATATCTGCCTTTCTGTTTCTTTTAGATCTGCGTCATACCGCCGACCAAAATGCCGAGGTTATCCCGATAAATTTCGGGAAACTGCGACACGGGCAGCGGATTTTGTCCGATGCCGATCTCAATGGTGTAGCCCGGGCGGTTGTAGGTCTCAATAAACCAATCCTTGTAGCCTGCAAAGCCCGAAGCAAACGGGGTTTCCTCCACCGAATAGCCGCTCACCTCGCCAAAGTATTCCGCGATCTGCCGCGAGCGCGGGGGCTCGTAGTCGAGGTATTTCCAATAGATGATCTGCCCTTGGCTGTGGTAGGAGAGCGTCAGTAAAAAGTTGTGCCGCCGCGTGAAGTTGTAGACCGCGTAGCTTTCGGGGGCAACGAGCGGCGCGCTGCCCACAAAGTCCCGCGGGGCGGGGGAGGTGAAGCCCTGTTCGTATTTGATGCGTTTCCCCTCTTCCCAGTTTGCGGGATATTGCAGATTCAAATCGACGCCCGCGATATTGGCCTTCCACCCGTCGGGAAACGGGATCTGCGGGTAGTTCTGCGCTATGCGCAGCGCGTTGTTGTAATAGCCGCCCGCGTGCAGTACGCCCGTTACCAAGTCCACGCCGTCGGGATCGACCATCGGCAGCAGATACAGCGAATACAAATTGAACAGCTGCGCCGCAACCGCACCGCCGATCTCCCCGCCTGAAGCGTAGCTTTCGGCATACTCTTCCGCGAATTGCAAAAGCACGGGCGTCGTCAGCCACTCGTTCGCATGGTGCGCGGCGTTGTAAAAGATCTCCTTGGCGCCGCGCCCGAAGCGAAGGACATAAAGCGGCTTTCCCATGACGCTGCGCCCGACCGTAGAGCTTTCCAAAAACGGATAGCGCACGGTCAGCCCCTCGATGATAAAAGCATTCAAGACCGACGAATAGGGGATGCTTATGGGCACAAGCGAATAGTCAAATGGCACATATACGACCGTGCCGACCTGCAAATTGCGCGGGTCAAGCGTAGGGTTTGCAAGCATGATGCGCCGCAGGCTCGTGTTGTATTGCTGTGCAAGCGAAAAAAATGTGTCGCCCGGTCGTATTTTGTGCGTCGTGTAGCCCTTTAGATACGGGATGAGCAGCGCCCATGTAGCTCTTCCGACCACACCGTCGGCGGAAAGTCCGTTTTTTTGCTGAAAATCGCGCACCGCGTCGAGCGTGCGCGCACCGAAAATACCGTCTAATGCGAGCGTCGTGTAACCCGCGCGCCGCAGGGCGAGCTGCAAATACAGCACCTGCGGCGCGCGGGTTACAC
>UQZS01000057.1 GCA_900545625.1 uncultured Oscillospiraceae bacterium | reverse complement strand
GGATCAGGTCCACGCCGGTGATCGTTTCAAGCGTGCGGATATTGCGGCCCTCGCGCCCGATGATCCTGCCCTTCATCTCGTCATTGGGCAGGCTGACGACGGACACCGTCGCTTCCGACGCCTGCTCCGCCGCACAGCGCTGAATGGCGGTCGAAATGATCTCGCGCGCGAGCTCGTCTGCCTCGTCCTTGGTGCGCTGCTCACAATCCATGATGCGCACCGCCTTGTCGTGCGTGAGCTCTTCGTCGAGCTTTTCAAGCAGCATCGTCTTCGCCTGTTCTTTGGTGAGCGAAGAGATCCTTTCCAGCGTATCGAGCTGGCCGCGCTTGAGCTGTTCGACCTCGGCGAGCTTGTCATCCGCCTGCTTCAGCTTTTCGTTTAAGGCTTCTTCCTTTTTCTCCATCGCGTCGGCTTTTTTGTCGAGCGATTCCTCTTTTTGAATAAGTCGTCTTTCCTGCCGTTGGACCTCGGCGCGGCGTTCGCGGGTCTCTTTTTCCGCTTCGGTAATGAGCCTGTGCGCCTCGTCCTTCGCTTCGAGTATGGTTTCCTTACGTTTGTTTTCCGCTGTCTGCACGGCGGTGTTGACGATCCGCTGGGCTTCTTCCGTTGCGGAACCGATGGCGGCCTCCGCAACACGTTTGCGGTGCAGCCCGCCGAGCACAAAGCCCAAAATGCCGAACACGACGCCCGCACAGACGGCAGCAATCACAGCAATAATTACGGGATTCAAAAAGATTGACACCTCCCTTTCGGTAAAATCGAAACAAATTCAAGAAAAAATAGAAAGAATCAATGCGGATAATGCCTTATTGATCGCAGAATAATGCATTATCTTGATTATTTTATCGCTTTTCCGGGCAGATGTCAAGAAAAAGCGTACAAAGCACACGGGCTGCAGCGCGTCGGGTTGCGTCAAATTCTCCAAAATCCGACACGATCGCGCACGGCGGGTGCACGAAACTCCCCATTTATGTTAAATCTTTGTAAATCCGATTGACCGCGCCCTTTTGAAATGGTTAAATGATACTGTGAAAAGTATAAAGGGCCGGTATCGCAGACCGCGGCACACGGCCGAAAAGGGAGCGAGACGGCATGGCAAACGAACGCGCAAAGGCGTTTGTGGAAAAGCACAAGGAGATCTGGAAGTTCATCAAGTTCACCTTTACGGGCGTGAGCACCTCGGTTTTGGAAATGGCGGTCTATGCGCTGCTGCAATACGTCGTGTTCCGTTCGCTGCAGGGCGTGCCTGTAACAGACAGCCCCCTGCTTGAATTCCTCGGTATTGAATACAAGGGATATATGTACTCTTACCTGATCTCCGCGACCATCGGCTACGCGGCGGCGTTCGTCATGAACCGCAAGCTGACCTTCAAAGCCGATGCGAATCCTGTTTTATCGAGCATCCTTTACATCATCATGGTCGTGTGCACCATTCTGTTCAACACCTGGTTCGGCGCCTTCCTCGGCACCTGGATCACGAACCACGGCTGGAACAATTTCTGGATCGATATGCTCACAAAGCTCATCGTCATGACCATCCCCACGCTTTGGACATACCCCTTAAGCCGTTTCGTCATCCACCGCAAGAAAAAGGAGTCGTGAGCCTTGAAGCAGACACAGAACCAAGACACAAGGCAGCCCTTTTCCGAACGCCATCCCGAGTGGTGGAAGTTCATCAAATTCAATCTGTGCATCGTCGTGACCACGGCGCTCGACGTCGGCATTTACCTCATCCTGCAATACTATGTGTTCGATTCGCTCAACGCCGTGCCCGTCACGGACAACGCGCTGCTGCGGTTTTTGCGCATCGAGTACAAAGGGTATCTGTATTCCTACGCCATTTCCACGACCGTCGGCTATGTAGCGGCATACCTCATCAACCGCAAGCTGACCTTCCACTCCGACTGCAACGCCGCGCTCAGCAGCGTTTTATACGTCATCATGGTCGCGGGCACGATCCTGTTTGACTCGTGGCTGGGCGGCGTAGTCGGCACCATTATGCAGAACAACGGCTGGAGCACGCCGCTGACCGAGATCCTTGCGAAATGCATCATCATCAACGTGCCCACGATCTGGACGTATCCGCTCGAACGGTTCGTTATCCAACGGCAAAGAAAGAAGGCGTAACGGACATGGACATCCGTCTTTTTGCAACCGATCTGGACGGCACGCTGCTCGGCTCCGACGGCGCAGTGAGCCGCCGCAACTTCACCACGATGCGCCGCGCGTGCACGGACGGCTGCTTTGTGGTCCCCACCACGGGCAGAAGCTTTTTTGAAATGCCCCGCGCGCTGCGCACGTCGCGCGGCTGCTACACACACTGCATCTGCTCGGACGGCGCGGCGATCTATGACTACAAGGGCGACATCCTTTGGAAAAGCGTTTTCCCCTCCGACGCCGTGCGGCATATTCTCGAAGTGCTGCGAAGCTACGACGTGCTGCTGGAACTCTATGTAGACGGCGTCCCCTACGCGCGCGCAGACCTGTTGAATAAAAGCGCCTATCGGCACTACCGCATCGAGCCCGAATACGACGCGGTTATGGACGAGACGCGGCACGGCGTGGTGGATCCGGCGGCGTTTGCCGAACAGCACATAGACAACGTGGAGCTGATGAACGTCTTTTTTGCAGACGAGGGCGAGCGCACCGAGGCGTTTGCAAGGCTCGCGCACGGCGGTATCGCGGAACTGACCACTTCCATGCAGAGCAATCTGGAGATTTTGCAGCCCGGCATCAACAAGGGGTCGGCGCTGCAGCGGCTCTGCAAAATGCTCGGCGTCCGCCGCGAACAGACGCTTGCCGTCGGCGACAGCCGTAACGACCTTTCCATGTTCCGCGCGGTGGGCGTGGGGCTTGCCGTTTCGGGCGCGTGCAACGCGCTCAAGGAAAAGGCGACGGCGGTTATCTGTTCCAATGACGCGCACACATTCGCCTACGCATACTCGCACTATAAACCGCAGAACCGCACAGACCTGAAAACGGAGGGCACGACATGGCCGAAACAGCGCCGCTTGGCAAGATCTATTTTCTGAACACAGGCATGTCCGACTGCATCCTGCTCGAAAGCGAGGGGCACTACGCCCTTATCGATGCGGCGGAGGATACGGAGTATCCGAAAAACAAGCCGCACCTGAAATACAAGGGCTATGAAGATGCAGTCGTGGACTTTCTGCTTCGTCACTGCCGCAGTGCGGACGGGCGCGTGACGCTGGATTTTGTGCTCGGCACACACGCGCACTCCGACCACCTGGGCGGGTTTGACACCGTGGCGCTGCACGAGGACATCCGTATTTTGCAGGCGTACCTGCGGCCCTACGACCATAGCCGCGTGAACCGTATGGAGCGCACGTTCTGGGACAACCGGGAGGTCCACGACCAGATGCGGGAAGCGCTCGGCCGCGCAGGCACACCCGTTTGCGGGGAGTTTGACGGCAAGCAGCTTTCGCTCGGCGCTATGCAGCTGACCTTCTTTTACTGCGGCACGCACAACACGCTGCCGATCCGCTACGGCGAAAATGCCAACAGCGTTGTCACGCTGCTCGAAGCCGGCGGCACGCGCGTACTGCTCGCAGCGGACATGAATTACAAGACGGGGGATGAAAAGCGCATCGGCAAGGCGGTCGGGCAGGTCGATCTTTTAAAGGTCGGTCACCACGGCACGGTCGGTTCGACCTCCGCAGGGCTTTTGCGGGCGCTTAAGCCCCGCATTGCCGTCGTTACCAACAAGCGTTCCGGCATTTTCCCGGATGTCCGGCTGAAGCTGAAACACGTCTGCAAAGAGATCTATACCACCGTGGAAGCCGACGGCGTGTGCGCCGCGCTGTATGCAAACGGGGAGATCCGTATGCAGACGGGGATCATGGCAAACCCGTGAGTCTCTGCGCTTTTTCGCTTTCTATACAAATCAACGGCGAGGGCAAAAGCCCTCGCCGATTTTATTTTATCCAGGAACTTTTCCGCACCCTCTTGACAAAATCCCGTGAAAAGGGTAGGATTCCTTTGCCCTGAAAAATCCATTCCTTTCGGGCGGTCGGTTCGAAACCATCCCGACCGGCGCAAAAAACGGGTTTCAAGCCCCGTGTGCGCCAAACAAAACTAAGGAGCAAACCCTATGCAAAACCAAAAGACCAAGGCCCTCGTGCAGGGCGCGGTCATCGCCGCCATGTATGCGGCGCTGACCTACGCGGCTTCCGCCGCCAACCTCGCCTACGGCAACGTGCAGTTCCGCTTCTCCGAAGCGCTGACCGTGCTTGCGGCATTCACACCCGCAGCAATCCCGGGCCTTACGATCGGCTGCTTTTTGGGTAACCTCGGCAGTCCCTACGGTATGGTGGACATCGTCTGCGGCACACTCGCCACGCTGTTCGCCGCACTTTGCGCTTACGCCGTGCGCAACGTGCGCGTGAAAAAACTGCCGCTTCTTTCGATGTTCTTCCCCGTGCTGTTCAACGGGCTGATCGTCGGCGCCCAGATCACGCTGTTTTTACCGGAGGGCTTCACCTTTTACGGCTTCCTTATCAATGCGCTGTGGGTCGCGCTCGGGGAACTGGTCGTCTGCTATGTCGGCGGTGTGCCGCTCTCGCTGGCGATCGAAAAGACCGGAATTAAAAAGCTGCTGAAATAAGCGCGCAACAAACAAAAAAAGCCGGGCAGAAAACCTGCCCGGCTTTAAATTATCAAAAACGTTATTTATACAACAAAAGCTAAAGTTTTCGCCCGCCTTTTACAAAAGGCGGCGGGGTCGAGGGGCAGCGCCCCCGTCGCGTCCCGCAGGACGCGAAATCCCTTTTCTCCAAAACGCAGGAGAGGAAGAAAAACAGTCCGGGGGACTGTTTTTCGCGGAGAACCCTCGTCGGGGGTTCTCCGAAGTGTCGCAAAGCGGCGCTTCCAAGCAACTTCTTTTAGAAAAGGCGGGCGAAACCTTTTATGTCATATCTGAAGTGGCTTTTATATGCCATCCGTTACGGTGTTTCGCTGTTCTGCTCGGCGGCAAGCTCGTCGCGCACGGCGAGGGCGTCGCGCATGCAAAGCACCGTCGTCAAAAACGAAAGCGCGGCAAGCACGGCTTTAAAAAATCGAATGACAAATCGGATCGTTCCGCTTTTCTTTTGCATGGCTTCCTCCCGTTTTACGTCGGCATATCGGTCGATACGTCTTCTTGCGCGGCAAGCGCGGCTTTTGCTTCGTCGGCAAGCGCGCGCATTTCGTTTTGCGAAAACACATACGTCTTGTTGCAGAAATTGCAGGTGACGCGCGTTTCTGCATCCTCCGCCATTTCTTCGAGCGCCGCAAGCCCCGTCGCGCGCAGGGCATTTTTCGTGCGCTCGTGCGAGCAGGTGCAGCGGTAGCCGACCGAGGCGCTGTCCAGCGCCTCCAGCTCAAATTCGGGCAGCACCGCGCGGCAGATGTCTTCAGGCGTCATACCTTCAAACAGCATGGTCGTCACGGGGCGCACACCCTGAATACACCGCTCCACACGGTCGATGACGCCGTCGTCCGCCGTGGGCAGAAGCTGCACCATAAAGCCGCCCGCATGCAAGATTCCCTGTGTATCAGGGTCTACGAGCACGCCTAAAGCGCAGACCGTCGGGATCTGCTCGCTTGCGGCATAATAGGCGGTCACGTCCTCGGCGATCTCACCGGAGACAAGCGGCACCTGCCCCACATACGGCTCGCGCAGTCCCAAATCGCGCACGACCGTCAGCGTGCCGGCTTTGCCGACCGCCCCCGCAACGTCCAGCTTGCCCTTTGCATTCAAGGGCAGGTCCACGTCCACGCGCCCCGCGCAGCCGCGCACATTGCCGCGGCTGTCGGAAACGGCGGTCAGGGGGCTCGCGGGCCCGTCGCCGCGCACGGTCAGGGTGATAGAATCCGTCTCGCCCTTGAGCATGCTGCCCATCAGCGATGCGGCGGTCAGCAGCCGCCCGAGCGCCGCCGAAACGACCTTTGCCGTGCCGTGCAGCCGCTGCATTTCACGCACCATTTCCGTCGTATCCGCGGCGAGCACGCAAAGCACGCCGTCGCGGTCCATCATCCGAATCAAATTGTTCTGCATCGTTTACTCCTTCTGCACCGCGTAGACTATGCGTTCGCTGTGCGCCGACGGTGGATTTTCCGTATAGCCGTCGTACCGCGCGAGAATGCGAAAGCCCGCGTCGCGGAGCATTTCTTCCCACTGCGCCGCCGCATACGCGCGTTCCGTGATCTGCTCGCGCTCACGCACATACACGTCCTCTTCCGCCTCTGCGGGGAAGAAAAAATCCAGCTCCATCTGCACGGCGTCGTCGGGCAGCGCCGTGTTCTGCCACACGCAGTAGACCTCGTCCGTATCGTAGACAAAGGTATGATTCCCCAAAATTTCGCGGTGCTTATACGGGGTGTTCACATCAAAAATAAAAATGCCGCCCGGCTCCAAAAACAGTGCGACGCGCCGCAGGGCTTCGCGCACCGCGTCGGCGCCCGGCAGATGGTTTAAGCTGTCCAGCGTGCAGACCGCCGCGCGCACCGTGCCGTACAAATCGAACGCACACATATCCTGGCACAAAAGCAGAATATCCTGCCCCGCCGCCTGCGCCTTTTGCCGGGCGACGGCAAGCATATCAGGCGAAAGATCCACACCGATGACCTCGTACCCCGCTTTAGCGAGCCGCACCGAAACCGAACCCGTCCCGCACGCAAGGTCAAGCACGAGCCCATCCGCAATGCCGTAACGCCGAAGTGCCTTATGCACAAACGCGGCACACATATCGTAATCGACGTTTTGCGTCAGCGCGTCATACCCTTCGGCAAAGACCGTGTAGCTCATGCGTCCTCGCTTTGCGCGGCGCGCTCAAACAGCTTTTCATAGCCGTTGCAGCCGAATTGCAGCGAGCGGTTCACGCGGCTGATGGTCGCGGTAGACGCGCCCGTTTTTTTGACGATATCGGAATACACCTGCTTTTCGGAAAGCATCTTCGCCACGGCGATACGCTGTGCCATCGCCTGCAATTCGTTGACGGTGCACAGGTCCTCAAAAAAGTCATAGCACTCCTCCATGGAGCGCAGGGACAACACACACTGAAAAAGAAAGTCCATATTTTCGCTTTTGATTTTGCTGTCGCGCATAGAAAGACCTCCATTCCAAAATATTTTAGCACACTAAACTTGAAAAGTAAACAGGGAATCGCGCGCTTCCGTATCGGCGGCGGCAGCGAAACAGCAAATAAAAATTAAAATTTGGTAAAATATAACTGTATTTTTTATAAATTTTATTGTTTTTTTATATAGTTTGTGCTATTTTGTAGGTAGGTATTGAGGGAATAGGCAGGCGACACATTGTGCACCTGTGCAGGCTGCGAAAAGGGAGGGGTTTTTATGCGCGTTCTCAAGTACGGCGTTTCCGTTTTGCTGTTTTTGGCGGTCGCACTGTGCGCGGGCGAGCTTTTTCAGTTGCATATTGCGGAAGCAGACGTGACGGATTGGGTAGAATTCGATTTGCAAGATGTTCCGGCGCGGGAGTTTTACGCCGAACTGGATAAAGCGGCGCGGGAAAGCGACGTCTCCGTCTTTTATTACGATCTGCAAACCGAAACGGCAGGGCAGACGGTGACGCTGTATGCGTCCGACGACGAACCGCTGTCCTATTATAACCGGGTGTACGGCATCCGCCCCGGCGTTTATAAAAGCCTGTTCTTAGGCGACACCACCGTGCGGCAGGCGGCCTTGACCGACTGCACGGCAGCAGGCGACACGGTGCGCTTCGGCGTACTCGGTTCGCGCGCGGCAGAGGAGGCGTTTCTGGCAAGGCTGGAATCGGTTTTGCCCGCGGAAAATTATGCGTTCGGGAACAGCGCGCCCGGGCTGTTCGACAGCGAAGCCGTCCGGCTGCTTGCGGCGCTTTGGGCAGTCGCCTGCGTGCTGGGCGCGGTGCTGGGGCTTTATGAAACGGCGCTGTACCGAAAGGAAGCGGGTGTGCGGTATACGCTCGGCGAGCGCGCGGGTACGCTTTTCCTGCGGCGGGTTGGGCCGGACTGCGCCGTGTTTGTCGCGCTGTTCCTCGCCGTGTTCGGCGGGCTTTCGGCGCTCACCTATACCCGCCTTGCGCCCGCGGTGACACTGGCGGGCTTCGGGGCATTCCTGCTTGCGAACGTGCTGACCGCCGTGCCGCTTTTGCGGCTCGACCTGCAAAAAGCGCTCGGCAACGCGGCGTCTCCCGGCATTTTGGCGGCGACTTACGCCCTGAAGACCCTTTCGTGCGTGCTCGCTGTGGCGGTCACCGCCGCCGTGGCGGGCGCGGCGGCCGAGGCGTCGGCGCTTCGGCGGCTGGGCGATTTCTTTTATACCTATAAAGACTATAACCTTGTCCACTTTTATGTGTCGTCGCCCGATCCCACCGTTGTGGATGAGAACGCGATGCTCGACTACCTGCTGCAGCAGGAGCTGCAAGCGGCGGGGCGCGCGCGCACGCAGGTCTCGCAATATAGTCTTACGGATCTTGCCGACGGGAAAGATCGCGACGGCGTCGTTTGCAACCGCTTCACCAAAGAAAACGTTCTCTCCGCACTCGGGCTCTCGGCAGAGCAGCTGGACGAAGAAAAGCTGTATATCCTCGTCCCGGACTACCCCGGGCACGAGCAGGATCTGTCGGATTTTCAGGAATGGGCGGCTTCGGATTTCGACGGCGCGCACGAAACGGAAATTGTGGTCTATGCAAGCGGTGTGACGCTGCCTGCGCTCCACACGGGCAGCGTCGGCCTCGCGGGGCTCAGCGAGGACCCGGTCGTCTTTCTGCAAAACTACGACCCGGCGCCCTTGTCCGAGCAGGAGCTGCGCGGCACAGTCGCGTTGGTAACCGATGCATACGGCAACACAATTTGGCAGCGGGAAGGCGGCGTTGCGCCCAATTCCGCCCTGCTCTATACCATGCTGCATGCAGATGCGGCATACGCCGAAGATTTTCTTGCCCGGCAGGGCTACGCGCCCGGCGAGGTCGCGATCACCGTCACGAACGTCTATGAAAGCTGCCGTCAGACGCATTTGCAGGCGCAACGGCTTTTGACGCTCGTGGGCGTGTGCCTCGCCTTTTTGCTGCTGCTCGAATGGATCGTCACGGGCGCGGTGATCCGGCTCGAATACACGATAAACGCCAAGGAATTGGCGGTCAAAACGGTGCTCGGCTACTCGGTTTTGCAAAAGCACCGCCGCATCTTTGCGCTCACGTTCGGCACACTGCTGCTCGGCACGCTTGCCGCCGTCCTGTTCAGCCGTCTGCTGTCGCTCGGCAGCCCGTTTTGGATGGTGTGTGCGGGCGCGCTGCTCGCGCTTTTGGAGCTGCCGACGATCCTGTATTATGTCCGCCGCACCGAGCGCGCGCGGCTGGTGAAAATATTAAAGGGGGGTTCGCTGTGATCGAAGTGCAAAACCTTTGCAAAGCCTTTGGACAGCACAAGCTGTTTGACCGTTTTTCGCTGGAGATCCCGGACGGGGAATTCTGTATTTTTACAGGGGTGAGCGGCTGCGGCAAAACGACCTTGCTCAACATGATCGGCGCGCTGGAGCCCGCAGACAGCGGTTCGATCCTTGTAGACGGCACGGATATCACCCGCCGCAAAAACCAGCACGGCTATCTGCGGCACACGGTCGGTTTCCTTTTTCAGAATTTTGCGCTCGTAGATAACAAAACCGTGCGCGAGAACCTGAAGCTCGTCAAAAACGACTGCCGCAGCGACATTTCCCCGGAAGAGGCGCTCGCGCGCGTCGGGCTCGCGGATAAGCTCGATCAAAAGGTGTACAGCCTTTCCGGCGGCGAGCAGCAGCGCGTCGCGCTCGCACGGCTGATGATCAAACGCTGTGCGCTGGTGCTGGCGGACGAGCCGACCGGCTCTTTGGACCGTCAAAACGCCGAGCGCGTGTTCGAGCTGCTCGAAATGCTGCAAGGCATGGGCAAGACCGTTTTAATGGCGACACACGACGAGACATTTCAACAGAAAGGGAAACGGGTGATCAAGCTATGAAGCGCAAAGAGAAGCTGCGGGACCTGCATCCCTATCAAAAGCGGCTGCTGCGCCTTCTGTGCGTGGTTTTGGCGGCTTTTGTGCTATATAATATCATATGGCTCGCCTACCGGGAATACCGCTACGGCGATCTTATGGACGCTGTGGGATATGCACAGGCCGCAGGAACCTGGTCGGCACAGCGCGACGGATGCTATTATGATGTTATCCCGCCTGCATATCTGCGGTTCAACGGCAACCTTTCCGCTGATGTCAATGACAACAACGAGGGACTGATCATCTGGCCGCAGTTCCCCACCGGGTACAAATACGCCGCCGTGCTCTATACCGGTACGACCATGCAAAACGGTGTGTCTACCCGAAATATGGTTGTGATCGCGATGGATGGAAGCGGCAACTGGGTGGATGAAGGCAACCAAGGCTACGGCGAGCGCGAAAAAGAGCTCCTGCGCGAACGGCAGGCGGATATTCAAAGCTGGCTCGCACAGGCAAACGAGGTTTGGGATCTGCAGGACGGCTGACGGATAAACACCGTACACGGGCGGGCACCGTCCCCCGCCCGTAGGCTTTTTAAAACATTTCCATTTCTTTTTGATTCTTTTTCAAAAAATCCCTTGACAACGGAATTAAAATATGGTATCTTAATTCAGCTGCTTGTAAATGCGGCGTTTCGGGAGCATAGCTCAGCTGGGAGAGCATCTGCCTTACAAGCAGAGGGTCACAGGT
>UQZS01000056.1 GCA_900545625.1 uncultured Oscillospiraceae bacterium | reverse complement strand
GCTCATATAGTCCATGACCGCGACCAAATGCAGGTAGATGGCAGGGATCGGGTAATGCGCCGCACCCATGGCAAGGGTGGCTTCCACCAAACCCGCGCTGTGTTCGTATTCCTCTTTCAGATAGAGATAGTGTGCCTGCACATACAATGCAAATGCCCGAATGCCGGGCGGAAGCTGCGGCAGGAAGCGTTCAGTCTCCGGCATTTCCTCCGGCAGCGGCAGGTGCAGAAGTACCGCTCCGGCTGATGCTACAAAGGCCGCAGCCGCCCGGAACTGCGGGGACTGTTCCCCGGCGGCGGTCAGGGATGCGTTCAGCTCGCCCAAAGCGAATCGGGCGCGCTGGATCTCTCCGATAGAGAGATTGGCGTACGCATAAAGCAGGCAGGCGGAGAGCCGCGCACCCATATCGGGGCTTGTTAGATAAACTTCCGCCTCTTTTGCAGCCTTTTCCGGACGGCCGCTGAAATAATGGTACTCGGCAAGCGCAATATCCCGCCGTGGACCTGCCGGCATAGCCTCCACCGCCTCCCGGCAATGTCCCGGCGAGAACGCCGTGTTCATCAGCGGCATAAGGTTTTTGTGATCCAGCAATCCGCTGTGGGCCGTCTCTGCCGGGTCGGATTTGACTTGCCGCTGCGTCCGGCGCGGGTCTCCGGGCTTCTGGGCATCGGCAGGGATCGCCCAGGCTTTCCCGATCCGCTGTGCGCCGGGAATGCGCCCCTCGGCACAGTATTGGTTGATCCGCCGCTCGGACACGCCCCATTTTTCCGCCGCTTCACGGATAGAAAGATAACGTTTCACTTCACCACTGCCTTTTATTTAAAATGCCGCATGCACACCTGCTTTTTCTGTTTCTATTCTATGCGAATCTTCGTAGACTTTCAAGGTTTTCTAACTAAAAGCTGCAAAAAATATTTTCGATTTTGATCCGATTGCTCCGCCAATCTGTCCGGGCGGCAATACGCTCTGCGGTTAAAGGCGAAAGAAAGGCTCTGCGCAAATGGCAGCCATTTGCACAAAGCCTGTTCATTTCCGTTCACTTGGCAAAGGCAGTCTTTTGCCGCACTGCCTTTTGCACCGCGCGTTTACTTTTTCTGCGGGCCGTTGTAGCCGTTCTGCTCCTGGAACGCGGCAATCTTTTCGATCACGCCGAGCACCACATCAAAGCCGTCGCCGACGGTTTCAAGCTCAAAGCGGTCGGGCATATCGCGCCAAGTGTGATAATAATACGTCAGAACGGGGTTCTGCGCTGCAAAAGTGACGGACTTCACGCCCGCTTTTGTCATGGGCGTGCTGTCGCAGCCGCCGACGGGGTTATGGATGCAGCCGCCGGTCTTGCTCTCGATACCGAGCTCCCGGAACGTGTCCTTAAACATTTTTTCCAGGTCGGTATCAAAGCGCGTGAACTGCCAGTCATCCTTGACGACGACCTCGAAATACTCCTTATCCGCAACGGAGTCGATGTTGATGTTCCATGCGTTTTTGAGCATTTCGTCGTGCTTGTGCTCCTCGGCAAACGCCATCGAACCGCGCAAGCCCGCTTCCTCCGAGCCGCAGTTGAGGTCGATGATGCGGCAGTTTTTCGGCATTTTGTCGGGGTTTTCCTTAAAATATTTGAGCACGGCATAGCTTAATGCGCACCCCGTAGCGTTATCCATCGCCCCGCGGGAGGCGTTTTCCTCATGCGGGTCGCCCCACATGAGCACGAAGCAGCTCCCGATCGCCGTAACGATCGGCAGGAAAAGCAGGGCGAACTGAAAATTCTGGAAAGAGGCGGATTGGATCGCCTCATACGCCCACATCGCGCCGAAAGAGGCACCGGTCATAATGGTCGCCATGGCAACGGACGTGCCGATCAGGAAAAACACACAAATCGCGCCGAAGCCGACCTTGCCGTAGGTCGAAAGGATCCCGAGGATCGGCTTATGGCGATGCTTGTAAGCGTGCTCCGAGTGCCGCCAGGACCAGCTGGTATCTGTATGGCCGGAAAGGATGATGGTGTAGTCGTAGTTGCCGTCCTCGGGTATGAGCTCGCCGTATGTATTCTGCGAGACCTTCTGGTGGAAGAACATATCGAACCAGGGTTTGTAAAGGAATACGCTGCACACGAGCCACACAAGACATGCGATCCCCGCAAGCGCCATCCCGTACCACAAGGTGCTGATGGAAAGTGCGAAATATACAAGCCCGCTCAAAACGAGCCCGAACCAGCCGGCATACGGAATGCCGCCGATGGACGCGCGCGGCGATACGGCAAACTCCTCTTTGACAGGTTCAATGCCGATCTCACGCAGCTTTTCCCCCATGTAGGCGGCGTATTTGCGCTCGCCCTCGGAGCCGGGAAGCCGCGAGCCGATCTCATGCGCCGCGTGTTTGACGATGTCAAACGCGGTTTCGGCGTACTTTCTGTTTTCTTCTTTCATGGTGTCCTCCCACAGAATAGATTTTTGAAATAAATCCCCTTAATCATATTGCATTTTTTTACTAAAATCAAGTGGTGAACAGCTATTCACCGTATTTTTTTGCATTTTGATAAATAAAATTCATTTTATACAAAATCCCCGCCCCGCAGGTTTCCCCTGCGGGGCGGATAGATAAAAACGTTTTACTCATCCCGTTTCAAAAAGCCGTAGATGCAAAACCCGAGTCCGACAATCGGGCAGTACAGACCGACTACCACCAAAACTGCCGACAAAACCGTATGCTCTCCCCCATCCCAAAAGGGCTGCGTATATAGCGAAAATCCGATCAATGCAAGCCCCATCAAAAGCCATTTCATGCCGTGGATTCTTTTCATGGCAAATTCCTCCCCATAAGCATATCCCTGCTTTTCCCGCTCCCGTAAGGAGCGGCAAATCGCACCTTACGCTACCATTATAGACGAGGGTCAGGCGCACGTCTATCGGCAGATTCACTAAAAATACTTCTCGCTGTATGCGAACACAGTACGGCGAAAAAATTGAAAAGCCCCGCAGGAAAAACCTGCGGGGCGAAGTTGAAAATACTTATTGAATTTCGGAGAGCTTGACGGGACGGTGCTCTTGGACACTTTTTTTCGCGGCGAGCGCGATCTGCACGGACTGGAAACCCGCGTGAATACCGACGGGGACATCCGTATCGTTTGCACAGGCGTCCACGAACTGCCGCATTTCCTCCGAAAACGAGCCCATGTAACGCTCGAGGAAGAAAAACAGCGGCTTTTCACCTGTGACGCCGTTCGCGTCGGAGACAACGGCGGAGGAAAGCGTATCGTTGGACGTCGCGACCATGCCCTTGGAGCCGAACAGCTCGGCGCGCTGGTCGTAGCCGTAGGCGGCACGGCGGGAATTGTCGATGACCGCCAGTGCCCCGTTTGCCATTTTCATGGTGATGATGGCGGTATCCACGTCCCCCTGCTCGCCGATGGCGGGATCTACGAGCACGGCAGCGTTGACATAGACCTCCTCAACGTCGCTGTTTGTCAGGAAACATGCCATGTCGAAATCGTGAATGGTCATGTCCAGGAAGATGCCGCCCGACACTTTGATGTATGCGGGGTTCGGCGGTTCGGGGTCGCGCGAGGTGATTTTAAGGATGTGCGCGTCGCCGATCCTGCCGTCATCATACGCCTTGCGCACGGCGGCAAAGTTGTGATCGAAGCGGCGGTTGAAGCCGACCTGGAATTTGAGCCCCGGATGGCGTTCGAGTGCGTCGGCGACCGCTTGGATCTTTGCAAGCGAATGATCGACGGGTTTTTCGCAGAACACGTGCTTACCCGCTTCGATCGCCTCCACGGAAATGGCGGCGTGCGTGTCGGTGGACGAGCAGACGAGCACCGCGTCGATCTCGGGGTCTGCAAGGATCTGCTTATAATCCGTATAAATGTTTTTCACGCCGAAGCTTTCAAGGAATGCGCGGGTGCTGTCGTTCATAAAGGGGTCGGCGACCGCCTTGACCGTCGCGTTTCGGACGTGGTTGGTGATGGACTCCAGGTGCACCTTGCCGATGCGCCCTGCGCCGATGATGCCGATGGTTACCATAGTTTTCCTCCTTATGTTGGATTTGTAAAACGTACCGTTAGATCGTACCGTCCCAGGTGGAGACTTCGGTCGTGGTCTTTTCTTCTTCATCAAACCAGTGCGTGGTGACGGCTTTACTTTCGGTGAAGAAGCGATACGCATCCTTGCCGAGGCAGTGGAGATCGCCGAAGAAGGATTGCTTATGCCCGGAGAACGGGAAGAAGCCCACAGGCACGGGGATGCCGACGTTGACGCCGACCTGCCCGCCGTCGGTATGGCGGACAAATTCACGCGCGAAATAACCACTTTGCGTGTAAATAACCGAGCCGTTGGCGTAGGGGCTTGCGTTCATAATGGCAAGGCCCTCGTTGAAATCCTTGCAGCGCTTGATGCACAGCACCGGGCCGAACACCTCGTCGCGGCCGATGGTCATATCCTCGGTCACATGGTCGAAGATCGTCGGACCTACGAAGTAGCCGTCCTCATAGCCTTCGACCTTGTAATTCCTGCCGTCGAGCACGAGCTCGGCGCCTTCCGCCACGCCCTTGTCGATATCGGCGAGCACCTCTTTATAATGCTTTTCATAGGTGATCGGGCCGAGCTTGGAGGTCTTATCCCACGAGGGTCCGACCTTGATCTTTTGCGCCTGCTTTTTAAGCTCTGCGACAAATTTATCGGCGATGGCTTCCTCCACCACGCAGCAGGAAAGCGCCATACAGCGCTGTCCCGCGCAGCCGTAAGCGGAGTTGATAACGCCGGCGACCGTGCGCTCCAATGCGGCGTCCGCCATGACGAGTGCGTGGTTTTTCGCCTGACAAAGCGCCTGGCAGCGTTTGCCCGCGGCGGCGGCGCGCTGATAGATCTTCAAGCCCACGGGCGTGGAGCCGACGAAGGTGATGCCCTTGACGTCGGGGTGGTCAAGAATGGTGTTAATTTCATTGCGCGAGCAGGTCACGACGTTGATAACGCCGTCGGGCACGCCTGCCTCTTTGTAAATTTTCGCAAACAGCATTGCGGTCTTCGGCGTCAAGGACGCGGCTTTGAGCACCATAGTGTTGCCGCAGGCGATGCAGGTCGGCGCCATCCAGCCGAACGGGATCATGGCGGGGAAATTCACGGGCACGATCCCCGCGAACACGCCGATAGGCTCACGGTACTTGACCGTATCATAGCCGCGCGAAGCGTCCATGAGGCTTTCGCCCATCATCAAAGAAGGCACTTGTGTGGCAAGCTCCGTCCCCTCTTTGGCTTTCAGCACGTCGCCCTCAGCTTCCGACCAAACCTTGCCGTTCTCTTTGGCGACGCTCATGGTGAGCTCTTCCATATTTTCGATGATCAGGTCGCGGATCTTGTAAAGGATCTGTGCGCGCTTGATCGCGGGGACGGCGCGCCAGCCCGGATATGCCGCTTTGGCCGCGGCGATCGCTTCGAGCACCTCGTCGTTTGTGCAGCAGGGCGCCTGCCCCGTGACCTCACCCGTGCTCGGGTTGTGCAGGTCGTACCATGTATCGGTTTTGGAATCTTTGAATTCTCCGTTGACAAAATATTGCAGTCTTTCAACAGCCATGTTCTGCTTCTCCTTTGCTTATGATGTGCGCTGTTTACAGCCCCGCCGTTTCACGGATATATTTGCGCGCCTTGATCGCATATTCCAGCGGGTTTGCTTTTGCGGGGTCTTGCTCAGCTTCGACGAGCACGTAGCCCTCGTAGCCCGTTTCCTCCAGCACGTCAAAGATCGGTTTGAAGTCGATCACGCCGTCGCCGGGCACGGTAAACGTCCCCATGCGCACACCGTTGAGGAAGCTCAGGTTCTCCGCCTTGACCTCGGCGATGACCTCGGGGCGGATGTCCTTGAGATGGACATGGCGCACGCGGTCGGCGTATTTTTTAAGCACCGCCATGTAATCCTCACCGCAGTAGGCAAGATGCCCCGAATCAAACAGCAGCCCAAATACCTCGGGGTCGGTATTTTCCATCAGGCGGTCGATCTCCGCAGCGGTCTGTACCACCGTACCCATGTGGTGATGGAAGCAAAGCGCAATGCCCATATCCTTGGCGACACGCCCGAGACGGTTCATTCCCGTGCAGAGCTTTTCCCACTCTTCATCGTTCATCACGTACTTGTCGCGGAAAATGGAAAGGGTCGTACCTTGAATGGAATGCCCCTGCTCCGAAACACCGACAACCTTTGCGCCCATTTCCTTCAAAAATGAAATGTGGCGGATGAAATCACGCTCGGTTTCCTCGTAAGGTTTTGTGGTAAGAAATGTGGAAAACCACGCATTGCAGATCTCCATCCCGCGCAGCTCCAGCGCTTTTTTGAGGATCACTGCATCCTTAGGGTATTTATTACCGATCTCACAGCCGGTAAAGCCCGCAAGCGCCATTTCGGAAATGCACTGCTCAAAGGTGTTTTCCGCGCCAAGATCCGGCATATCGTCGTTTGTCCAAGCGATCGGCGCAATGCCGAGCTTGACCTTTTTGCTATCAAGCATCAATACTTCCTCGCTTTCTCTAAATGCGCCTGCCGGTCGGCATAGGCTTTTTGTACGGCTTCGTTTTGGGAGGTGCTCGCCACACCGACGTGCCACCATGCACCGTAACCGTCCGTCATGGTCTTGGGCAGCACTTTGATGTCGATGAGCGTAGAGACGGTCTGCGTGAGGCTGTCGCGCAAGGCAAATTCCAGTTCCTCCATATTGCGCGCCGTATACGTCTTTACCCCGTAGCCGGAAGCGGCGCGGGCAAAATCGATCGGGACAAGGTCGCCCGCAAGCTCGCCGTTCTCGCTGCGGAAACGGAATTCCGTGGCAAGGTTGCCGATGCCGTTGGACATTTCGAGGTTGTTGATGCAGCCGAAGCCGCAGTTGTCAAACAGCAGGACGTTGATCTTTTTATGCTCCTGCACACTTGTAACAAGCTCGGAATGCAGCATCAGGTAACTGCCGTCGCCGCACATGGCATAGACTTCTTTTTCGGGATCTGCGAGCTTTGAGCCGAACGCACCCGCGATCTCATACCCCATACAGGAGTAACCATATTCCATATTGTAGGAATAGCGGCTGTCCGACGTCCACATGCGCTGCAGATCGCCCGGAAGCGAGCCTGCCGCGCCCACGCAGACCGCGTCCGCAGGGATCAGCTCACGGATCTTCGCAACGGCGGCGGTTTGGGTCAGCGTGCCGAAGCGTTCGGCGTATTCAGGGATGGTGCGCGGGTCGCCAGCGGCGATAAGGGGCTTGAAATCTTCGTCATACGCATAGGCGGAGAGCGACTGCATTTCCTTTTCCCAGGCGGCTTTGGCTTCGGCGATCTCGGTGGTGTAGACGGATCGGTAATTGGCTTTTTCGAGCGCGGCTTCAAGCGCTTCAAGCCCGAGCTTTGCGTCGGCAACAAGTTTCGCCGCACCGAGCTTGTAGGCATCAAAACGGGAGGTGTTGATCGTCAGCACCTTTGCATCCGCGCGGAACAGGGATTTCGACCCCGTAGTGAAGTCGGAGAACCGTGTGCCGACCCCCAAAATAACATCCGCCGCTTTCGCGATCATATTGCCCGCTGCGTTGCCTGTGACGCCCAGTCCCCCGAGGTTATACGGGTCGGACGAAAGGCAGGCGGTCTTGCCGCTTTGCGTCTCGGCAAAGGGGATATTGAAGGTTTTGCAGAAGCGTTCGAGCGTCTCGCCCGCTTCGGAATAGCGCACGCCGCCGCCGCAGATGACAAGCGGCTTTTTCGCCTGCAAAAGGATCGCGGCAAGGTCATCCGCTTCCTCCTTTGCCGGCGCGATGCGGGTGATGCGGTGCACGCGCTTTTGGAGGAATTCTTCGGGGAAGTCGTAGGTCTCGCCCTCAACGTCCTGCGGCATGGAAATACAGACTGCGCCCGTTTCGGCAGTATCCGTCAGCACGCGCATGGCGTTGAGCATGGCGGACATCAGCTGCTCGGGGCGCGCGATGCGATCCCAATAGCGGCATACGGCTTTATAGGCGTCGTTGGTCGTGGTCGCAAGGGAATTGACCTGCTCGAACTGCTGCAAAACGGGGTCGGGCTGGCGCGTGGAAAACGCGTCGGCGGGGAACAGCAGCAGCGGGATATGGTTGACCGTCGCGGTGGCGGCAGCCGTGATCATATTTGCGGCGCCCGGCCCGATGGACGACGAGCAGGCGATGATCTTGCGGCGGTTGTTCTGTTTTGCAAACGCTGTGGCGGCATGTGCCATGCCCTGTTCGTTTTTGCCCTGATAGACGGTCAAAGCGCCGCGGTCAGAATCCAGCGCCTCGCCCAGGCCGCAGACGATGCCGTGCCCGAAGATCGTAAAAATGCCGTCTACGAACTTTGTCTCTTTGCCGTCAAAGGAAACGTATTGGTTGTCGAGAAAGCGCACAAGCGCCTGTGCGGTCGTTAGCTTTGCCATTCGCAATACCTCCTTAATCAGCGTGATCCAGCCACTCGTGCTCGGGCGCAACAGTGCGCGTTTTGCGCCACGGGTCGCCGTCGAGATGGCGGATCATCCAAACGTAATACATCGAATAGCCGGGCGCCGCGACCTGCTGGTGCGTTTGCATCGGGGTGATGGCGAGCGCGCCGCCGTCAAGCACCTTGAAACATTCGTCGCCGACAAAGCCCACGCCAAAGCCCTGCGGCTTGTCGAATTCATAATAGTAAAGCTCCGGCTGCGGATGGAAGTGCGGCGGGTAGCTTGACCAGCAGCCGGGCTTATGGAACACCTCACCGAGCACCATATTGGAATACGGTGCGCTTTCGTAATCAAACACCGTGAGCACCTGCCGGTGTGCGGTACCCTGCCACTGGGTCTTGCCGAATTCCTGTAACATGCAGTCATCGGGCGTGTACCATTTCAAGTCAAAATCGCGGTCGTTGTCGGTCTGCTGCACCAAAATGCGCAGCTCGCTTTTCGCAATGACCGTGACCGCCTTTTTGCGCGGGAAATGCACGCAATAGGGCTTGTCGAGGAACGGGCTGCGCCGCGAAGCGTGCTCGCTTTTTCCCTCAAACAGAAATTCCGCTTCGCCCTTGAGCAGCAAAACGGCAGTCTCATTGGATGCGCTGCAAAGGGTAAAGGATTCGCCCGCCGCCATGCGCTTGACCTTGATGGTCATCAGCATATCGGCGTTTTTCCCGCCCATTTCGCAGAGGATCTTTTCGTTGCTTTCGTTGAAAGCAGGGGTCTCGTACATAAAAACACCTCGTGTTCAGAGATTCAATATCAAAAGGGATTACGCTCTTGCCACCATTTCGCCGTATTCCTCTTTTTCCTTGCGGATGAATTCCCGCACCGCGTCGACAGTGGGCATATCCTCGGAGCACGCGTGCGACGCGACGAGCATTGCAGCGGACGCGGAGCCGAATTCAAGCGCGTCAAACATTTCGTACCCCTCGAAAAGCCCATACAGGAACGCGGAGGCGTAGCCGTCGCCGCCGCCGAAGGATTTGAGAAGTTTTACGGGGAAGGGCTTGACGGAGTAGCTTTCGCCGTCGCAGGTATACGCAGTCGAACCCTCTTTCCCGTGCTTGATGATGACGATCTTCGCGTTATACCCGTGCCAGAGCGCAGCGCTTTCCTTGTCCGTCTGCCCCGGGGCAATGAGCGCTTCCGTAAGGTCGTATTCCTCACGCGAGCCGAGGATGATATCCGCCTCCTTCGCCACGGCGGAATAGTAGATCGCGATCTCGTCGTTGTTTTTCCAGTTGTAGGCGCGGTAGTCGATGTCAAAAATAATGGGTACGCCGATGCGCCGCGCGATTGCGACCGCCTTGAGCGCCGCTTCACGCGAGGGGCTTTCGGCAAGCGCCGTGCCGGAGATAAGCAGCGCCTTGCCCTGCTTGATGTAGTCCTCATCAATATCATCCACATGCAGCTGCAGGTCCGCCGCCAAATTGCGGTACATCAAAATGGAGCTTTCCGTTTCGGACTTGATCTCGGTAAAGGTCAGGCCGATTTTCTCGCCGTGCTCGCAGCGCTTGATATGCGAGGTGTCGATGCCCTCTTTCTTAAAATAATCGGTCACAAACGTGCCGAGCTGGTCATCGGACACGCGCGCAAAAAAGCCGACCTTTTTGCCAAGTCTAGCAAGCCCCACCGCGATGTTCGCAGGCGAGCCGCCGAGGTAGCGTTTGAAGGTCGTGCTCTCGTTTAACGGGCAATAGTAATCGACAGGGTTGAAATCCACCGCTACGCGCCCGAGCAGGATCAGGTCATAGGGCTTGCTTTGATCGAATCGTATGTACTGCATATTACGCTCCTTTCGCTTTACTGCATATTGAAAATCTCGATGTGACGCTTGACGTTTTCATAGACGCCCTCGGCCTCGCACTTGGACAGCTCAAAATAATTCGGCGCGCCGTCCTTTGCGTCGCAATAGGCTTTCGCAGACCTTGCCAGCGCATCAAACGAGGCAGTGGCGATATTGATCTTACGAACGCCTAACTGTATGCATTTGCGGAACATTTCGGGCGTGATGCCCGTGCCGCCGTGCAGGACAAGCGGGACACAGACCGCTTTGTGGATCGCTTCGAGCACATCGAAGCGCAGCTCCGGCAAACGGGGATAATTGCCGTGTGCGTTGCCGATGGCGACGGCGAGCGCGTCCACACCCGTTTCATCGCAGAAGCGCACCGCGTCGGCAGGGTCGGTGCAGAGCACTTGGTGCGCCTTGCCCTCCCCCTCGTTGCCGCCGACAACGCCGAGCTCCGCTTCGACCGTCGCGCCGTAGTCGCCGGCAAGATTCACAACGTTTTTCACGATGTCGATATTCTCCGTAAGCGGGAGCTGCGAGCCGTCGAACATGACCGAGGTAAAGCCAAGTTCAAGCGCTTTATGTACGGTCTCGGGCCGCAGCCCGTGGTCGAGGTGGACGGCGATGTCCACCGAAGCGTTTTTCGCCGCAGCGAGCATCATCGGACCCATAAGATGCAGCGGGGAATTCGGCAGCCGCACCTCGGCGATCTGCAGGATGA
>UQZS01000055.1 GCA_900545625.1 uncultured Oscillospiraceae bacterium | reverse complement strand
CGGCGATCTGCAGGATGATGGGCGTTCGCAGTTCCTCGGCGGCACGCACGGCGCCCATCACCATTTCCATATTTCCGACGGAAAAAGCCCCGACGGCCCGCCCGTTTTGCTCGGCGTCGTCGAGCAGTTCTTGCATTGTAACCAAAGACATTGCGCGAGTCCTTGCCTTTCTTCTTGTGGAAGCCCACAGGAATCTCATTTTATATTTTATTATTTATAGCACTTTTAACCGCATTTTTCAATATTTTGTACGTTAGAAATATACCGAAAGAATCTGTGAAAAATCACAAAAACTTTGCGCCGTGATTGTATTGCTTTGTAAAAATAACGTATTTTGTTGACAAATTGTTCGTGGACAAAGCATATTGGTTCAGATTATAATAATTATATAGAAATAGAGGTGATTCCGATGTTTTAGTAAAACTACAAAATAAAAATAATGAAAGTCAAATTTGAGGAGAAATGATTATGAATAAAACAATTTCCGTTATATCTTTCATCATTCTCTTTTCATTAATTTTTAATATTTCGACATATGCTGTGGCAAGCGAAGTATAAGATAGCAATACACTTATTTACTTTGATTCAGAAACGGGTCAACTTCAGCGTATGCCCGCAAACTACTATATACAAGGCACTGCATATTCATCGCCTTATGAGGGAAATGTTCTTGAAATTCAAAGCGCCTACTCTGAAATCTCTGCGCAAATCCGTGAGCAGGAAGCGCCCGCTTCCCCAATCTCACCCAACAGTATAATAGGCAGCGATGGGCGAACAGCGGTTCCAGCAGCAATTACATCGCCGTATTGCAGAATTTGTTTTTTGGAAATTATTTGGTCGGATGGAGCCATATCTTACGGAACAGGTTGGTTATATGCGCCCGACCGTGTTGCAACCGCCGGTCACTGTGTGTATTCGCACGAGCATATGGGGTGGGCTTCCTTAATTATTATTCAGCCGGGCAAATATAACGACATAGCGCCGTTTGGCGAAACTGCTGCCTCATATGACCACTTAGCAAGCAGTACTGGGTAGGTTGAAGACAAAGATGACGCTTATGACTACGGATTGATCCGCCTAAATAACAAACCACTAGGGAATACTTGCGGCTACTTTGGTTATAGCGCTAATTCTGCTTATATCGGCACAAATGTGACAATTTCCGGATATCCAGGAGACAAATCCTCATCCAATTATCAATACTGGCGCCAATGGGAAATGAGCGGAAAAATAACTTTGTCAACATCACATCGTCTGTATTATTTAATTGATACGTATGGCGGACAAAGCGGTGCCCCGATTTTTAAAGATAACAATATTGTTGTTGGCATTCACACAAAAGGCAATGCGCTTACAAATTCCGGCAAAAAAATCGACACTGCGTTATTTAATCATATGCAAAGATTTTGAAAGGGAAAAACGCCTATGAAACATGTGAAAGTTATTCTCCTTCTTACGTTGACAGCCGTTTTCTTTTCCTTTTCCGCTTGCAGTCTTAATAAACCGAACGGTAGCGTTACACTTCAAGTGATAAATGAAAACGGGAACCCAATGGCAAATGTCACCGTATACGCGGGAGACTACCCGGACGGACGCGAACCCTGGCCACCGCCGGAAATCGGCAGCACCGACGCAGAGGGTAAAGTGGAATTCACCCCGGTTTCTTTCGGTACACAGCCGGTGTGCATTTATGATGCGTCCAAAGGGATCTACTTGTATTCCGGTGAGATCAAAGTCGACCGCGCGGATATAAAGGAACACAAGCTGTATACCATAACAACAACCGAAATCAACGAAACGGGGAACTGAATATTCAAAAGAAAAAGGAGAATATAAAAACTTTAATCCCATTGTGTTTACCTAATAACAGAACACATCTATCCGATGCCGTAGACGCCTATCATGCAAATGACCGAGAAACGATGAACACCCAGATCGGATACGCACTGCACTGTATGCAGGACTACTCGTCTCACGGCAATATTGATGTAGACACATGGGAATTTGCGAGCCATGCTCTTATCACCGGTGTGGATGATCCGGCATACGATTGGAAAAATGACAGTGACCGCGGCAAATCGACCAAACTCTATTGTGTATATGACACCGGAAAAGAAAGCGGTAAACGCTATGAAGAGGCACGCGAAATGACCGTATGGTGTATGGTGATTTTCTTGAGCATGGTAAACTCGTAACAGGAGGCGGATTATGAAACCGACTATTGCTTTATGTTTTCTGCATATGCGTGAGGTTTTGTATGGCGTTGTGGCTTTTCTCGCCACGGGGCCTGTTTGGTTTTATGAAGTTTTCATCACACTTGGCTTTTTGATCGGTCTGGTGCTTTTGATCCTTTGGCGGGTAAAGCAAAGGGGTAAGGTCTGGTGTACAATCTCCGCTTTGCTGCTCGTTTGCTCCGTCCTGTTGGGCTGCATCGGCATTTACAACGCCTATTTCCGGCCGGAATCCGCGCCCATTGACATGACCGAGCAGGAGATCACGGAATTCTGTGATTATCTGCTGCGGGACGATAACTTTCAAAAGGAATTCTTGCCCGCGAGCTATGCTTCCCCTTCTGTGTACGAGCAACCCGACTACAAGCAGCCCGACGGTGAAGGATATAAAAACTTGTACACGGAAGCCTACAAATATGTTCCCTGTTTCGTATCCAGTACTATGACATATCGTGTGCGCGAGTACCCGGACGCCGAAAGCGCACAGACGGCATTTTCCGAAACGGCGAATGCGGACGAAGCGAACGCCACGCTTGTCGAGCGGGAAGATTACACGGTTGTTTTTGCGCCGGTGAAATGGGAAGCACACTATTTTAATTGGAAAGAAGGGTTCGGATTTAAAACAACCATTCGGATGGCCTGCGTACATGACCGCTACATCATTATCTATGAAGAGGAGGCTTGTGACGTCGTAAAGCCGCGTTTTTACAAAATGGCGGAACAGGAGCTGTTTTTCGATTCTTCCTACGCGCCCTTAGAAGCTTCCTTGGAATATGCGGATTAACGATATTCTGAGATCGCACCGCACAAAAACAGGCATGGCAAAACTGCCATGCCTGTTGCATTTTCCATTTATCCTTATAATTTTACGCGGTTTGCGCCGCCTGCGCTTTTTTCTCCGAGCGCGAATACAGCGCCTTTAAAACGATGGGCGTGACGACCGAAGAAATGAGGATCAAAAGGATCACGGGCGCAAAGTACGCCGACGAAATGATCCCGCACGAAAGCCCTTTCTGCGCCACAATGAGCGCCACCTCGCCGCGCGTCATCATGCCCACGCCGATCTTTACGGAATCGCCCCAATTAAAGCGGCAGAGCCGAGCCGTCAGCGAACAGCCGATAATCTTGCCCAAGAGCGCCACCAGCACAAAGCCGGCGGCAAACAGCACAAGCTCGCCCGAAAGCGTATCGAGTTCCGTTTTAAGGCCGATGCTCGCGAAAAATACGGGGCCGAACAGCATATAGGAGCTGACGTCCATTTTTTCGGCGATATATTCCGAATCGCGGATGCTGCACAGGATCACACCCGCGACATATGCGCCCGTAATGTCCGCAATCCCGAAAAAGCGTTCGGCGACATATGCCATACCAAAGCACAGCGCAAGCCCCAAGATCGGGATGCGGCGCGTGTGCGGCCAGCGTTTGTCCGCAATGCGGAAGATCTTATAGCATACATAGCCGAAGAGCAGCGCGAACACGAAGAACAACACGGTTTTGAGCACGACCGAGACAGGCTGCGCCTCGCCGCCGGACATCCCGATAACAAAGGTCAGCACGATGATCCCGATCACGTCGTCGATGATGGCGGCGCTTAGAATCGTCGTACCCACCTCGGTCGAGAGCTTACCGAGCTCCTTGAGCGTCTGGACGGTGATGCTCACCGAGGTCGCCGTCATAATGACGCCGATGAACACGGCACGGTAGAATTCGGGCGAACCCAAAGGCGACGCACCGTAAAACGCCATATACAAAAGCGTGCCGCCGACGAGCGGTACCAAAACGCCCGCGCACGCGATGGCAAACGCTTTGAGCCCCGTGCGCAGAAGATCATGGAGATTCGTTTGCAGCCCTGCGGAAAACATCAACAGCACCACACCGATCTCGGCGAGCTGCGCTAAAAAATCGCTTTGCTCCACAAGCCCCAGAACGCTCGGCCCGATGAGCACGCCCGCGAGGATCTCCCCGACGACCTGCGGCGCTTTAAGCTTGCGTGCCAGAATGCCGCAGATCTTTGCGGCAATGACGATGATACAAAGGCTTTTAAATACGGTATACGCTTCCATACATTCGCTTCCCTTTTCTTTTTCGCACATTATTCTACGCCGAAAAAGCGCAAAAAGAAACCCCCGATTTCGACAAACCGAGGGTATGTTTCCGATACATTTTGTGAACATTGCGGAATGGGCGCATATTGCGCGCACGGCTACGCGTCCCTGTGCACGCCGTCGACAAAACCTAAAGGCAGGGTCAGAAAAACACCGGTATTCGCCTTTTGCAGCCCGCCCGTCACTTCGTTCACAATACGGTGCGTAATTTCGATCTGCTCCGCGTCCATGGCGGCAAGCAGCATTTTCCCCTTGCCGGTATCGGGCTTTAAATACTGTTCCAGAGAACTGAACACGGGCGGCTTGCGAAGCTTGCTCTGCCCGACCGCCTGCAGCGCACCCTCACAATCCACGAGCGAGCCGCCGCGGATGCCCGCCTCCATCATTTTCACAAGGATCTGTTCCATTTTCCCGTTGTCGGGGATGATCAGGATCAAAAGCTGCATGGCTTGCCTCCTCATTCACTTTATGGTATTATTGTATACGACTTTTTACGGATTTGCAAGTCTTTGCGTCGGGAGGTGTTTTTGTGCCGCGCGTGTTGGAATTTACCGTTCCCGCCGAATATGAGGGAAAAAAGGTGCGTGAGTTCTTACGCAACGGCGCCGAGGTTTCCGCACGGCTTCTGCGTGCGCTCAAAACGCAGCCGAACGGCATCCGCCGCAACGGGGATCCCGTGCGCACGGTGGATCTGCTGCATACGGGCGACCGTTTGCAGCTCACTTTGCCTGACGAAACAGAGCACGGCACGCGCGTACTTTTACCGCTGCCTTTGGACGTGCTTTACGAGGACGACGACCTGCTGGTGGTCAACAAGCCCGCCGGGCTTGCCATGCACGAGACGCACAACCACCAGGGCGACGCCCTTTCGAACGCTGTGGCGTATTATTTGCAGCAGCACGGCAAAGCCGGCGTGTTCCGCACCGTCGGTCGGCTTGACAAGGGCACCTCCGGCGCGGTCCTTTGCGCCTTGAATAAATACGGCGCCGCAAAACTCGCGGGGCATATCGAAAAGGAATACCTTGCCGTGGCGGGCGGCGTATACGAGGGGCGCGGGACGATCGACGCACCGATCTACCGCCCCGACCCGAACAAGACGCTGCGTGCGGCCGGGCAATACGGCGAAACCGCCGTGACAAACTGGGAGGCGCTTTGGTCGGACGGTCACATCTCGCTGTTGCGTGTGCGCCCGCTGACGGGCAGAACGCATCAGATCCGCGTGCATTTCGCGTCTTTGGGTACGCCGCTTGTCGGCGACGATATGTACGGAAGTACGGATACCCGATTGACACATCAGGCGCTGCACTGCGCGCGCATCCGCTTTGCGCACCCCGTTACGGGCGAGGTGCTGGACATCACCGCACCCACGCCTGCCGACATGGCATCATTATTTCCGAAAGATATATAGGAAAGGAACGAACATGGCACAGAATATTTTTGACGATCCGACTTTTTTCGCGGAATACAAAAATTTACGTGAGAATGAGCCGAATTACAACGATCTTTTGGAGCAGCCCGCCATGCGCGCGCTGCTGCCCGACCTTGCGGGGAAAGACGTTTTGGACATCGGCTGCGGTTTCGGGCACAACTGCCGCGATTTTGTCGAGCGCGGTGCGCGGCACGTGGTGGGGATCGACCTTTCGGAAAAGATGCTCGATGTCGCGAAAGCGCAAAACGCCCTGCCCGAAATCGAGTATCGCCGCATGGACATGGATGCGCCGGATATACCGGACGAAACCTTTGACTTTGTGTACAGCTCCCTCTCCTTTCACTATGCCACCGATTTCCCGAAGCTGTGCGCGGATGTTTTTCGGTTGCTGCGCGCGGGCGGACTGCTTTTGTTCTCGCAGGAGCACCCGTTCACCACCTGTTCCGAAAACGATTCCAATTACTATATCCGCGACGAAAACGGGCGGGCGGCGGCATATGCGCTCTCGCACTATGCAAAGCGCGGCAGACGCACGGGAAAATGGTTCGTGGACGACGTGGAAAACTACCACCGCACACTGGGCGACATTGTGACTTCACTCGCCCGCGCCGGCTTTCGCATAGACTGCGTAGTGGAGCCTGAGCCCTCCGAAGAAGCGCTGCAAATTCGCCCGGGACTTCAAAAGGAATTCATTAAGCCGACTTTTTTGATCGTGCGGGCGGAGAAATGCAAATGAACATCACGGAAATCAAAACCGATAAAAAGCGGTTTTTGCCGCTTCTTCTGCTCGGCGACGAAGAGGAAAGCATGATCGACCGTTATCTTTCACGCGGTGTGCTATTGGTCGGATACTTGCATGATAAGCCCGCCGCCGTATGCGTCTATACGGACGAGGGCGGCGGTGTGTTTGAAGTCAAGAACTTAGCGGTTCGTACCGATTTACAGCGGCAGGGACTCGGGCGGGAGATGCTCACGGCGGCCGAGACCCGTGCGCGGCGTGCGGGCGGGCAAACTCTGCGGCTTGGCACGGGCGAAAGCCCGCTTACCCTCCCCTTTTATGAAGCGTGCGGGTTTCATGTGACCGGGCGCATCCCCGAATTTTTTACAAAGCATTACAGCCTCCCTATTTTTGAGGGCGGGCGGCAGCTTTGCGATATGATACTGTTGGAAAAAACGCTGTAATGCATATAAAACAAGGCGGACGCCCCTTTTCGGGGCGTCCGCCTTGTTTTTTGGTTTGATGCATTCGATTACAAAGCGGTTGACATCACAAGCATGACCAGAAAGCCGATGAGCAGCGCATAGGATGCGGGGCGTTCATAGCCGTGGGAATGGGTTTCCGGGATCATCTCGTCACAGATGACATAGAGCATCGTGCCGCCTGCAAAGGCCAGCGCAAACGGCAAGACCAATGCAGAAACCGACCCCGCTGCGTAACCGATGAGCGTACCGACAACTTCAATAAGCCCCGTAAACATTGCAATGCACAAGGTGCGCGGGCGGCTGATGCCCGCAAGCAGCATTGGCGAGATGACGACCATGCCTTCGGGGATATTCTGCACCATGATGCCGACCGCGACCGACAGCGCACGGCCTGCGTCCTCCCCGCCGAACGAGACGCCTGCCGCCATACCTTCCGGCAAATTATGGATCGCGATCGCCAACACAAACAGAAGCACCTTATCGATCGAGCCGTTGTGCGCGTGCGCCTCCTTATCCAGCCCCGAAAGGTGGTGCAGGTGCGGAACGAGCTTATCCATGGCATTCAGGAATACAGCGCCGACGAGCACCCCAAGCACCACCTGCCAAATGCCGCGAAGTCCCGTTTGCTCCACGGCAGGCAGAATAAGCCCCGTGATCGCGGCGGAAAGCATAACACCGGCTGCGAAGCTCAAAATTATATCATTCCATTTGTGCGGGATCCTGCGAAACATAAAGCCCAGCAGCGCACCGACGACCGTTGAGCCGCCGACGCCGAGCGCGGTCAAAAGCACCATGCGCATACTGCTTCGCCTCCTTACTCTTTCTTTTCTATTCTATACAAGAAGGCGAAAAAAAGCAACCGGAAAGCAGGAAAAAGCGGACGGCATCTTTTGGATGTCGTCCGCTTTTTGAGGGAAATTACTATCAAGGCGAGCAGCCGACCTGCGGCTGTGGGCTGCCCGCTTTAGAAGTGGGTAAAGGAAAGTTCGAACAATCAGTCTTCGCGATCACGACGGCTCTTGACAGCCAGCAGTGTAACCGCTGCGCCGACTGCAAGTGCAATCGCAGAAGAAGCAATGCCCGCAATCGTGGAACCGGTCGTCGGGATGTTCGGGTCGCCGGTCTGTTCGGTGCCGTCGCCGCTGTCGCCGGTGGTACCATTCCCACCGCCGCCAAGGAGGCCGCCGATGCCATTGATGATGTCGCCGATGATCGGGATATCACCGATGCCGCCGCCGAAGAGGTTGTTGAAGAAGTCGCGGATCTTTTCAAAGAAATTGCCAAGATCTTCGAGACCGCCGCCGGTGCCGCCGCCACCGATCTCAGGAAGCGGATCAGCGATCGTAACGAGGGCTACGATGGCCGCATCTGCGGGAAGGAACTGCTTGATCACATCGAACACAGGACCAAGAAGGGAGCCGAGCGTGGGATTAAGCGCGGAAACGAGCGATTTTGCAGCTTCGGAATTCGCCATCAAAACATCGTCATAGACGAAACGAACAAGTGTGACGAAAACATCCGGCTGATCGGCTTCGATCGCTACTCTGTAAGCGCTGTCAAGGCAGACACTGTCTGTAATGACCTGCGTACCGCAGCCTTCGACATCCTTCAGGAACTGAATGAACTCAGCCTCGCTGATCGAGAACGGGATCTTGGTCGTGTCGTTGACCGCAATGTTGATGGTCAGTGTGCCGGTGTTCGGATAATTCACAGTACCGCCGCTGCTGACGCTGCCGGGATCGTAAGTGATGCCTTCAATGCCAAGGCCGCCAAGCGTATCGAAGAGCCCTTCTGCCGTGAAGTCCAGCGTGGGAAGTGTGACGCCTGCAAGGCCGAGCAGACTTTCAACTCTGCCAATGATCGCCTGCACGTTGTCGTTGACAACACCGCTGTTAAGCGCATAAGCGAGGTTGGGCAGAACTTCCATCAGCGTGGTGACGGGGGTCTCGGCAAATTCATCAAGAAAATCAAAGACCGCGTTCAAGATCGGCACAAAACGCGCTACGATCTTTTCGTCATCCGTTGCAGCCGCATCCACTGCTTCGGAGTATGTCACGGAATCCATGCAGTCAATGCCGATCGCTTCGAAGATGTGCACGATGTTCTCATAGGAACCCTGTGAATAGGTGTTGTTTTCAAAATCGTATACATTTTCAAACTGCAACGAGCTAAACAATATTTCACCGACGTTGATGAAGCCCATTACAGTCAAATCCATGAGAAGCGTCAGGTGCATGGAAACAGCTCTGCTGAAGCCTTCCTTGTCGCCGTCCAAGAACCAGTCGCCGTCGTTGTAGGTCAGGACTTCCCAAGTGTCGCCGGCTTCCACGGCGTTGATGAGTGCCTGAACAGCGCCCTTCCACTCGGGATAGATGGGTGTGTAATTGCCTTCTTCATCCTGCGTCGCCAAATGACCCAGCAGGTTGGACGGCTTGACTTCACCCAAACCGAGGGAGGTAAGAAGAGGACCGATCGCCTGTGCGACCGATGTGACGGATGCGTTTGTGTAAAGCGAGCCGATCAGCGTCTTGACATCGGAACCGGCAGCCAGCTTTGCAATTTCGTTGACCAGCGAATTCATCTTGGGCAGGGAATCCTGCACCTTCGAGTAGGGGGCGCCGGTCGGATAGGGCACCGCGGTCTTATTGAACGCGGGGAACTCCGGTCTGTCCTGAGAAGCGCTGTTGGTCAACGCGAAATAAGTCAGTGCATCGATCTTAGCCTGAGCTTCCGCGGAAAGCTCGCCAAGCAGGGACGAAGGCAGCGCGTTATATTTCGCACGGGCTTCCAGAGCAACGTCTAACGTATAGGGCTCGTGGATGGAAGCGATATACGTTTCAAAGGCTGCGATATCCGCATACTTTGCATAATCGCTTACGCGGCTCGCAAGATCTCTTGCATAGATTTTTGTAGTGGTCGTCGATGTTGCGGAAGCATCGGGCGCGATGTAGGAATACGCATAGACGCGAAGGCCGCGCAGCGCACTCTTTGCAATCGCATCAAAATTGTTGTTATAATAGTTGTTCGCTTCAATAGCTTTTTGATAATCCTGATTTTCAAGGAAAGCCTTGACTGCATCAACACCCATGCTCAGGTATGTTGCGATCGGGGCATACTCGGAGGCGCCGGTCTCTGCGACGACCTTGCTGGCGGCGTCATCCACAAAAGCATATTCATGCGCTTCTTTTGCAAGGTTGTACGCGCGCATATCCGCCACGTACTGCGGGTCTTTCGTGCCGCCATCATAATCGCCGGAGCTGGGACGGGTGCCCTCATACGGATCGGCGCTCTTCATGTCAGACCAAACCTTGTTCACTACATTATAGAACGCGCCTGCCTGATAATTGTTGTCCGCATTCATACCGTAATAGAACAGGCCATAGCTCGAATACGCTGTGCCCGCGATGACGCGCGCGTTTTCAGAAAGATTCTTGAACAGTTCAAGAAGCGTATCCGTGCTTGTCGACGACTTAATAATACCGGCGTCGACCGCTGCCTGCGCCGCGTTGATGTCGGGCGCATTCAGCTCGCTCACGATCTTTGCCGAAACCTCTTTGCGGATGGTCGAAGAAACGTAGCTTGCATTGTCGGACGCTACGGCGCACTCATAGGCATACATGAGCTGCGTGAGCTTGTCGAGCGCTACGATATCGATGCTGTTTTTCTGCGCATCGGTAAGCGCCTTAAAGCCGGCAACGAGCTCATCGTAAGCCGCTTTGTCCTCTGCCGTGGGCGCATTGGTGCTCATGTCGCCGTCATAAGCGGTTATTTTCTCTTCGAGAGCTGTAACCGCCCCGTCAGGCTCTTGCGCTGCTGCCACAAGGCCTGCCGAAACAACCGACAGCACCATGAGCATGGACAAGAGGACGCTTAAAAGCTTCTTGTGCTTTTTCATGTTCTTCTCTCCTTTTTCATGCGGTCTGTTCCTAAAAACAGACTTTTTTTGTACAAAGCTATTATAATCCTATTGATAAAATAAAGTCAATCTAGCGTAATCTCTAAATCACAGATCGAAAATATGTACAAATTTAATAAAATATGGCCAATTTATCCTGATTTGAAAAGAAATCTTATCTAATCCCATATTTTGTTTTATTTGTGTGTAAAAACAGACCTATTTTTTGTTTTTTACGATATGCTAATAAAAAGTCTGTTTTTTCACATTCGAGTGCTTTCTGTAGGTTTGTCAATGATGTGTTACAGATATGGGAAAGAAAAAAGAACCTGTTTCGGGGAGCGCCAATTGAGAGGACGCATGGGAAAATTGTTGTATTGACGTTGGCGAACAGCGA
>UQZS01000054.1 GCA_900545625.1 uncultured Oscillospiraceae bacterium | reverse complement strand
GGTAGAAGATGAGGAAACCACCGTTCCGCCGACTGCAGGGGAGGGGGAGACGGTCACGCCGCCGACTACAGACAATACGCCGCCTGTCATTCCACCCACGGGCGAAACAACGCCGCCGGCTGTGCCGCCTGCCGCGGAGGAAAGCACCCCGTCTGCGGACGCCAGCTTTGTTGTCCACGAGGTGCGCGCGGGCGATTCACTTTGGAAGATCGCACAGCAGTATCTCGGCAGCGGTACACGCTACCGCGAGATCATGGCGCTCAATGATCTTACGAGCGACGTTATTCATCCGGGCATGCGGTTAAGACTTCCGATCGAACTGCGGGTGCACACCGTACAGCGCGGGGATTCGCTTTGGAAGATCGCGCAGCAGTATCTCGGCAGCGGCACGCGCTACCGCGAGCTCATGGCGTTCAACAACCTTACAAGCGACGTTATTCATCCGGGCATGCAGCTTGAGATTTGGTATGAATTGCAGCCCTATACCGTGCAGCGCGGGGATTCGCTTTGGGAGATCGCAAGCAAGCAGCTCGGCAGCGGTACACGTTACCGCGAGATCATGTCTCTAAACGGATTGACAAGCGATCAGATCCAACCGGGGCAGATACTGTTCCTGCCGACCACGTGACCGAAGCCCTTGCATCTGTATCGGCAGGCAGAAGTGTGTACCCACGCAAATAACACGAAAACGGCAGGCGCATTAGCGTCTGCCGTTTTTGTGTAATTTATCCTTTTCAAAAATGTTATTTACTGTGATCACACGTAACAAAAGATCCCGGCGACAAAATTCGCCGGGATTCTTTGGTGCGAGAGACGGGACTTGAACCCGTACGGGATTACCACACGCCCCTCAAACGTGCGCGTCTGCCGATTCCGCCACTCTCGCATATTCTGTTTTGCTGCTTTCGCAACGGTGATAATTATAGCAAAGGTTCGCCTTTCTGTCAAGCGGTTTTTGCAAAATATGGCGCGGGCTTTTTATGCCGGCTTTGCGGACGGCTTTTTGAAAAGCAAAGCGCCGTCATTCGGCATCCGCCGTGTCATCAAAATCCAGAAGCGCGTTCGGGGCAACACCAAAGGTGCGGCACAGCGCCGCAAGCTCAATATCCGTGATGAACCGCTTGCCGCACTCCATGCGCTGTACGGCGTTTTTATCCACATCCAGCCCCATGAGCTGCAAACGGTCGGCGAGCATTCTTTGGCTCATATAGGGGGACTGCGCACGGCGCAGTTCTGCGATTTTTTTGCCGCAAAGGTTGTTGCGTCCGTCCGCGCTCTTGTTCTTGAACATAAAATCCTCCTTATTGACATTTAGTACTTGTCAACAGAAGTATTTTATGTTAGAATACAGCGGAAAATGACATTTACTAAATGTCAAGGAAAGCGCAGTCTATCTGCTTTACACCTCCCGAAAATTCAGGGTTGCCAATCGGGCCGCAATGTGATACAAATAAGGGGAGACACCGCCTGTGTCTCCCACAAAAATGTAAGTGCAATTTGACTTACCGTATGTGCACGACTTCACCCGCCGTGATGATCTTTTCACCCTCTGCGGTGCTGACCACCAGCCCGCCGTTCGGCGAGATGTCCACCGCGCGCGCATCAAAATCGCCGTCCGGCGTCTGCACGCGCACGGTCTGCCCGATGGTTGCCGAGCACGCCTTCAGGCGATCCGTGATCTCCTTTTTCTCCTCAAGAAGCGCGCCGCTTCTTTGAATATAACGATCCATGTTGTGCACAAGCTCAATGCAAAGCTCGTTGCGGTCGATCTCGCCTTGGTAGGATTCGCCGATCGCACCCGCGATGCAGTCCACATCATCAGGGAATGCGCCGCGCTGCACATTGAGTCCCACGCCGACGATTACAAACTTCGGGCGGTTCTGCTCGTTGACGACCTCGCACAAAATGCCGCAGAGCTTGCGCCCCTCATGCAAAATGTCGTTGGGCCACTTCACCTGTACCTGAAGATCAAACATATTGTAAAGCGTGTCCCGCACGGCAAGGCCCGCAAGCGACGAAAGGATGTCCAAATTCTTTTCCGCGCCGGAAAGCGTATATACGGCGCTCAAATAGACACCGGTATCGGGCGGCGAAGCAAAATCGCGCCCAAGGCGGCCGCGCCCGGCGGTCTGGCAGTTTGCGACCACAAGCGCGCCCGCGCCCTTGCCTTTTTCACAAAGTTCCTTTGCAGCGGCGTTGGTAGAGCCTACCTCCGGGAAATAATGCACGCGCCGCTTCATGCGGTACTGGCGGATTTGATAGATCAGGTTTTTTTCACCGAGTTCTCGAACCATATAGACCTCACCGTTCTGTATTTTGTCGGGGCTTTAGCCGCCCCGTCTAAAGAGCTTTCTTGCTTTGCTTTGGAATTTATTATATATCATTTGACCCATTCAATCAAGTGCGGAGGTGCAAACTTTTATGCGGCTGGAAGCCAAAAACTTAGAAAAAAGCTTCGGCGAAAAATGCGTGCTGCGCGGCGTTTCGTTTGCAGCGGAAAGCGGGCGCGCGCTCGGGCTGCTTGGGCGCAACGGCGCGGGCAAGACCACAAGTATTCGGATCGTGATGCAGGTTTTTCCGCCCGACGGCGGCGAGGTGCTGCTTGACGGCGAGCGTCTGCATACGGACCGTGTGCGTATCGGCTATCTTCCGGAGGAGCGCGGCCTGTACCCCAAAAAGCCGATTTTTGAACAGCTTGTGTACTTCGGGAGGCTTGCGGGGCTCTCCAAAAAGCAAACGGTGCAGAACGCCGAACGGCTGCTGAAACGCTTGGAGGTCACACAGTATCGCGATAAGCGGCTTGAAACGCTTTCCAAGGGCAACCAGCAGAAGATCCAGCTGGTCGCGACCCTGATCGCCGACCCCCAGATCGTGATCTTGGACGAGCCTTTTTCGGGGCTTGATCCCGTCAATGCACAGCTTCTCAAAGACGTGGTGCGCGAGCTGATCGCACAGGGGAAGATTGTGCTGTTTTCCAGCCACCAGATGAACTATATCGAGGAATTCTGCGACGATATCGCCATTCTCCACGAAGGGGAGATCGCCCTTGCCGGTGCGCTGCGCGACATCAAGCGCAGTTTCCCGCGCAACGTAGTGGACATCTGCGGCACAGATCTTGTGCGTGTGCAGACCGCCTTGCGCGAAAGCGCACCGCCGTGGCTCATAAATATGGATCTACAGGACGATACGCTTGCGGTCACGCTTCGAGACCCTGCCGACAAGGCGGCGCTTTATCGTGCGCTGGAGCCCTGTGCCGATGTGCTGGACGCCGTTTCGGTGCGCGAACCGTCCTTGAACGAGATTTTTGTGCATTACACGAAGGGGGCGTCGGTATGAAACAGTTCCGGCATATTTTTGCGTTTGAATACTTAAGCTACGCCAAAAACAAGGTGTTTGTGGCGACAACGGTGATTTTGATCCTTGTTATGGCGGTCGTGCTATGCTTCCCGCGCTTTTCAAACGGGGACTTTCTTTCGGGACTTGTTGGGGGCGAGGGACGCACCGTGGCGGTGGCGGGTGCTTCCGAAGCGGAGTCACAGGAGGTCGCGGCGTATTTGCAGACCGTTTTGCCCGATGACCGCGTCGTAGCCGACACAGCGGACGAAGCGGCATTGCATGAGCGCGTGCTTTCCGGGGAATATGATGCGGTGATCCGGCTTATAAGCCCAACGCAGTACCAGTATATCACCGAGACCGCCGCCATGACGGATATGACCGCCATGACGGTCAGCGAGGCGCTTTCCGCACGGCTTCGCAGCATGCAGCTGAGCGCTTACGGGCTTTCCGAAGCGCAGGTGACGGGGGTCTTGACCGCCGCAGTCACCGCTGTGCCCGTCACTTTAGGCAACGACCAGTCGCAAACCTTCTTTTATACCTATATCCTGATGTTCCTTTTGTATATGGCGGTGATGATGTACGGGCAGCTCGTCGCGCAAAGCGTTGCCGTTGAGAAAAGCTCGCGCGCTATGGAACTGCTGATCACCAGCGCCAAGCCGACGAGCCTGATGTTCGGCAAGGTGCTCGGCGCAGGGGCTGCGGGCTTTACACAGCTTATACTTCTTTTAGGCAGCGCATTTCTGCTGTACCGTATCAATGCGGACTTTTGGACAGATAATGCCACGATGGCATCTATTTTCGACATGCCGCTGTCGATTCTGTTGTATACGATCCTGTTTTTTGTGCTGGGCTTTTTGCTGTATGCGTTTTTGTACGGGGCGCTCGCGTCGCTTGCAAGCCGCTTGGAGGACATCAACACTTTGGTCATGCCCGTGACGTTCTTGATGCTGATCGCGTTTCTTGTCTCCATATTCTCCATGCTCGGCGATGTGGACAGTGTCCTGATGCGCGTTGCCTCCTTTGTGCCGTTTACCTCGCCCATGGCGATGTTTACGCGCATCTGTATGGGCAGCGTCGCGCCGTGGGAGATCGTGCTCTCAGTCGCGCTGCTTGTGGGCAGCACCATAGGAATAGGGTATCTTGCCGCCGCCATTTATCGCGTGGGCGTGCTGATGTACGGCAAGCCGCCAAAGTTAACGGCGCTGGTGCGCGCCGTAAAAAGCGACCGCGCCGCCCGCCGCCGCTGAATCGGGAAACGGTAAAAAAAGGGTTGACAAACCGCGCACGCGGTGCTAATATACTTCCGGCGGCCAAAGTTGCCGCAGAGAAAAACGAAAGGAAAAGCGAAATGTCGAAACTTGCGTTGACAAAAGCGTACGCATATTTTTACTTTTACTTTACCGGCTTTTACGGTAGGGTTTCTTCGGCGTTCGCTTGCAATGTGTAGTTTTCGTTTTTTCGTGTGTTCTGTAAAGCTACTCCGCAGTGAACGGCACTGCGGAGTTTTTTTATGAAATTTTTTAGGAGCGATGTAAAATGGTTGTTATCTTAAAGGACAACGCAGACAAAAAAAAGGTCAAAAATCTGACGGACTGGCTCGAAAATCAGGGACTCGCCGTCCACTCGGTCGTCGGACAATTTCAGACCATCTTAGGCCTTATCGGCGACACAAGCAAGGTCGATATTGACCTGATCCAGGGGCTGGATATCGTCGAGAACGTGAAGCGCATTTCCGAGCCTTACAAAAACGCCAACCGCAAATTTCACCCGGACGACACCGTTATTGACGTAAACGGCGTGAAGATCGGCGGCGGGAACTTCCAGTTCTTTGCGGGGCCCTGCTCGATCGAAGGCCGCGAGCAGATCATTTCGATCGCCAAAGACGTGCAGAAAGCCGGCGCGAAAATTTTGCGCGGCGGCGCGTTTAAGCCGCGCACCTCGCCTTACGCGTTCCAGGGCATGCGCGAGGATGGGCTCAAGCTGATGCTTGAAGCGAAAAAGGAAACAGGCATGCCCATCGTGACCGAGATCATGGATGCTTCGCACCTCCCGTTGTTCGAGGATGTGGATATCATTCAGGTCGGCGCGCGCAATATGCAGAATTTCGAGCTTTTAAAAGAGCTTGGCAAAACAGATAAGCCGATCTTCTTAAAGCGCGGGCTTGCCGCCACTTTGCAGGAGCTTTTGATGAGCGCCGAATACATTATGGCGGAGGGCAACGAAAACGTCATCCTTTGCGAGCGCGGCATCCGTACCTTTGAAACAGCAACACGCAACACGCTGGATCTGTCCGCCGTGCCCATGCTCAAGGAAATGTCGCATCTGCCTGTGGTCGTGGACCCGAGCCATGCGTCGGGTATCGCACGGCTTGTCAAGCCCATGGCGTTCGCGGCAGCCGCCTGCGGCGCGGACGGCTTGATGATCGAAGTCCACAACGATCCCGCGCACGCGCTGTGCGACGGCCCGCAGGCGCTTCGCCCCGAGGAGTTCGCCGAGGTGACGAAAGGCGTGGGAAAAATTCTGCAAGCGGTAAAGGAACTGTAAGCCATGAAAATCGGAATTATCGGTTTGGGGCTCATCGGCGGCTCAATCGCCAAGGCGCTCCAATATAATACGGAACACACCGTGCTCGGTACAGATATTGACCGGGACGTGCTTTTGAAAGCCAAGCTGTTGGGCGCGGTGGATGAAGAACTGCACGAGCAGGACTTAGAGCAGTGTGATCTGCTGATCGCCGCGCTCTATCCGCAGGATACGCTCGACTTTGTACAGCGAAATGCGGCGAAGTTCAAAAAGGGCGCGATTGTTATGGACTGCTGTGGTGTCAAGCGCGCGATCTGTGCGCCGCTGATGGCATGCGCAAAAGAAAACGGCTTCCGTTTTTACGGGGCGCACCCCATGGCAGGATTGCATTTCTCAGGCTTTCAGTATTCCGAAGTCACAATGTTTGAAAATGCATCTATGATCCTCATTCCGCCCGACGATGCGGACATCGAAACGCTCGCCGCTCTAAAAGCGCTGTTTAAGTCCATCGGCTTTACGAACATCCAGATTTCGAATCCCGACGAGCACGACCGTATCATCGCCTATACCTCGCAGCTTGCGCATATTGTCTCCAACGCTTATGTCAAAAGCCCTGAGGCGCAGGTGCACAAGGGTTTTTCGGCGGGCAGCTATAAGGATCTCACACGCGTGGCAAAGCTCAATGCCGATATGTGGACAGAGCTGTTTTTAGATAATGCGGATAACCTTACGGCGGAATTGGATGTGCTGATTGCGAATTTGCAGCAGTACGCCGCCGCGCTCAAAGCCAAGGATGCGCAGACGCTCCATGCGCTCTTAAAGGCGGGCAGCGACCGCAAAGAACAGATCGACGGCGTTTACCGCAATTAAAAGGAGGGCGAGTACCTTGCAGAATATTGAAGTGCAGGCGAGCCGGTGCTATACCGTCCGCATCGCCGCGGGGGCGCTCAGCCGTGCAGGGGAATGTGTGCGCGAGGTCACGAAAGCTGAAACGGCGGTGGTCGTGACCGACGATATCGTCAACGCGCTTTACGGCGATCGGGTGCTCCAAAGCCTGCAAGCTGAAGGCTTTCGCACACTTCGGTTCGTATTCCCGAACGGGGAGGCTTCCAAAAACCTTACCGTGCTTAGGGATTTGCTTGAATTTTTGGCGGAAAATCATGTGACGCGCTCGGACTGCATCGTCGCGCTCGGCGGCGGCGTGGTCGGGGATCTTGCGGGCTTTGCCGCCGCTGTGTACCAGCGGGGCATTGACTTTGTGCAAGTGCCGACGACCCTTCTTGCGTGCGTGGATTCCTCCGTCGGCGGCAAAACGGCGGTAGATCTTACTGCCGGCAAAAACCTTGCGGGCGCGTTTTACCAGCCCAAGGCGGTGCTTTGCGATTATGAAACGCTGTCCACACTGCCCGACGCAGTCTTTGCGGACGGTATGGCAGAGGTCATCAAATACGGTGCGGCGTTCGACCGGGATTTCTTCGATTTCCTTAAATCGTACGACGCGCATGAAAATTTGGAAACGGTCATCGCACGGTGCGTAGAGATCAAGCGCGACATCGTAGCCGAGGATGAGACGGATCGCGGCAGACGCGGGCTTTTAAACTTCGGGCACACCTTGGGTCACGCGATCGAGGGGTGCAGTCATTTCGCCGTTTCGCACGGCAGCGCCGTGGGGATCGGCATGGTGCTTCTTTCTCGTGCAGCATACAAAAGCGGGCTGACAAAAGCGGATTGCTCCGATGAGATCGCCGCACTGCTTCGGCAGTATGGACTTCCGACCGTGACCGATTTTTCGGCGCAAGACCTTTGCGAAAAGGCGCTTTCCGATAAAAAACGAAGCGGCAGCCATATTACACTGGTCATCCCCGAAATGCTGGGGCACTGCGTGCTGCACACGGTGGAGACCGAAGCGCTTTTGCCGATCATTCAAAAGGGGCTGGATGCATGAAAGTCCGTTTGACGCCCGTGAAGCTTTGCGGCAGCATCCCCGCAATCTCCTCGAAATCCGACGCACACCGGCTGCTGATCGCCGCCGCGCTCAGCGATCGCGAGACGGTGATCATCTGCAACATCCTGTCTGAAGACATCCGCGCGACTGCCCGCTGCCTTGTCGCGCTCGGCGCTGAAGTAGAATTTGCAGGAAATCGGATGCGTGTGCGTCCGATCCCGCGCACCGAAAATGCCGAGGAAGCGCCTGTAACGCTTGACTGCGGCGAAAGCGGTTCGACTTTGCGCTTCTTGCTGCCCGTCGTTTCCGCACTGTCGAAAAACGGTAAGTTCACGGGCGGCGGCCGGCTGCCTGAACGCCCCGTAACGGAACTGCGCGAAGCTATGGAAGCCCACGGCGTTCGGTTTTCCGAGCAGGGCGTGTTCCCCATCCACACCGCCGGTACGCTGCAAGCGGGCGAATATGTTTTGCGCGGCGACGTAAGCTCCCAGTATGTGACGGGGCTTTTGTTCGCACTGCCGCTGCTCTCCGACGACAGCACCCTGCGGCTTTTGCCGCCTGTGGAATCCAAACCGTATATCGAAATGACCCTCTCTACGCTCACACGCTTCGGCATCACGGTGCGCCGCGAGGGGCATACCTATTTTATAAAAGGGAATCAAACCTATCGCTCGCCTGGCGTTGTACCGGTCGAGGGCGACTGGTCCAACGCGGCGTTTTTCCTGACGGCGGGGGCGCTGGGCGCGCCGGTCACGGTCACGGGGCTAAATCCGGATTCTCCGCAGGGTGACAAGGCGATTTTAGAGATCCTGCGGCGCATGGGCGCTAAGGTAGAAACCGCCGGGGAGACGGTCACGGTCTCGCCGGGTGCGCTTCATGGGATCGCGCAGGATATGGCGGATATTCCCGACCTTGCGCCGATCTTTGCCGTTGCGGCGGCAGCGGCACGAACGGGGGAGACCGCCATCCAAAATGCGGCGCGCCTGCGCTTGAAAGAAAGCGACCGCCTTACGGCGATCCACAGGATGCTTGGCAGTCTCGGCGTTTCCAGCACGGAAACAGCGGATGGACTTTCGATCCCCGGCGGGCAGTCGATTTCCGGCGGCGAAACGTTGGGTTTCGGCGATCACCGCATGGTCATGGCAGCAGCGATCGCTTCCGTTCTTGCCGAAACCCCTGTCACGATCGACGGCGCCGAGGCGGTCGAAAAATCCTATCCGCATTTCTTTGAAGATTTTAAATGTTTGGGAGGTATGGTCGATGTCCTCGATTCTGCAAGGTGATCACATTCGCGTTTCGGTGTTTGGGCAATCCCATTCCAAAGCCATCGGGGCGGTGATCGACGGTCTGCCCGCCGGTTTCAAGATTGATTTTGACAAGCTGAAAGCCTTTATGCAAAGGCGCGCACCCGGCAATGCAAGTTTTTCCACCTCCCGCAAGGAGGCGGACGAACCCGTGATTTTATCGGGCCTTTGCGACGGCGTGACCTGCGGCGCGCCGCTGGGGATGCTCATTGAAAATACGAATACCCGTTCGGGCGACTATGATAATCT
Source organism: uncultured Oscillospiraceae bacterium (assembly GCA_900545625.1). GTDB lineage: Bacteria > Bacillota > Clostridia > Oscillospirales > Acutalibacteraceae > Fimenecus. Next base: position 2,320 of record UQZS01000054.1, on the reverse strand, counting down.
GCGCGAGACGCCGCGCCCCTCGCATGCCGATTTCGCCGCAAATGTAAAGTTCCGCGGCTTTCAGGATGTCGCGGGCGGCGGGCACTTCTCCGGCCGCCTGACCGCGCCGCTTTGCTTCGCGGGCGGCATCTGCCTGCAAATGCTTGAAGCGCGCGGCGTCTGGGTGCGTGCGCATATCTATTCCATCGCGGATGTCTGTGACACACCGTATGATCCCGTGCATGTGCAGACTGACGACGTGGCGGCAAAGCCTTTCCCCGTGCTTTCGGACAAGCAGGGCGAAAAAATGCGCGGTGCCATTGAAAAAGCGCGAATGGACTGCGACTCCGTCGGCGGCGTGGTAGAATGTGCCGTGACAGGCGTGCCCGCGGGCTTGGGCGAACCGATGTTTGACGGTATCGAAAATCGTTTGGCAAAGGCGCTGTTCGGTATCCCCGCCGTCAAGGGCTTGGAATTCGGCAGCGGCTTTGCGGGAAGCCGCTTGCGCGGCAGCGAAAACAACGATGCCTTTTTGACCGACGGGGCAGGGCATGTTACGACTGCTACAAACAACCACGGCGGGATCTTGGGTGGGATTACTTCCGGTATGCCCATTGTATTCCGTGTCGCGATCAAGCCTACCGCGTCTATCGCAAAGCCGCAGCAAAGCGTGCATCTGCCGACGGACACACAGACCACACTTGTGATAAAAGGACGGCATGACCCGTGCATCGTCCCGCGCGCCGTTCCCGTTGTGGAGGCGGTCACGGCGATCACGATGCTCGACATTCTCGGAGGTTGATAATATGGAAATTCAGGAACTGCGCCGCGAGATCAACGAGATCGACGACAGGCTTGTGGAACTGTTCTTAAAGCGCATGGGTGTGTCCTTAGAGGTCGCGAAATACAAAAAGGAAAACCGCATGCCTGTTCTTGACCGCACACGGGAACGCGAGCTGCTCGCCCGTGTCGCGGCAAAATCCGATGACAAGGACTTACAGCTTTATACACGGCTTTTGTATTCCTCCATTATGGGGCTTTCGCGCTCATACCAGCATAAGTATCTCGACCAAGGCAGCTCGACGCTTACGGAGCGCATCCGCCAAAGCGCCCAACGTTTTGCCATGCAGGATCTCCCCGAAAGCGCCGTTGTCGCGTGTCAGGGTGTGGAGGGCGCATATTCGTCGCTCGCGTGTGAAAGGCTGTTCAAAAATCCCGATATTATGTTTTTTGCCTCTTGGGAGGATGTGTTTTCTGCTGTGCAGCAGGGGCTTTGCCGCTATGGCATCCTGCCGATCGAAAACAGCACGGCGGGTTCGGTGAATCATGTGTATGACCTGATGAACCGCCACAACTTCTATATCGTCAAAAGCGTGCGCTTAAAGGTCAGCCACGCACTGCTTGCCAAGCCCGGTACGGCGCTTTCCGAGGTGCGCGAGATCTTCTCACATGAGCAGGCGATCCAGCAGTGCAGTAACTTTCTGTCGAAGCTGCCGAACGTAAAAGTTACCGTTTGTGAAAATACTGCCGCCGCCGCAAAGCGCGTGTCCGAAAGCGAACGCCCGGATGTTGCTGCGATCTCGTCGAAGGACTGCATGGCGCTTTACGGGCTGTCGATGCTCGCCGAGGGCGTGCAGAACAACGCGAACAATTACACGCGCTTTATCTGCATCGGCAAAGAGCCGGAGATTTTCGCCGGTGCAAATAAAACGAGCCTGATGCTCACCCTGCCGCACCGTCCCGGTTCGCTGTACGACGTGCTTTCCCGGTTTTACGCGCTGGACATCAATCTCTTAAAGCTTGAAAGCCGCCCGAAACCCAACAGTGATTTTGAATTCCTGTTTTATTTCGATATTGAAGCGTCAGTCTATTCCGAAAACTTCCTGCGCATGATCGCCGAGCTGGAGGCTTCTGCGGAACAGTTTTCCTACTTAGGCAGCTACAGCGAGATTTTGTGAACGGAAAATAAAAACCGTCTTTGTTTTGTGTTTACAAAACGTTCAACAAATCTCTATTGTATCGCCATAATTTGCCTGTATACTCAAACCATCGAATCAAGAGAGACCCCACTCTTGAGGAGACGCAAACAGAATTCCCCCTTCTGTTTGGCAGAACTTTTTCATTTCTCCCCCTTTCTTTTTTTACAAAAAGAGGAAAACCGCCCGGGCTCCCCCTCGGGCGGTTTTTCCTTTCTGCCGTACTGCCGTATCGAAACGAGAACGTTTACAAAACGTTCAACTCTATTTTATTGTATCGCCATAATTTGCCTGTATACTCAAACCATCAAATCAAGAGAGACCCCACTCTTGAGGAGACGCAAACAGAATTCCCCCTTCTGTTT
>UQZS01000053.1 GCA_900545625.1 uncultured Oscillospiraceae bacterium | reverse complement strand
GTTCGGGCAAAAGCATGCTTGCCAAGCGCATCCCGTCGATTTTACCGGATATGACCTTTGAAGAGGCGCTGGAGACGACGAATATCTATTCCGTAGCGGGCGTGCTGCCGCGGGATGTTTCCTTAATGAAAGCGCGGCCGTTCCGCGCGCCGCACCACACCGTTTCACCCGCCGGGCTTTCAGGCGGCGGCACCGTGCCGCATCCGGGCGAGATCTCCTTGGCGCACAACGGCGTGCTGTTTTTAGACGAGCTCCCCGAATTTTCACGCACGGCGATGGAGATCATGCGCCAGCCCATTGAGGACGGCAAGATCACGATCGCGCGCGTGGCGGCGACGTTTTCTTATCCCTGTTCGGTGATGCTTGTGTGCGCCATGAACCCGTGCCCCTGCGGATTTTACGGGCACCCCACGCGCAAATGCACCTGCCCCGCAGGCACGCCGCAGCGCTATCTTTCGCGCGTATCGGGGCCGCTGTTGGATCGGCTTGATATTCATATCGAAGTACCGCCCGTGGATTTTGACGACCTTTCCAAAACAGCGGAAGAAGAGCCTTCCTCTGCGATCAAAGCGCGCGTAGATAAGGCGCGCACAGTCCAGCGCGAGCGCTTTGCAGGAACGGGGATTTCCTGCAACGCTAAAATGGACGCCGCCATGACGCGTAAATTCTGTGCACCGACGCCTGCGGCTGCCCAGCTTTTAAAGCAGGTGTTTGAGCGTCTCGGCCTCTCGGCGCGGGCGTATGATAAGATTTTGCGTGTCGCACGCACCATCGCAGACCTTGCGGGGGATGAACAGGTAGATGTCCCACACGTTGCCGAAGCGGTGCAGTACCGCAGCCTTGACCGTAAATTCTGGAAAGCTTAACGCATACAATTACAGCCCCGCACGCCGTTCGGCGTGCGGGGCTGTGAGCGTGCAAAAGTGTCTTTTGCTCCCCTTGTCAGGGGAGCTGTCGAGCAAAGCGAGACTGAGGGGTAGTCAGAAACCTTGATATTTCAAGGTTTCTCTCCCTCCGTCACGCGCGAAGCGCGTGCCACCTCCCTCGTCAGAGGGAGGAAAAAAGACTTCTTTGACAGTCTGACAGCCCCGCACGCCGTTCGGCGTGCGGAGCTGCATTTTTGGTTTCTTAATATGCGATTTCGATCTCTGCCGTTTGCGGTGCGCTCTCATTGCCGTAAGTATCCGCGGCATACAGGGTGACGGTATACGTCCCGGCAGGCAGCACGGACGCATACTTTTCAGCCGGCAGCGTAAAGCGCATGGTATCGCTGCGCTGTGCAGCCGGAAGCGCATAGTCGGAAATCAGCGTCAGGCTGTCATAGGTCGTTTCCCCAAAGGTGAACGTCACAGGACTGCCGTTTTGTGTAAACACCGCACGGTAGCTTTGCACCGCGTCCTCATGCAGCGCCGCAGGGAAGGTGATCCGGCAGCCGCGCACCTCGGCGCCCTCGTCGTCTGTGAACGACACGCCCTCTGTCAAAACGGAAAACCCGTCCGCCCAGGTCGGCGCCGCCGAAGTCTGCGCACGTGCCTCGGTGTAACGGAATTCGTCTTTATCCACGGGCAGGTCGATCACCCACGGCGCCTTTTGCGCTTCGCCGGTCAATACGCTGTACCGCCGGATGGAAAGCTGCGCTTCGTCCACACTGAGAACCATGACCATGGGGTTGTTTTCAATAAATGCGCCGTCGTCATGCACGACCGCGTTTTCGGTTTCGGGCAAACTCGTATAAGAGACAGACTGCGTGTTGATCGCCGTATAATCGCCCTGCCAGATCGCGCGTTCATCCATCAGCGGCGCGTGGCTGTGCGCCCCGATAGAGACCACCTGCGGGTATTCCCGATACAGCGCGTCCAAATTTTGGAACGTGTTGTTCTCGCTCATGGCGACGGTGTTTTCCGGGCTGAAGTGCGTCATGACAAACACGGGAAGCGCGGGATCGTCCGCCACAGCGGCCTCGATTTGCTCCCGCATCCACATAAGCAGCTCGTCATCATACGACGTGCTGTCCATATCACCGCTTTTCGGGCTCGCGGCGATAAAGTGATAACCGTTGACGACGGTATGCGTCCACGGGGACTGTGAATAGGTGTATTTGCAAAAGCGCGACTGCATGACACGTGTGAAGGGGATCTCCCAGCAATCCACGAACATCGGCAGCCAGTAGTCGTGGTTGCCCATGATGCTGCAAAGCACAATCGATTCGCGCTCGGCTTCCGAGTATACGCTGTCAAAGATCCGCTTTTGGTTTTGATATGCTTCTTCGGTGGCGGTGTCCGTGAAATCCCCGGCGTTGAGGATCACATTTACGCCCTGTGCTTTGAGCAGCTCGAGCGCCTTTTGATAATGCATGTCATAGGTCTCGCCTTGCCCCTCGGGTGTGAGCTGCAAGTCGCTTAATATACCGATCCGCAAAACGCCGTCGTCGGCCTCCACCTGCCGCTGTACGGTCTCGGCGGGGGAAAGCCCCGTCATCAGGTAAAGCACCGTTCCGCCCAAAGCGACCAGAACGACCAAAACAACGCATAGAACGATCTTCCAAGCCTTCCTCTTTTTCATAAGAACCTCCGGATCTCCCGTTTGCCCGCTTTTTGGCGGGCGATCGCTTTACGCCACTATTTTAACATACGGGACGCGGCGCGGAAATGGGGAAACTGTCAAATTTGTGCAGCAAAACTTTGGAGAAAGCTACAAATCAAGGTGCAAAAGAAAACGGCGCGCCCATATTGCATGTTGGGTACGCCGTTTGTATCGGTATTGTTTTGATCCCGCTACGACGCGAGAAATTCCGCGTCGATCACGCCGTTTACGAATTCTTCAATATAGGCAATGCTGAAATCCGACTGCTTGATGCGCGATGCCTGCCGTTTGGCGAGTGCGTCCGTATATTCGGACAGCGGGTAGACCTGCACGTCGTGCGAGCCGTTGACATAGTGCGTGACAATGGTCTCAAATTTTACGTTGCCTACTGTGACCGAACCGCTTTGCGGGTCGATCGTCATGTCATAGTGGAGCATCCCGCCGATCACACGCGCGGCGGTATTTTGCTGGGAAATAAAATTCCCGAGGGAGTACGCAACCAGCGTGCGCGAGCCGTCGTCGTTTTCAATCCACTCCACGGGCTGTAAGACGTGCGGGTGATGCCCAATGATCACGTCCGCGCCCCAGGACGCCATTTGTTCTGCAAGATTGCGCTGATCCTGTGAGGGCGTGGTGGTGTATTCGCTGCCCCAGTGGACGTTGACGAGCACCGCATCACAGCTTTCCGCCGCCGCCTTGATCTTGCGCTCTATGGTCTCTGTCTCGGTGGTGTAGATGATCTCCAGCTCACTGCTTTCAGGCAGCGACAGGCCGTTTGTATACTGCGTGATACCTACAAGCCCGATCTTCATACCGTCGCGCTCGATGTATTCGACCGCATCAAGCTCGTCGGCATTTTTATAAGCGCCCGTACGCACAACGCCTTCCTGACTGTCCCAAAAATCCATGGATTCCGTAAGGCCTTTTGCGGTCTTGTCCAGCATGTGGTTGTTCGCCATGTTCACCACATCAAAGCCGATCTCCCGCACTTCCTGCCCCAATTCTACAGGGGAGTTGAACAGCGGATAGCCGGACGGATCGTAGCTTTCGGCAATGGGCGTTTCCTGGTTGATGGTGGCGATGTCTGCCGCCGCGATCGTGTCTGCGATGCGCTCGTAGCAGAACGTGAAATCATACCCGTCCCCGCCCGCGCGGCGATTGGCCTGCTCGTAAATCCCGTCGTGGATCAGGTTGTCCCCGACCGACAAAAAGGAAAGCGTGACGGGCTGTGCGGCTGCGGTAGTGCTTTCCGGTGCCTGCGTTTCGGCGACCGTCGCCCCGGCGGGCACGGCGTCGGGCTGCCTGCCGTTTATCACGGTATTGCCTACGGCGACGGCGCCCGCGAGGATCACCACCGCCACAATGACGGATAAAAATACTTTTACGCTCTTATTGCTCATAACTTCCCCTTACATTTTACTGCTTATTTGTCGGGATACAGCTCTTTATAGCGCTCGATGGCATCCTCAATAATCTCGATCGCCGTTGCGGCACCCTTGGCTTCGTCGATCACGGTCTTTTTATGCTCCAGCATTTTGTAGACCGAGAAAAAGTGCGTCATCTCGTCAAAAACGTGTGCGGGCAGCTGGGAAATGTCCGTGTAGCCGTTATAGGTCGGGTCGCCGACGGGGATGGCGATGATCTTGTCGTCCGGGTCGTCGTTGTCGAGCATCGTGATGACGCCGATCGGGCAGCAGGTCACAAGCGTCATGGGGACGATCTTTTCCGAGCACAGCACCAGCACGTCAAGCGGGTCGTTGTCCAGCGCATAGGTGCGCGGGATCAGCCCGTAGTTCGCGGGGTAGTGCGTCGAAGTGTGCAGCACGCGGTCAAGCCGCAAAATCCCCGTCTCCTTATCGAGTTCATATTTCATCTTGCTGCCCTTGCTGATCTCGATGACCGCGTCGAAGGAATGGCTGCTGATGCGTTCGGGGGCGATGTCATGCCAAATATTCATTTGCGTACTCCTTTATACTCCTCAATCAACAACTTGCGGATCTCCCACAGCTTTGCGGAAAGATCCACATAATATTTGTGCGGGTTTTCAAAGCGTTTAACCTCATCCCAAAGGGTGTCCACCTGTTCCGAGCAATATTCGCGGATCTCGGCAGGCGTGGGGGAGCTGTATACGCATTCGCCCTTTTTGAAGATCTGCACGAGCAGCGGGCGCGCGACATAATTTTCGATCTCCTTGCGCTTCCAGGTGTAGTCGGGGTCGAACAGCTCATAGGGCTTGGAGTCGTCGAGCTCCTCGCTGTCGGTGGTCAGGACGTCGGCGATTGCCTTGCCCGAATCCATGTCGAACAGGCGGTAGACGTTTTTCGAGGAGGGGATGGTGATTTTATGCACGTTTTCCGAAAGATTGATCTTCGGGACAATGCGGCCGTCCGGCTGCTCGACCGCACACAGCTTGTAGACCCCGCCGAACAGCGGCGACGAAGCGGAGGTGATCAGCCGCTCGCCGACGATGAAGCAGTCCACCTTGGCGCCCTGTGCGAGCATGTCCGAGATGATGTGCTCATCGAGGGAATTGGAAGCGAGGATGCCGCAGTCGGGGAAGCCTGCCTCATCGAGCATCTTGCGCACGCGTTTGGAAAGGTAGGGGATATCGCCCGAGTCGATGCGCACGCTTTTCGGGCGTCGGCCCAAGGGAAGCAGAACATCGTTGAATGCGCGGATCGCGTTCGGAACCCCCGAACGCAGCGTGTCGTAGGTGTCCACCACAAAGGTGCAGTCGTCGGGATAACGCCGCGCATACGCGCAGAACGCCTCATATTCGGAATCAAACATCTGCACCCAGCTGTGGATCATGGTTTGCAGCACGGGAATACCGAATTCCCGTGCGGGCAGTACGCCCGAGGTCGCCGTGCAGCCGCCGATATACGCCGCGCGCGCGCCGTAGACCGCTTCGTCAAAGCCCTGCGCGCGCCGCGTGCCGAACTCCGCGACCGCCGTGCCGCGCGCCGCCCGTACCAGGCGGTTTGCCTTAGTGGCGATGAGGCTTTGCTGGTTGATACACAACAGCAAAGCCGTTTCGATCATCTGCGCCTGCACCACAGGCCCGCGCACCTTCACGATGGGTTCATTCGGGAAGATCGGGGTGCCTTCGGGGATCGCCCATACGTCGCAGGCAAAATGAAAATCCCGCAGATAGTCGAGAAAAGGTTCCGAAATGCCCTGCGTCCGCAGGAATCGGAGATCCTCTTCGGAAAAATGCAGGTTTTGCAGGTGCTCGATCACCTGCTGCAAGCCCGCCATAATGGCAAAGCCGCCGTTGTCGGGAACGCGGCGGAAAAACAGATCGAAGCAGGCGATCGTCTCACCCAAACCGCAGGAATAGTACCCGTCTGCCATGGCAAATTCATAAAGCTCCGTAAGCACAGCCGACCGCGTGCTGCTTTTTTCAGACGCACCCATGCGCGCACCTCCTTGTTTGTCTGCTTCATTGTAGCACACTTTCTGTCTTTGCGCAATGCGAAATCCGTCGTGTGCGCGCCGAAAAGGGGCGTTGCAATTCACAGAGTGACTCGGTATAATAATAAAAGAAATTTGTGTAAGGAGCTTGTGTTATGGGATCCTTTTTCGATTTAGAACGCCGCCGGCAAAGCTGCCGCCGGTTCTCGCCGCGCGAAGTCGAGTGTGAAACCTTAGAGCAGCTCGCCGAAGCGGTCAGACTTTCCCCCTCTGCGTGCAATTCGCAGCCGTGGCACATCATCTTTGCAACGGGTGAGACCGCCAAAGCGGTGCGCGCGGGCGTGCAGGTGGACGGCAGCAATCCCTTTGCCGAAACCTGCCCCGCGTTCGCGGTGCTCGTAGAAGAACCCGCCGTGTTAAAGCCCGCTGTGGCGGAAAAATTCGGCAGCCAGGCGTTTGCGCAGATCGACCTCGGCATCGCGGCGGCGCACTACTGCCTTGCCGCGACAGACTTGGGGCTTTCTACCTGTGTGCTCGGCTGGATCGACGAAGCGGCGCTGCAAACGGCGCTGGGCGTGTCTCCCGAACGGCGGATCCGGCTGGTGATCGCCACAGGCTATGCTGAAGCGGGCGCGAAGATCCGTGAAAAAACACGCAAGCCGCTCTCTGAAATCGCGGAATTTCGGGATTGATGGCGATGGAATATTTCCCGCTTCTGCTTGCCGCTGCGGCGCTGCTGTTTTTGGCGGCTTCCTATCGCTTTCGGTGGTACGAAACGCCGTACGACCCGAAAAAAAGGGCGCACAACCTGCTGGTGATCGGCTGTGCGCTGTGCTGCCTTGCGCCGTGCATTGCCGTTTTCTGCGTTCTGCCGCATGAGAACATCGCCTATCCGTTCGAGGGGCTTTTGGAAAATCAAAACGCCTATGAGCAGCAGTTTGACGCTTTCCTAAAAGGGCAGATCGCGCTGGACTTCGCCCCCGACGAACGGATACTGTCTCTCGAGAACCCGTATATTTGGGACGCGCGCACCGAAACGGGCGCGTGGTACCCGTGGGACCGCGTGCTGTATGACGGGCAGTATTATTCCTATTTCGGCATTGCGCCGATCCTCACGATCTATTTTCCGTGGTATTTTATCACAGGCACGCTGCCCGCCGCGCAAACGGTCTGCTTCATCCTGTGCATGGTCGGGATTTTCGCGGCAGCCGCACTGCTTATTACCCTTGTTCGGCGGTTCGTGCCGAACGCGACGCTTTCGCTTCTTTGCCTCGGCATCTTTGCCGTGTCGTTCGGCAGCCTGATGTTTATGGTGCAGGCTTCTGCGGATATGTATTACATCGCCGTGCAAAGCGGGATGACAAACCTTGTGTTATTCCTGCTGTTCGCGGTTCTCGGCTGCGGGAAAAACGGGAAAACGCCCCGACGCGCTATATGCCTGTTCCTTGCGGCGGTATTTTTGGTGCTGACCGCCCTGTCGCGCCCGAATCTTTTGCTGTTTGCTTTGGTGAGCGTGCCGGTGTTCCTCTCCATGCTGACCGAAAAGACCGTCCGCCCGTCACGACGCGCTGTAAAGCTGTTGAGCTTTATCCTTCCGACCCTGCTCGGTGCGGCATTCGTGATGTGGTACAATTATATCCGTTTCGGCTCGGTGTTCGAATTCGGTGCACGGTATCAGCTGACCGTCGCCGATGTGTCCACCTATTCGGTTTCCCTTTCACTGCTGCTGCCGTCGATCTACTGCTACTTCCTGCAAATGCCCGCTGTGCAAAGGGATTTCCCGTATTTGGTGCTGACGTATGAGCCGATCCAAAGCTACGGGGGATACCTGTATACCACCTGGATGATGGGCGCGTTCGCTATGCCGTCGCTAAGCGGGATCCTCCTGTCACCGATCGCGCGCAGACGCGGTGGGAAAAAGGACAATGTAAAGCTGTTCACCTTTATACTCGCGGCGTTCTGCTGCTTCCTGCTCGCCTTTGTGGACATCTGCTTTGCGGGGGTCTGTATTCGGTATTTGGCGGACATCACCGCCGTCGCCGCTGTGTTTTCCACCGCGCTTTGGCTCGACCTCGATACGCGCGCCGCGTCCCTTTCGCGCGGCAAACGGTTCGCGGTGTATGCGGTCCTTTCCGTCCTGCTGTTTGCGACGATCCTCGTCGGCACGCTGTTGATTTTTGAAAACGAACGGCGGTACATTTTGCAGCTGACCGTATAACAGAAAATTAAAACGAACAGCGGCGCCTTATAGGAAGACGCCGCTGTTCGCTATGTCCGGTGTTCGGCGTGTGATCGGCGTTATATGCTTTCTGCTTGTAAAAGAACTCGATCTTGTATTTTATCAGAAGCACTGCCGGAACACAAGAGAAGCTAAAAACAAACCGCCCCGCCGTACTTCGGCGGGACGGTTTGTTTATTGAATATGTTGTTATTATGTAAGATTTATTCCGCTGGCTGCATATGCACAAAGTCGGAGGACTCTTTTTCGTCGAGCGACACCCACTCGGGCTTTTGCACCATGATACGCACCGCATGCTTTAAGGTAGTCGCTTCCACCTCGGTCTGCTCGCCGCCGAACTCGCCGTCGAGCGTGAACGGCGTAGGCGTGTCAAACATGAATTTAATGTGCTTGCAGTGGCGGATGGTTACCAGCTTGTTGTCTGCCACGGTCTTGCTGGCCATGGAATTGGCAAGTGACAGGATCTCGGCGGGGTTTTTGAACATCTGCACGAGCACCAGCTCATGCAGCCCGTCGTCAAATTCCACGCCCATATTGTGCAGCACCGGCATGCCGCCGACACCGTAGGAGTTGGACGCCGCGCCGTAAAAATAGTCGCCCTCGAAGAATTCCCCGTCCGCTTCCACGCGCGCGTGGTACGGCTTCATGTGGAAGAAATCATGTACCGCCTGCAAATAGTAGGCGTTTTTGCCGAGGATATTTTTTGCCTTTTGATTCGCGGAATACGAGATCGCCGTGAAGTTGCCGAACGCCGCGACATAAATGAAGAATTCATCGCCGAACTTCCCGATGTCCATGGGCTTCGGTTCGCCGTTGATGATCGCCTCCACCGCCGCGAATACGTCGGTCGGGATCTCCAAAGAGTGCGCAAAGTCGTTGGTCGAACCCATCGGCAGATACCCGACGGGGATATCCGTCCCAAGGCTCATAATGCCGCAGATCGTCTCTTTGAGCGTACCGTCGCCGCCGCAGCAGACCACAATGTCAAATTCCCGCCCGCGGGTGCGCACGATCTCGTAAGCGTTTTTGTTGATTTGTGTGCAGCAGGCGGTCACGCTGTACCCCGCCTGGTCAAAGCGGTTGATGATTCGCATCATGTATTGCTTGGCAAGCTTCTTCCCCGAAACGGGGTTGACCACCAGAAGCATTTTTTGCTTGTTTTCTTCCGCCATCTCCGTCACCTCAAAGCCCTCAGTTAAAAGTGCAGCTTTTCGCCCACGTACGTCGCAAGGGAATCGATCGGGATGCGCACCTGCTCCATCGTATCGCGGTCGCGCACTGTTACGCTGTTATCCTCGCCGCTTTCAAAGTCATAGGTGATGCAAAGCGGCGTGCCGATCTCATCCTGCCGGCGGTAACGCTTGCCGATGGAACCCGTCTCGTCGAAATCGACCATGAATTCCTTTTGCAGGCGTTCGTAAACAGGCATTGCTTCGGCGGAAAGCTTCTTGGAAAGCGGCAGCACCGCCGCCTTGTACGGCGCGACAACGGGATTCAAGTGCAGCACCACGCGCGTGTCGTTCTTTTCGGCGTCAAGCACTTCTTCGTCATACGCTTCGCACAGAAGTGCCAGCACCGTGCGGTCCAGACCGTAGGTGGACTCGATGATGTAGGGGATGAAGCGCTCGTTCGTCTCGGGGTCGAGATATTCCATCTTCTGCCCGCTGTATTCCTGGTGGCGCTTCAAGTCGAAGTCTGTGCGGTTGTGCGTGCCGTTGATCTCGCCCCAGCCGAACGGGAACAGGAATTCGATGTCGCACGCGGCTTTCGCATAGTGCGCAAGCTTTTCGTGGTCGTGGAAGCGCAGGTGCTCCGGCGCAATACCGAGATCCTCAAAATATTTCCGGCCGTAGGCTTTGAAATATTCGTACAGCTCGGCGTCCGAGCCCTCTTTGCAGAAGGTCTGGAATTCCATCTGCTCAAATTCAATGGTGCGGAACGTAAAGTTGCCGGGCGTGATCTCGTTGCGGAACGCCTTGCCGATCTGCCCGATGGAAAACGGGAGTTTTGCACGCATGCTGCGCTGGACGTTCAGATAGTTCACATATTCGCCCTGCGCGTTTTCAGGACGCAGGTAGATGATGCTTTTTGCATCATTCGTCACACCGCGGAAGGTCTGGAACATCAGGTTGAATTCCCGAATGGGCGTGAAGTTGTGTTTGCCGCAGTGCGGGCAGGGGATGGAGTGCGCCTTGATGAACTCGAACATCTCCTCTTTGGTCATACCGTCCGCGTGCGCATTCGGGTCAAAGTCGTCGATCAGATTGTCCGCACGGTGGCGCATTTTGCATTCCTTGCAGTCCAAAAGCGGGTCGGAAAAGCTCGCGACGTGGCCGCTTGCCTCCCAAACGCGCGGGTGCATAAGAATGTCCGCGTCCACCTCATAGCTGTTTTTGCGCTCTTGAATAAAGCGCTTGCGCCATGTGTCCTTGACGTTATTTTTCATGCGCGCGCCCAAAGGGCCGTAATCCCAGGTGTTCGCAAGGCCGCCGTAAATTTCACTGCCCGCGAAGATGAAGCCCCTGTTTTTGCACAGCGCTACGATTTTTTCCATGGTTTTTTCGGTGTTGCTCAGCATAAAAACCGTCCTTTATCCCTTTCGGACGAAAGGTTTCTGAAAGATAATTCTATCCCATAAAAAATACCCTGTCAAGGAAAATCCCAACATTTTGACAAGTTTTCGGATTCTGTCGATTGGCACAATGCACTGCTCGGATCGCCTTATACAGCCGGCTGTAAAAAAGAAAAAGGGAAAAAGATAAAAATTACGGTTGACATTTCGCAAAAGCGGGAGTATAATCTGTATTGCTGTTTGGGCCCGTAGCTCAGCTGGGAGAGCGTACGGTTCGCATCCGTAAGGTCGAGAGTTCGATCCTCTTCGGGTCCACCAAAAAGAAACGACAATTTTCGCAAGAGAATTGTCGTTTCTTTTTCACTATTTATTATACTCGGTTCTCAAAATCGTCATTTCCGGAGAACAGATCACCACAGGAGGCCGCCATGACCACCGCCGATTACAAAAAAATCGAAGCCTACATGAACGACTGCATGCTGGAGAGTGCGCACGACCGTGAGCATGTGTACCGCGTGCTGTATACGGCGCTTTTCATCGCCGAAAACGAGCAGGCGGTAGACTTCGACGTGCTGCTTGCCGCCTGTCTGCTGCACGACATCGGGCGGCTCGAGCAAAATCAAAACCCTGCGCTCGACCACGCCGAAGTCGGCGCGCAAAAGGCGCGGGCGTTTTTGGCGGAAAACGGGTTTTCGGAGACGTTTTGTGCACGCGTGGCGGATTGCATTTATACGCACCGCTTTCGCAGCTCCCGCCCGCCCGAAACGATAGAGGCGAAGATCCTGTTTGATGCGGACAAACTCGACGCAACGGGCGCGATGGGCATCGCGCGCACGCTGTCCTACCGCACCGCCGTGGACGAGCCGCTCTACACGCTTTGCGCAGACGGCACGGTATCGGACGGCACGGGCGACGCGCCGCCGTCTTTCTTTCAGGAATACAAATTTAAGCTTGAACGGCTGTATGATCGCTTTTATACAG
>UQZS01000052.1 GCA_900545625.1 uncultured Oscillospiraceae bacterium | reverse complement strand
GCGCATACAGCGCGCCGCTGTCGAGAAGCTGTCGGCGCACGGCTTCTTCCGTGCCGAAGATCCCTCGCGGGAGATATACGCCCGCGTGATGGGCTTCCAAAACGTCCTGCGGCGTGCCGAGCGGCAGAAACATACGGTCTGCACGCGCGTTTTCGGGGATTTGATCGAGCGAGTAAAAGCGCAAATACCGTTTTGGAGCTTGCGTGATATGCGGCACAGTAGTAAAGCTAACATCCTTTACAGAAAGCGGCGTTTTTTCGCAAATGGACTCTTCCAACGCTTCGAGCGCCGCGCGGCGCATGGCGTTGATCTCCGAGAGCGGCAGACGCAGATCTTCACCGATTTGACAGGCAATGGAATTCGCGAAAAATACCGTGCCACCGCACTTTTTCAGCTGTTTTTCTACCGATTCGGCAGTTAGCGGCACGTGCTGTGCCGTCTCGCACGCCTGCCCGCCGTTGACGGTTATGCGGTGCGTGCCGCACACCGCTGTAAGGCTCGGCAACTTGTCGGCTTCGGCTTGAAACGTGAAGTCCACCGCGCGCACGGCAGGGAGCTTTTCATAGAGTTTTGCATAGGATTTGAGCAGTTCTGAAGTTGCCGCCGTCACATTTTCCTTTTGCCGTGTGCCGAACATCGTGCGCCCGCGGCGGTTTTCAAAATACCCGTCCGAAAAGCCGGAACGCGAGAACAGCGCTTGCAAGTCGGCGCGCTGCTTTTCCGTATACGCACCGTTTTGTGCGGCTTTGCATGCCGTGACCGCCGCCGCAACATATTCGGGGCGCTTCATCCTGCCCTCGATTTTGAAGCTGTTTACGCCAAGCTGCTGCAACTCGGCGATATGCTCGATCAGCGACAGGTCCTTGAGACTCAGATCGTGCCCCGTACCGCCTTTTGCGGCAAAGGGCAGACGGCACGGCTGGGCGCAAAGTCCCCGGTTGCCGCTGCGCGCACCGAGCACAGCGCTGAACAGGCATTGTCCTGAAACGCACATGCACTGTGCACCGTGGACAAACACTTCCGTTTCCAAAATATCCGCTTGACAAAGCGCTTCGATCTCGCTTTTAGTAAGCTCGCGCGGCAGCACCGCACGCGAAAATCCGCGTTCCCGCAAAAGCCGCAGACCCGCTTTTGTCCCGACGCTCATCTGCGTGGAAGCGTGCAGCTCCATTTCGGGGCACATCGCACGCACGAGCCGCAGCACACCGAGATCCTGCAAAATAAGCGCATCCGCCGAAAGCCGGCAGACGCGCGCAAGTAAAGACCGGCAGCGCGGCAGTTCTTCGTCGGAGACCAGCGTGTTGAGCGTCAGGTGCCACCGCGTACCGTAAAGTCTGCAAAGGCGCGCCGCTTCCCGAAGCGCCTCGTCGTCAAAATTGGAAGCCGCGCGGCGGGCGTTGAATTCCCCCGCGCCGAAATAGACCGCGTCCGCGCCGCAGCGCAGCGCCGCCGTCAGCGAATCAAAGCCGCCGCAGGGGGCTAAAATTTCTGCTTTAGCCATTGTCCTGCTGCGAGAAAAGGTTGATCTGGTTGGATTTTGCCTTTGCTTCGGTGCGCACGCGGTCAAGCTCACGCTTGTAAAAGTCGCGTTCCGTCTGTGCTTCGGAGGCATCTTTGAGGTAATCCTTGATCTGCGAGCGATACCCCTCGGCGGTCTGCTCTGCCTTTTTTGCCTTATCGGCGAATTCCAGCGCCGTGAGCACCGCCGCCTGATTTGTGGACATAAAGGGGTTTGCCGCCTGCAATTCCTGCATTTTTTCGTTGATCTCCGACGCGAGCGTGTTGGTGTATTCCGCCGTCTCGTCGGTGCGCAGCGCATAGGTAACGCCCGCAATGGATACCTTGACCTTATTCATTTCCATATTCAAACACCTCAAATCAGCCGATTTCGGATATGCATTATACTTTATTATAACGGAATTTGCCGCAAACTGCAACAGCTATTCTTGTGCGGCGCGGGGTGAATCCTCCGGCCTTTCTGAAAATGCGGCAGGGAAGAAGTCCCGCAGCAGCGCCTTCCCCGTTTCGGTGCGGAAAATGCGTGCATTGCCTTTGCGCACGGCGTCCGCAGAGAGCGTATCCTCACAGGCGTTGACGAGAAAATCCGCTTCGATAAGCGCACGGTACACGGGGTCTGCATCCTCTGTATAGGTGTGGTGGCAGGCAACAAGCACGCCGACGCGCTCCGCCGTTTCACGCGCTTCTCCGAGCGAGAGCAGGAGTCCCACCGCTTTCGCCGGCCCGAATTCCTCCTGCATTTTGCCCGTGCAGTGCCCGAATTCCCGCTCGCAGTCGCGAATGGCGATATCGTGCGTAAGCGCGGCAGCTTCGAGCGTGTACAGCGCTTTCGCAGACAGACCCTCGTGCTCGCCGATGCATTTGGCGAGCGCGTGGACCTTCAGAAAATGCTGGATGCGCCGTGTGTCACCCTGAAAGTAGCTGACCATAGCGCGGCAAAGCGTGCTGATTTCCATCGTGTTCCCTCATTTCTATTCTCATGATAGAGGAAACGGCGGCAAAATGCAAGAGATGCGCGAAAAAAGTTGACAAAAACGGTACGGTATGGTACGCTACAAATAGAGACAACCCTCTCAGATTGCCGAGCGCACGCAGCCTTTTTGAGTGCGTTTGCTTTCTTGCGGCTGCGTGCAAACGCAGCCGCTTTTTGCGTATATGTGGAAAGGAGGGAAAACGGCAAAAGCGACGAACACATTTTTGTAAAGCGGAGGATTTTTCTTGTTTGTGGATTAGAAGGGAAATCTATGCAAAACCGCATCAAACCATGGACGCTTTTTTCACCGCCGCCGGTGTATTTTATACGCTGCGTGTATGAGAGGTGGGTAACTTTGAAAACCAAGACACGATGTATTTTATCGATTATTTTAAGCGCCCTGCCCGTCTTTTGGTGGACAGCGCAACAAGAGGCAGGCTTGCTTTCGGCTGCACATCCGCGCGCAGCTTGGGTGTTGTCCGATTTCTTTGGTCTGGCTGTTTTGGGAGAAAACACCATGTGGCTGTATATCCTTTATCCGATCCTTTGCGCGATCGCGGCCTGTGTCATGTACCGCTTTGCACAGGCGGATATCCCTGCGCACCTTGAAATGCTGCTGCTTGGGTTTCCTGTTGCGGGCGGTATTGTCGCGATATTGAATTATTTTTTAAGCGCTTGGGTGATCGGCTTCGAGGTGTTCGCGCCGTTGACGATCCTGTCGGCAATTGCGCTGCTCGGCTGGCTGGGGAGCAATATCGCGGCACTGGTTTACCTGCGGCGGAAAAAGCGGCAGGATAACGCATAAACCGCAAAGCAACTGATTTTTTCCTTGCAATTCCCGAAAAGTATGGTATACTATTATTCACAAACCGAACTGCAAACGCGAGGAAGAAGGCAGTAGGCAAAAGTTTTCCCCGCCCGCAAGAGAGAATGCGTCATGGGCTGTAAGCGCATTTCGGGCGTCTTTTTGCTGAAATTTCACTTTGGAGCGGCGCGGCTGAACAAAGAGTAGGCCGCGACGGGTGCCGCCGTTATCGGGCGCGGGAGTGTCGGCTCCTTCACAAACAGGGTGGTTTAAGGCTTTTGCGCCGTCCCTTTTGGGGCGGCGTTTTTTGTGTTCGCACAAAAGATACAGACGGAAAGGAAGATTGGCTTTGAAGCAGAAACTCGAAGAGATCCGCGCGCGCGCCAAAGAACAGCTCGAGAGCGTTTCGCAGCTCGGGGATTTGGAAGCGCTTCGCGTGGCCGTGCTCGGCAAAAAAGGGGAGCTGACGGCGATCTTAAAGAGCATGGGCACGCTCTCCAAAGAGGAGCGCCCGAAAATGGGGCAGCTTGTCAACGACGTGCGCAAAGATATTGAAACCATGCTCGCGGAAAAAACACAGGAATTAAAGGCGCTTGCCGAAAAGCGGGAGATCGAAAGCACGCCGCTTTTTGATTTGTCCATGCCGAGCCGTTTGACGCGTGGATCGTATCACCC
The DNA here is from genome assembly GCA_900545625.1 of uncultured Oscillospiraceae bacterium. Classification (GTDB taxonomy): domain Bacteria; phylum Bacillota; class Clostridia; order Oscillospirales; family Acutalibacteraceae; genus Fimenecus. Next base: position 8,440 of record UQZS01000052.1, on the reverse strand, counting down.
CATCACGCTCGTGCAGCGCGAATGCGAGCGCGTGTTCAAGTCCATGGGCTTTACCGTGGAGGATTACGCCGAGATCGTCAGCGACTATGAATGCTTTGAGTCGCTCAATATCCCGAAAGCGCACCCCGCGCGCGACATGCAGGATACGTATTACCTCGAAAACGGGCAGCTTTTGAAAACGCAGACCTCCGCCGCGCAGAACGCGATCTATAAGAAGTATAAGGATGCGCTGATTAACGACGGCGTGCCGATCAAGGCGATCTTCCCCGGACGGTGCTTCCGCAACGAAGCGACCGACGCCTGCCACGAAAACACCTTTTTCCAAATGGAAGGTGTGATGGTCGACAAGAACATCTCCATCTCGAACCTGATCTACTTTATGAAGACCATGCTTTCCGAGGTGTTCCAAAGGGATATCAAGGTGCGGCTTCGTCCGGGCTTCTTCCCGTTCGTCGAGCCGGGCTTTGAGCTGGACATCAGCTGTCTCATCTGCGGCGGCGAGGGCTGTGCCTCCTGCAAACACAGCGGCTGGCTGGAGCTTTGCCCGTGCGGCATGATCCATCCCGTGGTGCTCAAAGAGGGCGGCATCGACCCTGAGGAGTACACGGGCTTCGCGTTCGGCTTAGGTTTAACGCGCCTTGCCATGATGAAATACGGCGTTAAGGACATCCGTGACTTAAACAGCGGCAGCTTAAAATCGCTTTCGCAGTTTACGGACGACGAATAAGCGGGAAGGAGGAGAACTTATGTTTTTATCGATGAATTGGCTTTCGGATTTTGTAGATTTCACAGGGCTTGATAAGCTGGAGCTCATCCACCGCTTTTCGCTGTCTACGGCTGAGGTCGAAAACGAGATCTTTTTTAAGGGCAAGGATCTTTCCGGCGTCGTGGTCGCCGAGATCAAGTCCGTCGAGCCGCACCCTGAATCGAAGAAACTGCATCTTCTAAAGGTAGATGCGGGCGACGGCGCTTTGACCGACGTGGTCTGCGGCGCGCCGAACGTGCGTGTCGGGATGAAGACCGCGTTTGCCAAGGTGGGCGCGCAGATCGGCGACATCACCATCGCGCCGCGCAAGCTCGCGGGCTACCCCTCCAACGGCATGTGCTGCTCGGAAAAGGAGCTGGGCATCAGCGACGACAACTCCGGCATTATGGACATCACCGACGATCTTCCCAACGGCACGGACTTGAAAGCGGCTTACGAGATCGACGACATCGTGTTCGAGGTGGATAACAAGTCCCTGACGAACCGTCCCGACCTTTGGGGGCATTACGGCATCGCGCGCGAATTCGCCGCGCTCGCCGGCAGACCCTTAAAGCCTTTGGAAACGGTGGATCTGCACGCCTACGATGCGCTTCCGAAAGTGGATTTGAAGATCGAGGATCCGCTTTGTCTGCGTTACTCCTGCTTGCAGGTCGAAAATATCCATACGACGAAAAGCCCGGTCAATATGCGCATCCGCCTGTATTACTGCGGCATGCGCGCGATCAACTTCTTAGCGGACTTAACAAACTACCTGATGCTCGAAATGGGGCAGCCGATGCACGCGTTCGACTCGCGCAAGGTCGAAAAGCTGCGCATCAAGCGCTTTTCCGAGCCGTTCACGTTCCAAACGCTCGACGGCGTGGAGCGTGCGATCGACGAGAACACGCTGATGATCTGCAACGGCGACACGCCTGTGGCGATCGCGGGCATCATGGGCGGGCTCGACAGCGAAATCGTGGAGGACACCACAACGCTTACGCTGGAATCCGCCACATTCGACGCGGTCTCCGTGCGCAAATCTACGGTGCGTCTGGCGCACCGCACGGATGCGTCCATGCGCTATGAAAAGTGCCTTGACCCCGAAATGACCGTTCCCGCCATCGCGCGGTTCGTGAAGCTGCTTACGGATACCGACAAAGACGCGCGCGTCGTCTCGTCTTTGACGGACGAATACGCCCGCCGCTATCCGGAGGTGGTTCTGGACTTCGACAAGGCGTATGTGGACCGTTACACCGGCATCGAAATTGCAAACGATACGATCATTCAAACGCTGCGCTCGCTGGGCTTTGAAGCGGAAAATAACGGCGACAACTTCACCGTGCGTGTGCCGAGCTGGCGCGCGACCAAGGACGTCACAATAAAGGCGGACATCATCGAGGAGATCACCCGTATTTACGGCTACGATAACTTCGATGTGCACACCGCTTTGGCACCGCTGTATCCCGTGCGCCCCGAAACGGAAAAGACCGTGGAGGACCGCATCAAGGATATGCTGGTCAAGCGCTTCTCCCTGCACGAGGTGCACTCCTATATCTGGGCGTATTACGACGAATATAAGGCGCTGGGGCTTCCGATCGAAGACAACGTCAAGCTTGTCAACGCCACCAATCCCAACATCGAAACGCTGCGCCGCTCCATCGTGCCCACACAGCTTTGCCAGGTGCGCACGAATGCGTCCTATGCGCCGGAGTTCGGTCTGTTCGAGATCGGCAGAACGGTGGAGGGTCTAAACGAAAACGGGCTGTGCCGCGAGTACAAAAAGCTTGCCGTCACGCTGTTCTCCCGCACAAAGTCTACCGAAGCGCTGTATTTCGAGCTGCGCGACATGCTTGCGCAAACTGCCGATGAGATCAAGCATAAACCGCTCAGCTTCTCGGCAAAAACAGCAACGCACACCTATCAGCACCCGCGCAACCTTAATGCGGTGCTGTGCGACGGCGTGGAGCTCGGCGAGATCGGCGTGATCCATCCGACCGTCTGCAAAAAGATCGACAAAAAAGCCGCGATCGTGTATGCGGAACTGGATGTGCACGCGTTTGCCGCCATTGCGGATGCGGGGATCGTCTATGAAGAGCCCTCGCGCTTCCCGGAAATGGAAGCGGATCTCACGTTCCGCAGCGAGACGTATGCGCCCATCGGTGATGCGATCCAAAAGGTCAACTGCCCGTGGCTTAAAAAGGTGGAGGCGCTGGATACCTACCGTGACGAAGCGGGCAAGTCCATTACCGTGCGTCTGACGTTCTCCGACAACACGCGCACCCTCACACGCGAGGAGGTCACAGCGGTGGTCGATTCCATCATCGACGCCCTTGCCAAAGAGAATATCCCGCTCAAGCAGTAAAAGCAAAAGCGGCAAAACACGGCGGCGAACCGAAGGGCTCGCCGCCGTTTCTTTACTTATCCTCCAAAAAGTTGTATACTGTCAGCAGATTCGGGAGGTGCCGCATGAAGAAGCATGTGATTTTACGCAAGCTCTTTTTTTCGACCCTGTATTTGAGCGCCTTCACGTTCGGCGGAGGATACGTCATCGTCACATTGATGAAAAAGAAGTTTGTGGACAAACTCCATTGGATCGAGGAAAACGAAATGCTTGATCTCGTCGCCATTGCGCAGTCCTCACCCGGTGCGATCGCTGTCAACGGCGCGATCGTGGTAGGCTACAAGCTGGCAGGGATTTTGGGGGCGATGGTCGCGATCATCGCCACGATCATCCCGCCGTTTGTTATCATCTCGCTCATTTCCGTGTTTTATAACGCTTTTCGCGACAATTTCATCATCAGCAGTCTGCTCGAAGGGATGCAGGCGGGCGTGGGCGCGGTCATCGCCTCGGTCGTGTTCGATATGGGACTGGATGTCGTGCGCGAAAAAAGCGCCGCGTCGGATATCATCATGGCGCTCAGCTTTATCGCCGCATGCTTTTTAGACGTGAATGTGGTGTATATCGTGCTCGTCTGCGCGGCACTCGGCGTTGTCCGCACGCTGCTTCAAAAAAGGAGGCGTGCGAAATGATCTATTTGCAGCTATTCTGGAGCTTTCTGCAAGTCGGGTTGTTCAGCTTCGGCGGTGGTTATGCCGCCATGCCGCTGATCGAAGAACAGATCGTCACACGGCACGGGTGGCTGAGCATGCAGGAGTTTACGGACCTTATCACGATCTCCCAAATGACGCCCGGCCCCATCGCCGTCAATTCCGCGACGTTTGTCGGCATCAAGATCGCGGGTTTCCCCGGCGCGCTGATCGCGACGCTCGGCTGCATTCTGCCGTCCTGTATTCTCGTGATCGTGCTTGCAAAGCTGTATTTCAAATACCGCAATATGCAGATGCTGCAGGGCGTGCTCGGCTCTTTGCGCCCCGCGGTGGTCGCCATGATCGCGGCGGCGGGCGTTTCGGTGCTCGTCACGGCGTTTTGGGGCGACGGGGTCATTTCCTTTCTTGGTACGAATTGGGTGCTCGTCGCGATTTTTCTCGTGTGTTTCGTGCTGCTGCGCGCGACCAAGCTCAACCCCGTTTTTATCATGGTGCTTGCCGGTGTGCTCAACCTCGGCGTCAACGCGATCCTGCGGTGAGCGGGACACAAAACGATAGGATAGGTGATAATATGCGAAATAAAGAAAACAAGCATTTAGGAATAGAGGTCGACCCCGAGCTCCACCGAAAGCTGCACTATATTGCCAAGTACGAGGGTCGTTCGGCGAATGGGCAGATCTTGTATTTGATCCGCCAATGCATCCGCGAGTTTGAAGAAAAACACGGCACGATCGAAAACGACATAAAATAAAGAAAGTAAATTAAAACCGTGCAGTCCGAGAACTGCACGGTTTTTTGAAAAGCAGAAACGCCGCGACCTGTAAAAGGGGAAGGGCGTGTTCCGATGTGCTTACGCCAGCGCCTTGCCGAGCGCTAAGCAGGCATCGTCTGCCTCGTCGTCAGGCGCTTCGTTGCAAATGACGCTGTCACAGGCGAGCACGGCGCCGTCTGAAAGGCAGGTCTCCTCCCATGTGCGCATCCATTCGCCGTCACCCCAGCCGTACGAGCCGAAAAGGGCGATTTTTTTACCGCCGAGCTTCGCCTCGCAGGCGTTGAACATCGGCTCAAACTCCGTCTCCTCGAGCTGTTCCGAACCCATGGACGGGCAGCCGAACGCGACGGCGTCGAAGTCGTCCATCATCTCCGCCGAAAACTCCGCTGCGGTAAAGGAGGTGACTTGGGCGCCGGCCTCCTTTGCACCCTCAGCGACCTTGGCCGCCATCATTTCGGTGTTGCCCGTGCCGCTCCAATACACGATCGCTACTTTGCTCATATTTCGATCCTTTCTGTACGTTTTATGTAATCCCGAAGGGATGTACCGTGCTTCTGCGGGGGAAGCCCTTACGCCGAAACCGTCAGCTGTAAAACAGAACGTCCCTCGCGCCACAGCCGCCCGTAGACCGCGCGGCATTTTTCATATTTTGCGAACAGGCGGGCGGCGGCTTGTTCGTCGCCGTAGACCTTCCAGCACCCGACGCATTTGCATCCGCGCCCCTTATTGCAGATGAAGCCGTAAACGTCGCAGAGCGGATAGCCCAGAAATAACCCGATCTCATGCGGGAACTCCCGGGTTTCCTGAAGCCTTCCGCAAAGCGTTTGCAGCGCGCCGTCCGCGTCAGTGCTTGCGTATCCGCAGCTTTTCAAGAACGGTTCAACGCCCGGTTGTAAAAGATCCTGCTGCAAATGTGTGCGGCGAAAGACGTAGATGAGCGCCCGCGTTTTTGTTTTGCGCAGCAGCATCAGCTCCACGCCTTTGCCCCTAAAGCGCGCATTCCACGCGGCAAGCTGGCACGCCAACTGTTTTTCACACGAGTAACGCAAGTTGAACAGGCTCGCCGTTTTTAAGGAAGCGAGCGTCGGCGCGCAGTGCGTGATCAGTTCCTGCTCCATAGGGACCTCCGGTAAGCGGGAAAGCGTCCCGCAAAGTATAAGTTAGCATAGGCTAACCGACTTTCAAAAAAAAGAAATCGGTTGGGAACGATCGCTTTGGTTAGCCTATGCTAACTAATGGGATTATAGCACGCGGTTTTCCGTGTTGTCAAGTATAAATCCGATTTTTTACAAATGTATTTCCTGTGTTTTGCCACAACGCGGACAGGGCAGGCTGAAAACTGCATTTGCACGGATGGCTTGTGTGTTGAATCTGTATGGAAACCGCCCCGGGCGGCTTCTCATGAAGGCCTCCCGGGCTGTTTCGGGTTTGGATCGGCTTATTCCAAATGCCACTGCGCGCTTTGCCGCTGCAGCTCTACCATGTGGTGATAAAGCCCGCCTTTCGCCATCAGCTCTGACGGAGCGCCTTCTTCCGCCACCCGGCCGTCGGATAGGACGACGATTTTATCAGCCGCCTCCACAGTACGCATGCGATGCGCGATCACCAGCACGGTCTTGCCTGCAAGTAAGCGGGAGAGTGCCCCTTGCACCTTTGTCTCGTTTTCCACGTCCAGGCTGGCAGTCGCCTCGTCCAGCAGCACAATGGGTGCGTCCTTCAGCAGTGCCCGCGCAATGGAGATCCGCTGCCGTTCCCCACCGGAAAGCTTAGCGCCGTTTTCCCCGATGGGTGTATCATAGCCTTTCGGCAGCCTTTGGACAAATTCATCACAGTTTGCGGCTTTGGCCGCGGCACGTACCTCTTCGTCCGTAGCACCGTGCTTGCCCAGGCGGATATTTTCCATTACGGTGTCATCGAACAGCACCACGTCCTGAAAGACCATCGCGTAATCCCGCAGCAGCACCTCCGGATCGACGGTGGAGATGTCCACACCGCCGACCTGGATCGTACCTTTGGAAATGTCCCACAGCCTTGCGGCCAGTCTTGCACAGGTGCTCTTGCCGGAGCCGGAGGGGCCGACCAGCGCCGTCACCTCACCCTCTTTGGCGGTAAAGCTCACGTCGTGCAGGACTTCCTTTTCATCATAGGCAAAGCCTACGTGTTGAAACACGATGTCGTGGCCCTTGGGTTCAAACACCTCCGCGCCTTCTGCGACGGGCGTTTCATAGATCTCGTTGATGCGGTCGGCGGAAACCTGCGACACAAACATCTCGGCAATCAGCGCCAGGCTTTGGTCAAAGGGCGCGTAGACCCGGGTGATGACCAGCAGGAACAAAAACAACAGCATAAAATCGATGCGGCCGGAGAGGATCAGATTCGCGCCCACAAGGATCGTCGTCGCTACCCCTAAGCGCATGATGACGCTTGCGGCATTGACAAAAACGCCGGTCCCGAGCTCTCCCCGGATCATGATGCGTTCATGCTCGTCGATCTTTCTGTCCAGTCCCTCCAGATACCGATCCTCCCGGTTGGTTGCGCGGATCTCCCGAATGTTCTCCAGCGCCTCCTGAATGCCGTCGGATACGCGGACGGCGGCCTCTTTCGTTCGTTCGGCGCTGCGGGCGGCAAATTTACGGCTGCCGAACAGCAGCCCAAAAGCGACAGGCACACCCCACAGGCAGGCGATCGCCAGCCGCCAGTCGTACACAAGCAGGCAGACGGCGATCAAAGCCGTGGATATGTAAGACCCATACAGATACCCCAGCACATGCGACCAGACGTGTTCCATGCGGTTGACGTCTCCCATGAGCGTCTCGGTCAGGTCAGCCAAATCGCGTTTGCCGAAGTACCCTAAGGGCAGCTTGCGCAGCCGTTCCGCAAGGCTTATGCGCGTGGTTTTGACTTCGTTGTAAACCAGCCCGTAGGTTGCCTTATACTGCTGCAAATGCGTCACGAACGACAGGAGAACAAAAAGGATTACCAAACCAATGGCGAGTGCCGCACCGGGCAGCGGCGCTGCGTCCGTCAGCGTCCCGATAAAGCCGGACATCATCCAATACAGAATGCTGACGCCGCCCATGACGATCAGGTTGACAATGACCGTCCAAAACACACCTTTTTTCGTGTTTTTTACACCTTGATCGGTCAGGGCGTATTTTCGCTGAAACTTTTTGCTGAACATTTAGTTTGCCTCCCCTTCGCTGGTGATCTTCCAACGGACCGCACGGTTATAGTCGGCCCACATCCGGGCATACAGCCCTCCCGCATCGGCGAGCTGCGCATGGGTGCCCTGTTCGACGATATGCCCTTTCTCTAATACGATGATCTTATCCGCGCCCACGACCGTGGAAAGGCGGTGGGCGATCATGATGACGGTGCGCCCGCGGGTCAGCGAGGCGAAGGCCTTTTGGATCAGCACCTCGTTCTCGGGGTCGGCAAAGGCGGTCGCCTCATCCAGCACCACGATGGGCGCGTCTTTCAAAATGGCGCGTGCCAGGGCAATGCGCTGTTGCTCGCCGCCGGAGAGATGCGTCCCTTCGGAACCGATCTGCGTATCAATGCCGTCGGGCAGCTTTTCGAGAATATCGCTGCACTGCGCAGCGGACAGTGCGGCTTCCACCTGTTTCCTCGTAGCTTCCGGGCGGGCAGCCCGGACGTTTTCCAGGATGGATGCTTTGAACAGGCGGCTGTTTTGGAATACGAACGCCACCTGATCCATGAGCACATGCGGATCGATCCGGGTCACGTCCACGCCGCCGACTTCCACAACGCCGGAAGTCGCATCCCAAAACCGCGGGATCAGGCTTGCGGCGGTGGTCTTGCCGCCGCCGCAAGCCTGATCCCGCGGTTTTGGGATGCGACTTCCGGCGTTGTGG
>UQZS01000051.1 GCA_900545625.1 uncultured Oscillospiraceae bacterium | reverse complement strand
TTCGTCTGGCGCGGCGGCGTCTGCCTTGATGTCGTTTTTTGCCGAGCCGATGTCTGCCGGGGCGTTCGGCTCTGTGCCGTATTCGTTTTCCTTGTGTTTTCCGAAACCTTCTTCTTCATCATCCTGGATCCTTTGTATGTCCGCACCGAGAGATCGCAGGATCTGCTCGGGCTTTTCGTACCCTCTGTCTATATGCTCCACACCGCGCACGACCGTTTCGCCGTGCGCCGCAAGCCCCGCCAAGATCAGGGCGAACCCGCCGCGAAGATCGGGGGCGACGACCTGCGTCCCCAAAAGGCGCGGTACGCCCTCAATGACCTCCATTCGGCCCTCGACGCTGATCTTTGCGCCGAATCGCAGCAGCTCGGCGGCGTGCTTATAGCGGCTTTCGAAAATGTTTTCAATAATCACGGAAGTGCCGTCCGCAACGGTCAGCATTGCGGAAAGCGGCGCCTGCACATCGGTCGGAAAGCCCGGATACGGCATGGTGCGCGTCATTTTGACGCGGTGCAGGCGCGGCGGCGCACTCATGCAGATCCACCTGCCGCTGGCGGTGATATCGCAGCCCGCTTCCTTCATCACGGGCAGCAGCGCACCGAGGTGCGCGGGTATGATATCCTTAACGCAAATACGCCCCTGCGTCACTGCGCCCGCAAGCAGATATGTGGATGCGGCGATGCGGTCGGGGATGACCGTGTGCCCCGTGCCGCTTAAACGCTTTACGCCATCGATGATAATAGTGCTGTCCCCCGCGCCGTGGATACGCGCCCCGCAGCCGTTCAAAAAATCCGCAAGGTCACTGATCTCCGGCTCGCGCGCGGCGTTTTGCAGCACCGTCCTGCCCGTTGCCGTCGCGGCGGCGAGCAGGATGTTTTCCGTAGCGCCGACACTGGGGAACGAAAGCGTGATTCGCGCGCCCGAAAGTTCTTTTGGCACGGTGAATTCCAGCCGGCCGCCCTCTTCTTTAAGCTCGGCGCCGAGCTGCTCCATAGCGGAAATATGCAGGTCGATCGGGCGCAGCCCGATCTCGCACCCGCCCGGGGCGCAAAGGCGCGCATGCTTTGCCCGCCCGAGGATCGCCCCAAGAAAGACGACCGACGAACGCATTTCGCGCATCAGGCGGTCGGGGATCTCATAGCCGTTCATACCGGTGGAATCCACCGTGACGGTATGACCGTCGCGCGCGACCTTACAGCCGAGATGCTGTAAAATGTGGATCGCCGCGTCTACATCGGAAAGCTGCGGGCAGTTATGTATCTCCGACACACCGTCTACGAGCGACGCGGCAGCTAAAATCGGCAGGGCGCTGTTTTTGGAGCCGTGAACTTCGATCTCCCCACACAGCCGTTTTTGCCCGTGAATGATGATTTTTTCCATAACTTCGGCACCCCTATCGTAGGAAGGAGGAAAAATCCTCTGCGCTCCATACTATGCGGGATGCCGGAATTCGGTTCAGCCGCCGCTTTTTACGAGATCAACAATAATATCGCAAATCACCTTTGCAGAATCAAGCACCGCCATTTTGTGCGCATTTTCCCCAATCGTTTTCAGCGCTTCGGGGTCTTGCAAAAGTTCATCCGCAAGCGCGGTCAGCGACTGTGCGGTAAGATCTTTTTCTTCTAATATACGCGCGGCGTTGTTATTGACAAGCGCCATGGCGTTGTGATACTGGTGATTTTCCGCAACGTTCGGGGACGGGATCAGGATAGAAGCCTTGCCCGTCGCCTCGATCTCGGCAAGGGAGGACGCCCCCGCCCTGCCGATGACGAGATCCGCCGCAGGCAGACAGGTGTCCATGTCGTCGATATATTCGCGCACCGTTACGTTTTTGGCGTCCGCCGGCACGCCCATCTCTCGAAGTTTGTCGGGCACCCATTTGCCGTATTTGCCCGTCGCGTGCAGGAACATCAGATTTTTCTGCTGCCAGCGCGCGGCAATGAGCCCCACGACCGCTTCGTTGATCGCCTTTGCGCCGAGACTGCCGCCCATTGACAGCACCAACAGCGCATCGTCGGGCACGCCCAGTTTTGCGCGGGCAAAATCCCGATCCGTCGCTAAAATTTCGCGGCGCACGGGCAGCCCCGTCACCACGGGCGGATTTTTACAGGTCAGGTGCGCCGAGGCCGCCTCGACCGTCAGCATAACGCGATCCACGGATTTTGCAAGCGCCTTGTTCGTTACACCGGGATAGGCGTTTTGCTCGTGGATGGCGGTCTTGATACCGAGCTTTGCCGCCGTGCGGATGACGGGTCCGCTGACATAGCCGCCGAAGCCCACTGCCGCATCCGGTGCAAAGTCACGCAAAATCTTTTTGACCGCACCTGTAGAATGCAAAAGCAGATTTACCGTATGCAGGTTGCGTTTCAGGTTTTGCAGTGACAGTTTACGCTGGAAGCCCTCGATCGCGATGGTTTGAAAGGCAAAGCCCGCTGCGGGCACCAAACGCGCTTCCATGTGATCTTCCGTCCCAATAAACAGGATCTCTGCTTCCGGGAAGCGGGCGCGCAGTTCCCCTGCCGCCGCAAGCGCCGGATTGATATGTCCGCCGGTGCCCCCGGCGGCGAATACGACCTTCATGCTTTGAACACCCCACTTGTGTCCGCTTTTTCGAGTCTGGAATAGCGTGAGACCGAAAGCACGATCCCCATTTCAAACAGCAGCATCATCAAGGATGTGCCGCCGTAGCTGAAAAACGGCAGGCTGATGCCTGTATTCGGCAGCGCGTCGGTTACAACGGCAATGTTCAGCGCCGTTTGCAGCCCCACCTGGAACACAATGCCCATAGAGAGCAGCGCCCCGAAGCGGTCCTTTGCGCGCAAACCGATCACTACGCCGCGCAGCACCAATAAAAGGAACAAAAGCAAAATGCCCGCCGCGCGGATAAAACCGAGCTCTTCGCAGACGATGGCGAAAATAAAATCGTTTTGCGGCTCGGATACATACAGGTGCTTCTGCTTGGAATTGCCGAGCCCTACGCCGAACAGTCCGCCGGAGCCGATGGCATACAGGGAGTTGTTCGTCTGCCAGCGCGCACCGAGCGGCTCATAGTCCTTATCGAGCCACGCCGTGATGCGCTCGCCCGCGTATTTTTCGAGAATCTCGGGGTTCAGCACAAAGAACACGACTGCGATCACCGCAACAATGCCGATGAGCACGAACCAATGGCGTTTGACCTCGCCCAAAAACATCATAACAACGCCGATGGCAAGCAGCAAAAGCGTGCCCGACAGGTGGTTTTCAAGATAAACAAGCCCCGCGGTAAATACAATGATAAAAGCGTAAAAGCAAAGCATGACAAAGGATTCGTACACGACGATTTTTCCGTTTGAAAGCCCTTTCACGATCCGGCTGAGCTTTGCGTTGTTGACCTGCTTGCCGACGATCTTTTTATGATTTTTGTCCATGCTCCACGCACAGAACAGGATGATCGCAAATTTTGCGATCTCCGACGGCTGGAACGTGAATAATCCCAGATTGATCCAGCGATGGAAGCCGCGGTCGGCGGGCAGGAACAGCACGATAATGAGCAGCAGCCACGACACGAGCATCACGGGAATCGCAAACAGCTTAAAGTAATCATACCGCACTTTGGAGACAACGAGCATCGCCGTCACGCCGACGAGCGCAAACACGAGCTGGCGCTTGAAGTAATAGGCGCTGTCACCGCCCTCATTGTAATAGGCATAGGTGTAGCTTGCAGAAAACAGCATGACAAGGCCGATGGTCAAAACCGTGATGACCAACAGCAGAAACGGAATATCCAGTTGTCCGAGCGCAAAGAAATCCCACCGACGTTTCGCTTTCGGCGCATGCTTTGCGCCCGCCGGTGCCGCTTTGCGCCGCCTTGCCGCAGTGTCCGCCACTTTGCCGCCTCCCAAATGCAGTAAATAGATTCTATGTTCTGATTATTGCCCGATCACGCCGTAATAAAACAACGCAAGCCCGACTGCGCAGCCTAAAAGATTTACAAGCGTGAACACGGCCACGATCTTCTTTTCCTTCCAGCCGCACATTTCAAAATGATGGTGGATCGGCGCCATTTTGAAGATCCGCTTGCCGTGCGTCGCCTTGAAGTAGCCGATCTGCAAGACGTCGGACAAAAATTCCAGCACATACACGACGCCGAAGCAAAGGATGATCAGCGGGCAGTCGACGGCATACGCGAGCGCCACCACCATGCCGCCCAAAAACATCGAGCCCGTGTCGCCCATCATCACTTTTGCGGGATAATGGTTCCAAATCAGATACCCTGCGCACCCGCCGAACAGTGCACAGGCCAGAATACTTGCGCCGAACATCCCGCGCAAAGCCGCAGCAGCGGCAAAGGCGATCGCCACCGTAGCCGTGACCGAGCCGCAAAGGCCATCGATCCCATCTGTAAAGTTTACAGCGTTTACAGTGGCATATATGACCGCCATACCGAAGAACCAGAAGAAAAAGCCGAGGTCTACGCTGCCGACAAACGGGATATACATATACGTATTGCCCGACATGAACAGCGCGGCGAGGTACGCGAGCATCAGCGCGATCTGCGCAACAGACTTTTGAAGAATGGTGAGTCCTAAGTTGCGCTTTTTAACGACCTTGATGTAATCATCCGCAAAGCCGATCAGCCCAAAGCCCACAGCCATGAGCACGCCTGCGACCAGCTTGACCTTCACGCCGTCGGTAACAACGCTGCCGCTTTCAAACAAATTGCCGCCGAGCAAATGATCCGTCACAAGCACGACGATGAAGCTGACCAGCGTGCCGACGATGAACAGGATACCGCCCATGGTAGGCGTGCCCTGCTTGGATTTATGCCACGCGGGGCCGATGTCCAAAATTGTCTGCCCGAATTTGAGCTTCCGCAGCCACGGAATGACAACAAAGCCCAGTAAAAATGAAAGCAAAAAGGCGATTGCGACCGCCAGCAGGATAGCTGCGAGTATCTTCATTTCTCGTCCCACTCCCCATAGAGTTTTTGTATAACTTCCTCGAACGCCATGCCGCGGCTTGCCTTGAACAGCACCGCATCCCCCGGACGCAGCGCCGCCGACAACGCGGCAAACAGGTCGTCTTTATTTGTAAAATATGCGGTCGGCACGGTATGCTCTGCGGCTTTTGCCATAGCTTTTGCCGCCGTGCCGCAGCAGTACAGCGCGTCTATCCCGCTATGCGCGGCGTATGCGCCCACCTGCCGATGCGCTTCCTCCGAATATGCGCCAAGCTCCAGCATATCACCGAGCACGGCGATATGCCGCGAAGCCCTGATTTGGGCAAGGACGTTCAGCGCCGCCTTTTGGGAATCGGGGCTTGCATTGTAACAGTCCTCAATGACGGTGATCCCGCTTATCTGCCGGATGCGCTGGCGCATGCCCGCAGGCGTGTATGCGGCGAGCCCTTCGGCGATCTCGGCGGGCGGCACATCGAACAACAGCCCCGCCCCGAACGCCGCAAGCGCATTGTACACCTGGTGACGTCCTATAAGCGGGATCTTTACGCTTTGCGCACTATTGTTAAAGCGCACGGTAAAGCGTGTAGCGCCGTTTTCTTCCACGATGTCTTCCGCTCGGATATCCGCATGCCGTGCATCGATCCCAAAACGTACTACGCGGCAGCGCGAATCTGTAAAGTCTTTTAGCTTGTCGTTATCGCCATTCACAAGCAGCGGCGCTCCGACGGGCATCCCGTTGATGACTTCGGTCTTTGCCTTTAATATCCCGTCGCGCGAGCCGAGAAACTCGATATGCGAAACACCGATATTTGTGATGATCGCCGCGTCCGGCTTTGCGGCGGCGGTCATTCGCGCGATCTCGCCGAAATGGTTCATGCCCATTTCAATGACGGCGGCCTGTGTTTCCGGCGTGATGCGGAACAGCGTTTTGGGCATACCGATCTCGTTATTGAGGTTTCCCTCGGTTTTGAGCGTATTATATTTCTGCGCGAGCACGGCATGTGTCATTTCTTTTGTGGTCGTTTTTCCGACGCTGCCTGTAACGGCGATCAGCTTTACATCCTTGCGGGTGTCCCGATAAAGCCCCGCAATATCCAAAAGCGCCTGCCGGGTGTCTTTGACCAGCACGTACGGCATATTCGTCCGGGGCTCTTTCTCGCAAACGACCGCTTCTGCGCCGTTTTGCACGGCAGCTTCGCAGAAGTCGTGCCCGTCAAACCGCTCGCCGCGTATCGCGACATACAGCGCACCTGCTTTCGCTTCGCGGCTGTCGATGACAACGCTCGAAAGCCGCACGTCCTTACCGTACAGCCTGCCGCCTGTCGCCTGTTCGATTTGCCGCAGCGTCAATTCCATTTTATTTCTTCCCTTTCAGGATGTCCGCAACAATCTCACGCTCATCATAGTGGATCTTTCCGGTTTTAAGAATTTGATAGGTCTCGTGGCCTTTGCCTGCCAGCAGCACTACATCATCCGGTTTTGCAAGGGAAAGTGCGCGGCGGATCGCTTCGGTGCGATCCGTGATGACAATGCATTTGGCTTTACAGCCCTGCATGCCCGCTAAAATGTCCTGAATGATCGCATCGGGGTCTTCGGTGCGTGGATTGTCGGAGGTCACGACCGCTACGTCCGACAGTTCGCCGACGATTTTACCCATTTTCGGGCGTTTGGTCTTGTCACGGTCGCCGCCGCAGCCGAACACGGTGATGATGCGCTTGGGCGCGATCTCCCGCAAAGAGGTGATGACGTTTTCCAAGCCGTCCGGCGAATGGGCGTAGTCGATAATGACCGTATACGGCGTGTCGGTGTCCACGACCTCTACGCGGCCGGGTACCCCGCGCGCTTCGGCAAGCAGCGCGATGACCTGCTCAAAATCGAGCCCTGCTTCCATGGCGCAGATTGCCGCCCCCATGGAATTATAGACGGTAAAATGCCCGGGGATCTTGACATGGACGCGTGCAATACGGCCATGCCCGAGCAGCTCATACTGCACCGCGCCCGCCGTGCATTTGACGTTTTTCGCCGTATAGTCGCTGTCATCGCGATTGACGGAGAAGGTGACCACCTTTACAGGCAGCCCCTCTACCATTTGCATGGCGTGCGGGTCATCGGTGTTGAGAACAGCCGTATCCGCCATCTCGAACAGACGGCGCTTGGCAGCCAAATAGTTTTCAAACGTCTTGTGATAATCCAAATGATCCTGCGTTAAATTGGTGAACACAGCCAAATCAAACCGACAGCCGTCTACGCGGCGCTGGTCGAGCGCTTGGGATGACACCTCCATGACGCAGTGCGTACAGCCCGCCGCTACCATATCTGCAAACAGGCGGTGAAGCTCTTTGCAGTCGGGTGTGGTCAGCGCAGCAGGGTAGCTTTGCGTGCCTACCATGTTCTGCACCGTACCGATGAGCCCCGCACGGATCCCCGCGCGATCCAGAATGCCTTTAAGCAGCATGGTCGTGGTGGTTTTGCCGTTGGTGCCTGTCACGCCGATGAGGTGCAGCTTTTCCGCAGGATAACCGTAAAACGCCGCGCAAAGGCGGGCATAGGCGCTGCGCGTATTTTCGACCAGCACTTGATTTTTCGCACCCGTATCGCGTTCTGCGACGATCAGCACGGCGCCGTTCTCCTCCGCTTGTAAAGCAGCCGAGTGCCCGTCAAAATGCGCCCCGCAAATGCACACGAACACAGTGCCCTTACGCACGCGGCGGGAGTCGTCCGTGACATCCATCGCCTGTGCGTCCACATAAGTTCCGCGCACATCCATTCTTTCCAAAAACTTTGAAACCAGCAATTCTGTTCCTCCTAAAAGACCTTCGTCTTTGCCGCATCCGTAAAGCTGATTTTCATAAATCAGCCGTCTTGTACATCCACATTGGATTTAAAATACACCGTAATCACGGAGCCGAGCTCCGCTTCGCTGCCCGCGTCGAGACTCTGCTTATAGGAAAGCACCTCGCCGGAATGCGTATTGCCTGCGATGCGGATGTTGAAGCCCGCATTCACGGCAGCGGAATTCGCCTGTGACATGGTCATGTTGGAAAGGTCGGGAACCGTTCCCGTTTCGCGCGGGGTTTCCGTATCGGTGTAAACCACGATCACACCGCCCGTGCGCATATGCTGCCCTGCCGCCGGGATCTGTGAAACCACCGTATCACCGTCGCCGATGACGCGCAGCTTGAATTTAGACGCCGTACTCTGCGCTTCGCTCACGGTCATATTCACAAGCGAAGGCGCAACGGAGGAGATATTGGAGATCTCATCTTCCTCATACTGCGGTTCTACATTGAGATAGGTCAATATCTTTTCAAGCAACTCGCCGGCGATGGGCGCCGCTACCGCGCCGCCGCCGTGTTCGCCGACGGGTTCGTCAATGGCGATCAAAATGGTGATCTGCGGGTCATCCGCCGGCGCAAAGCCCGCAAACGATGCAATATACGCACCCTCAATTCCGATCTTTTCGCTCGTACCGGTCTTGCCCGCCACATGGAAGCCCGCCACATAGGCGTTTTTACCTGTACCGATGGAAACGACCTGCTCCATCATGTTCGCGACGGTGTCGGCAGTCTTTTCGGAAATGACCTGCCGTTTTACGGTCGGCGTAGTCTTATAGACCACATTGCCGTCGCCGTCGAGCTTCGAATCCACCACATACGGCTGCATGAGCTTGCCGTCGTTGGCGATCGTATTGACCGCCGTGATCATCTGAATGGGGCTGACCTGAAAGGTCTGGCCGAAGGAACTGGACGAAAGCTCGGTAATCCCCATATCTTCGAGCGCGTGATAGGTCTGCCCGGCGACGGGAGCCGCCTCCGCAGGCAGGTCGATGCCTGTTTTTTCGGTGAGCCCAAACGCTTCGAAATATTTATAGAACGTCTCCTGCCCCATACTCTGCCCGATGGTGATGAAGAACGGGTTGCAGGAGTTCATCAAGCCTTCGGTCAGCGTTTCCGTCCCGTGGCCGCCGCGTTTCCAGCAATGCTGGATGCGGTCGGCTACACGAATCGAACCCGTGCAGGTATAGGTGGTGTCAAGATCCACTACGCCCTCTTCGAGTGCAGCGGAAACAACGACCGTCTTAAAAACAGAACCCGGTTCATAGGTATCGCTGATGGTGCGGTTGCGCCATTGGGAATACAGCGCGTTGGTGGTCGCCGTAGAACGTTCTGTAGGGTCGGTCATGGCGGCAATCTCTTCCGCCTTTGTCGTATCGGAGATCACGCGCGGGTTATTCAAATCAAAATCCGGCTGGCTGGTCATCGCGAGGATCGCGCCGGTATCCGTGTCCATGACGATACCGTAAGCATATTTCGCGCCGGTGTCCGTAATCGCTTGCGCAAGGCTTTGCTCAAGGTAGTATTGGATGACCTCGTCGATCGTCAGCACCAGGCTCTCGCCCGCTTCGGCGTCGTAAGTCGTCTCGTAGCTGCTGCCCATAGAGCCCTGCCGTGCGTTTTTCGCGGTGATGATCCTGCCCGAAACGCCGGTCAGATCATCGTTATACTGCATCTCTACCCCGGCAATGCCCTCGTCGTCGGCATTGGTGAAGCCGATGATGGTGGAGGCGAAGGAAGAATACGGGTAATACCGCTTGGTATCGGGATCGATGCCGATGACCTGCGAAAGCGAAGCGTCCTTATGCTCGGTCATATAAGCCTCCAACGCTTCCTTGACATCGGTCTCGATCTCGCCCGCGATCTTCTGATACCCGGTCTCGGTCTTGGAAAGCTTATTGCGCACATCCTCCTCATCCGCACCGAGAATATCCACAAGCCCGCGGACGATGAGTTCGTTTTGCTCGTCGCTTTTTACCTGCGAGGGGTTCACATACACAAGCCACGCCGAGGCGCTTTGCGCAAGCACCTTCATGTTGGAATCATAGATCGTACCGCGTTCGGCGGCGATCTGCGTATCGGAAAGCTGATTTTGTTCGGCCTTCAAGCGGTATTCGTCGCCTTTGAACAAAGCAGCATATGCCAGCGCGCCGATGCAGTACAAAAAGCCCAAAGAGAGCAGCACCAATGCAAACGTGGCACGCTGTGCCGTTTGCTTGGACGGTCGTGTTCGCACGGTACGCACTCCTTTCCTAAGAAAAAGCATCGTGCAAGAAATGCACGTAACGGTTTGATGAACCAAACGAGAGTCAAGGCTGCCTTAGCCTCAACCCTCGTTTTCATACCTATTTTATTCCGATTTCAGATATTCCAAAACCCGCTCAACAAAAGAACCCTCGCTGCTTTCGGACAAGGTCTTGTCGCCGGAGATGACCACTGCATCCTCTCCGGACAGGTCGATATGCTCGATCTGATACCCCTCCGCCTTGGTCATGCCCAGCACGTCCTGCGCATAGGTTTCGACGCGCTCGAGCGAAAACTCGGAATCCAGCTGCATGTTTAATCGCGTGTATTCATCCTGTGCTTCTTGCAGCTGCACAGCAGCCGCATCCACTTCGCGGGTAAGCTCGTCCACGCGCAGCCTGCCGTACAAAAGCACGGCGAACATGGACAGCAGAAAAACGGAGACCGCCAAAATTTTCGCCGCCTGCCGTGCGCCGATCTTCATTTCCCGCCGCGCTTGGGCAACCGTCTTTTTCTTGCGCTCCACCAGCCGCATCGGCGGCTTCGGCGACGCTTCGGGCTTCGGCGCGAGCTTGCGCGCCGCGTTTTGATTGTATGCGGGCGCAGACGTTTCAAACCTTGCGAAGTCCGCGTCACTGTATTTTTGGTATCTCGCCATGTCTGCCTTCCCTTTCCTGCCGCCCGCGTGTATTCCGCGTCAGCCCTCTTGTGTATCCCGCAGTTTGCGCACGGCGCGCAATCTGGCACTTCGCGCGCGGGGATTTTGTTCGATCTCGCTCTCTGTCGGCGCCTTGCCTTTCAAAAGGACCTCCCCGCGCGGTTTTTTACCGCACACGCAGACGGGGAATTCCTTCGGACAGGTGCATCCTTCGGCAAAGGCGGCAAACCGCCGCTTGACCAATCTATCCTCTAAAGAATGAAACGTGATGACCGCCAAAACGCCGCCGACGCAAAGCGCGTCGAACATCGCGTCAAGCGCGCCTTCGAGCATGGAAAGCTCGCCGTTGACTTCAATACGGATCGCCTGAAACGTACGCCGCGCAGGATGCGCATCACGCATTGCCTTTTGCGGCAGTGCCTGTTTGATGGCATCCACAAGCTGGAACGTCGTTTCGATCGGTTTTTCTTCCCGGGTTCGCACAATGCTGCGCGCAATCAAAGAAGTGTATTTTTCTTCGCCGTATTCCCAAAGCAGCCGTCGCAGCGCCGCTTCGGAATAAGTATTCACCACGTCCGCCGCCGAAAGTCCTGTTTTGCTCATGCGCATATCCAGAGGCGCATCCTTGTGAAAAGAAAAGCCGCGCTCGGGCGTGTCCAACTGGTAAGAGCTCACACCGAGATCGGCAAGAACGCCGTCCGCCCGCTCGCCGCTCAAAATGTCTGTAATTCGGTCAAACGTGCTGTGCACCACGCGTACACGCGCGTCCTTTTCAAAGCGCGCTTGCAGCACGGCAATCGCATCCGGATCACGGTCAACGGCAATCAGCTTGCCGTGCTCGTTCAGGTGAGACAAAATTGCCGCTGCGTGTCCGCCGCCGCCCGCCGTACAATCACAGTACAACCCGTCCGGGCGGATATGCAGCGCGTCGATGGTTTCAGACAGCAATACGGGATGATGCACAAAATCCATAGCGCCGCGCTCCCGTTAAAAGCGGATATCCGAATAGGTATCGGCAGATTCGGCAAGCCGCGCAAGCTCTTCGTTGCGCGTAGCGGTATCCCAGATCTCAAGACGTTCGCCCGTACCGGCAATGGTGACGGACTTTTTCAGCCCGATACGTTTGCAGAAGTCCGCGCGGATGGTAATGCGCCCCTGCTTGTCCGTTTCCGCCGTGACGGCATTGCCGAAGATCAGGCGCTCATACCCACGGTCGTTTTTGGCAAGCACTTCCCGTGCAACCTCCTCCCAGCGCGCTTCGCTGTAAATATACAGGCATTTTTCGCGCGGGGGCAGGAACAAAATGAAGCTGTCGCCCACCTGTTCCCGGATCTTGACAGGGATGAACAGACGGTTTTTCGCATCCAGTGTATATTCCGCGTTGCCTTGAAACATCATACCGCCGTTCACCTCCACTTGCCTTGCAAAAAGGCACTTTTATTTCCTCTGAGTACCTTTCAACTTGTTTTTATTTCCTATTAGTACCACCATTATAATCAATCCGCCCCGCTTTTGCAAGCGGTTTTCCGAAAATTTTGAACAAATATTTCGGACAGCTTTTAACCATAATCTACAAAGAATCGGCAAAATTCGCGGTTATTTATACGCACGAGCGTATATTTCACCTGGCCCACAGGGATATTTCGAGTCGGTGGGAATTTTTCCCACGCCTCTTCCCGATTTTCGGTTCCAAGGCGGCGGACGGATATTTCGTACTCCCGCGCACAGGATAAATACAGGAAGCAAAGGAGTGTTTATGGCATGCAAACCCTGTTTTACGGCGGCGATATCGTGACCATGGATCGCGGTGCAGCAGCACAGGCACTGCTCACAGAGGACGGCAGGATCCTCGAGATCGGTGATCTGCGCACGGTATCGAAAAAGGCCGACGGCACATGCCGTTGGGTGGAACTCGGCGGTGCGGCGCTGCTGCCCGCGTTCATCGACGCGCACAGTCATTTCACGCAGGTCGCCTATTCGTTTTTGCAGGTTTCCTTAAACGGCGTGCGCTCCTTGCGGGAAATGCAGGCTCGTATTTCAAATTTTGCACAAGAAAGGGCGATTGCGCCCGGCGCTTGGATCACAGCGTGGGATTTCGATCCCGCCGGCATGGGAAACGGCGAACCGCCGAGTCTTGCGGACTTGGATACGCTCGCACCGCAACACAAGCTCGTGATCCGCCACAAATCCGGGCACATGGGCTGGTTCAATTCGGCGGCGCTTGAAGCGTTTGGCGTGACAACGCAGACAAAAGCGCCCGACGGCGGCAGGATCGAGAGCAGAGACGGCATGTTGACCGGTTATATGG